>NZ_JBFAQS010000004.1:0-481930 GCF_040678875.1 Micromonospora sp. NPDC049274
AGCCCGACCCAACCCGATCTGTTCCCGCTCCAGCGGGCTCAACCTCGACGCCATAACCACCCCAACGAAGAAAACGGAAGGGTGTTGCAACCACCAGTTGAGCCCGCCCTGAAGACGGAAACTGTCCAAGATCTCGCGGACATCGACCACGCTGACGAGGGGGCGGCGTGGTGGCGCGCGCCAACCACCGCTGGAGGGCGGCCGGGCACAGCGTCGGGCAGGGCGGCACCGGGACCGCGAGCCAGGGAACGGTCAGTCAGCGGCGAGGAAGGCCAGCACCCGCGACCAGGCCGCCTCGGCGGCGTCCGGGGCGTACTCGGCGAGGTCCGGGTCGGTGAACAGGTGCCCTGCGCCGGGATAGCGGAACACGGTCAGGTCGGCACCGGCGTCGGTCATCGCCTCCTGCCACTCGTCGACCTCGTCCGGCGCGTCGTACGGGTCCGGGTCGGCGAGGTGCAGCTGCACCGGCAGGCCGGGCCGGACCGCGTCCGGCGCACCACCGGTGCCGTGCAGCAGGAGCAGGCCGGCGGCCTCGGGGCGCTCGGCGAGCAGCGCCCCGGCGACGCCCGCGCCCATCGAGAAACCGGCGAGGACCGTCTGCGGCGGCAGGTCACGCAGCGCCGCCCGGGCCCGGTCGAGCACCACGTCGTGGCCGATCTTGTCGAGCAGCGCGAAGCCCTCCTCGACGGTGTCGGTGGCCGGAGCGCCGTACAGATCGGGGGCGGTGACCCGGTGCCCGACGGCGCGCAACCGGTCGGCGGCGGCACGAACGGCGGGCCGCAGCCCGTACACGGAGTGGAACAGCACGACGTGTCGCATCGGGCCATCCTCCCGCAGCCGGGCGTGGGCCCGGCCGTGGCGCGCGGGACGGGGATCAGACCAGCGCCGCCAGCCGGGCCACCAGGGCCGTCGGCGGTGGCATCGCGGCGATCTCCTCGCTGACCTGCGCGGCGGCCGTGCGCAGGCTCTCGTCGGTGAGCAACCGGGTCAGCGTCTGCGCGGTGATGTCGGCCGGACGCAGCGCGAGGCCGGCACCCCGGCGGGCCACCAGCTCGGCGTTGTGCCGCCGGTCCCCCGGACCCACAGTGGCCAGTTGCGGCAGGCCTGCGGCGAGGGCGCCGAGAACGCTGCCCGCCCCGCCGTGGTGCACCAGCGCGGCGCTCGCCGGCAGCGCCTCGTCGAGCGGGATCCAGTCGACCACCCGGACGTTGGCGGGCAGCGAACGAGCCGAGCGCTCGTCGGGCCGCACCAGCACGATCTCGGCGTCCACCTGGGCCGCGGCGGCCACCACGGCGGGCATCGGCCCCCGGTCGCCGGGGCCGGTCAGGGTGCTGCGGGTGACCAGGATCCGGGGGCGCTCGCCCGGCTCGCGCAGCCAGGCCGGCAGTTCACCGCCGCCCACGTAGGACGTGTAGCGCATCGGCCAGCCGTGCTGGGTGGCCACGCTGGGCGGTGCCACGGCGAGGGCGGCGGCGGGTGGTGGCAGCTCCGTGAGGCCGTGCCGGCGCAACGCGGCACCGAGCTGGGCGGTGGTCGCGCCGACCAGGGCCCGGCCGTCGAAGAGGGCGTTCTCCTGGCGTACGGCCGGCACACCGAGCCGTGCCGCCGCCACCGCGCCGGCGACCGCGAACGGCTCGTGAACCACCAGATCCGGACGCCACTCGGTGGCCAGCGCGACGACCGGGTCGGTGAGCTGGTCGTTGAGCGCGCCGAAGAGCAGGCCGGCGCCCCGGGTGCCGGCGGTGCCGGCCATCTCGGCGCGCGCGATCAGCGGATGGCGGAGGAAGACCCGCTGCGCGATCCGGCCGAAGTTGAAGCCCGGCGCGACGTCGTGCACGGCCAGACCGGCGTCGCCGGCGGCCATCGCCCCACCACCGGTGGCGACCAGCACGTCGTGGCCGGCGTCGCGCAGTGCGACCGCGAGTGGCACCAGGGGAAAGACGTGCCCGACGAGCGGGGCGGAGACCACCAGCACGCGCATGGGTCGCATCGTAGGTCGGCGGCGCCGGGCGCGCTGACCCGTCGACCGCCCGCCGAGGGCCGTCAGCCGCCGCGCTTGTCGACGATGCGGCGCATCTTGCCCATCGACCGTTCCACCGAGTCCGGGTCGAGCACGTCCACCGCGACGCTCACCCCGATGGTGTTCTTCACCAGCTCTGCCACGCTCGCGCCGGCCCGCTCGGCGGCGTCCACGGCGACCCCGACGCGCCGCTCCACCCGTACGGTGAGGGTGTCCAGCCGGCCCTGCCGGTCGAGGACGCACTGGAAGTGCGGCGACAGCTGCGGCGTACGCAGGATGAGCTCCTCGATCTGCGTCGGGAAGATGTTCACCCCGCGCAGGATCATCATGTCGTCGGTCCGGCCGGTGATCTTCTCGATCCGGCGCATCGGCCGCGCGGTGCCGGGCAGCAGCCGGGTGAGGTCCCGGGTGCGGTAGCGCACGACAGGCATCGCCTCCTTGGTGAGCGAGGTGAGCACCAGCTCGCCCCGCTCGCCGTCGGGCAGCACCGCCCCGGTGAGCGGGTCGATGATCTCCGGGTAGAAGTGGTCCTCCCAGAGGTGCAGCCCGTCCTTGGTCTCGACGCACTCGGTGGCGACGCCGGGGCCCATCACCTCGGAGAGCCCGTAGATGTCGACGGCGTGGATGTCCAGCTGCTGCTCGATCTCGCGGCGCATGTCCTCGGTCCACGGCTCGGCGCCGAAGATGCCCACCCGCAGTGACGTGGCGCGCGGGTCGATGCCCTGGCGGCGCATCTCGTCGACGATGGCCAGGAGGTAGCTGGGCGTGACCATGATGACCTCGGGCTCGAAGTCTCGGATCAGCAGCACCTGTCGTTCGGTCATGCCGCCCGAGACGGGGATGACAGTGCAGCCCAGCTCCTCGGCCCCGTAGTGGGCGCCCAGGCCGCCGGTGAAGAGCCCGTAGCCGTACGCGACGTGCACCCGGTCGCCGGGACGGCCGCCGGAGGCGCGGATGGACCGGGCCATCAGCCGGGCCCAGGTCCGCAGGTCGTCGCGGGTGTAGCCGACGACTGTGGGTCGGCCGGTGGTGCCGGAGGAGGCGTGCAGCCGGGCGACCTGCTCCCGGGGTACGGCGAACATGCCGAACGGGTAGTTGTCGCGCAGCTCTGCCTTGCCGGTGAACGGGAAGCGGGCCAGGTCGTCGAGGTCCCGGCAGTCGTCGGGGTGCACCCCGACGGCGTCGAACGCCCGACGGTAGTGCGGCACATTGTCGTACGCGTGCCGCAGCGACCACCGCAGCCGTTCGCGTTGCAGGGCGCGCAGCTCGTCGATGTCGGCGCGCTCGATCGGCTCCAGCTCTTCCGGACGAGGGGTGCGGTCCTGCATCGCCTGCCTCCTTGCGCGACGGTCCCGGTGCGGGCTGCGGGTACCGTACGCCGGCCGTCGACCGGAGGCGCGAGGTGAGGGGCGCCGGGTCGGGCGGGATGCCCGACCCGGCGTCGCTCCGATCATCGCTCCGCCATCATCCTGCAATTGCAAAAGATGTGCAACAAGTTCTGGACCCCGCCCGGTCAGGTAACTAGCCTGGACGTCATGAGTCCTTACATCACGAATCCGTCGGCATGGCAGGAGAGCTGGGACCGCCAGCAGGAGGCCTACCTGCCGGACCGGGAACACCGCCTCGCCACCATGCTCGACGCCGTCGACGCGGTCCTCGACGGCCGACCCCCGCGCCTGCTCGACCTGGCCGGCGGCACCGGCACCATCTCGCTGCGGACGCTGGCACGCTTCCCCGACGCCGAGCTGACGTTGGTGGACCTCGACCCGGCGCTGCTCGCCATCGCCGGCGCCTCGCTGGCCGGGCGGGCCACCATCGTCACCGCCGACCTCGCCACGCCCGACTGGCGCTCGACGCTCCCCCACTCCGAGTACGACGCCGTTCTCACCGCCACCGCCCTGCACTGGCTGCCGGCCGACCGGCTCGGCGTGCTCTACGCCGAGCTGCGCGACGTGCTGCGGCCGGGTGGGATCTTCGTCAACGCCGACCACATGCCGGACGACACGCTGCCGGAGTTGACCAAGCGACTGCTGGACCGGGCGCGGGACCGGCGCAATGCCCGCTACGCCGCCGGTTCGGTGCTCTCGTGGTCGGACTGGTGGGAGCGGGCCGCCGCCGACCCGGCGCTCGCCCCGCTGGTGGCACAGCGGCACGCCATCTATCCGACCGGGCACAGCCCGGAGTGGAACCCGCCGGTCTCCTGGCACCTCGCCGCGCTCCGCGAGGCCGGGTTCGGCGAGGTCGGCACGGTGTGGCGCGGCGGCCCGGACGCCGCCGTCGCGGCGGTGCGCTGATCAGCACCCGTGCTGGTAGGAAGGACTCGTGTCAGAGCCCTTCGAGCCGCGTACCGACCCCGACGTCGACAGGCATGTCCCCGCCGACCGGCGGGAGTTGACCACCCGTCCCGTGACGGTGCTGGCCACGATCGCGGCCGGCGGGGTGCTCGGCGCGCTGGGCCGGGCCGGCCTGCAGCACGCCGCTCCGCATACTCCTACCGGTTTTCCCTGGGCGACGTTCGGCATCAACGTGTCCGGCTGCCTGCTGATCGGCGTGTTGATGGCGGCGCTCGGGCACCTCGGCGGTGGACACCCGCTGGCCCGCCCGTTCCTCGGGGTCGGGGTGCTCGGCGGCTTCACCACGTTCTCCACCTACGCCGTGGACATCCAGCAGGCGCTCGTGGCGGGCGCCCCGGGCACCGCGTCGGCGTACCTGGCCGCGACGGTGCTCGGGGCGCTCGTCGCGGTCGGGCTGGGCGAAGCCGTCACCACCGGGCTGCTGCGGCGTGGGACGGCGGCCCGATGAGCGTGCTGCTCATCGCGCTGGGAGCGGCCGTCGGCGCACCGCTGCGCTATCTCACCGACCGGGCCGTGCAGTCCCGGCACGACTCTTCGTTCCCCTGGGGCACGCTCACCGTCAACGTGGTCGGCTCGCTGTTGCTCGGCGTCCTCGTCGGAGCACCGGTCGGCCCCGCGGCCAGCGCGTTGCTCGGCACCGGCTTCTGCGGTGCCCTGACCACCTACTCCACCTTCAGCTACGAGACGCTGCGCCTGACCCGGGGCGGTCACCGCCTCCTCGCGCTGGCCAATGTCGTGGGCAGCGTCGCCGCCGGGCTCGCCGCAGCCGCCGCCGGCTACACCCTGGCCCGCGCCCTGGCCGGCTGACCTGCGAAAGTCGTGCCCTGAGCCGGGAGCACACCGGGGGTATATACGCGAGGTATACCTCCGGTGTAGTCTCCTGGCATGAGCGTGCCACTGACCCTTCTCGGCCTCCTCGAACGGGAGCCCAGCCACGGCTACGACCTGAAGCGCGACTACGACGCCTTCTTCGGCCGGGGCAAGCCACTGCCGTTCGGCCAGGTCTACTCCACCCTCAGCCGCCTGGCCCGCGACGGCAAGGTGGTGATCAGCGACGTCGCGCCCGGCTCCGGCCCCGACCGCAAGCGCTACGTCATCACCGACGTCGGCGCCACCGAGGTCGAGCAGTGGCTCACGCAGCCGGTCGACCCGGAGCCGCACCTGCAGACGGTGCTCTTCGCCAAGGTCGTGCTCGCGCTGATGCTCGACCGTCCCGCCGCCGACTACCTCGACACCCAGCGCAGCGCGCACCTGCACCGGATGCGCGAGCTGACCGAGATCAAGCGGGCCGGCAGCCTCGTCGACGCCCTGCTGGCCGACCACGGCCTCTACCACCTGGAGGCGGACCTCCGGTGGATCGAGATGACCGGCGCCCGCCTGGACGCCCTGCGCAAGGAGGTGCGGCGATGACAGTCGTGATCGAGGCCCGCGACGTGGAGTTCGCCTTCGGCCAGACGCCAGCCCTGCGCGGCGCGAGCGTCGCCGTGGACGCGGGCGAGATCCTCGCCATCATGGGCCCCAGCGGGTCGGGTAAGTCCACCCTGCTGCACTGCCTGGCCGGCATCCTCGTGCCCGACTCCGGCGAGATCCTCTTCGACGGGATCCGGGTCGACGCACTCGCGGAGGCCCAGCGCAGCAGTCTGCGCCGGGACCGGTTCGGCTTCGTCTTCCAGTTCGGTCAGCTCGTCCCCGAGCTGACGGCCGTGGAGAACGTCGCCCTTCCCCTGCTGCTCAGCGGCGTCCGCCGCACCCAGGCGCTCACGAAGGCGTACGCCTGGTTCGCGCGCCTCGGCCTGGACGGCCTGGAGCAGCGGCGCTCGGGCGAGCTGTCCGGCGGGCAGGCGCAGCGCGTCGCCCTCGCCCGCGGCCTGGTCGCCGAGCCGCAGGTGCTCTTCGCCGACGAGCCGACCGGCGCGCTGGACTCGCTCACCGGCGAGCAGGTGATGGATCTGCTTGTCGACGCCGCCCGCGAGCAGGGCACCACAGTCATCCTGGTGACCCACGAGCCCCGGATCGCCGCGTACGCCGACCGCGAGGTCATGGTCCGCGACGGGCGCGTCAACGCGCCGGACCGGATCGCCTCATGATCCGCTTCGGGCTCCGCCTCGCCGTGGCCGGTGGTCGTGAGGCGCTCACCCGCCTGCTCGTCATCGCCGCCGCCGTCGCGATCGGCAGTGGGCTGCTGCTGACCACCCTCGCCGGGGTCAACGCGGTGAACGCCCAGCTCACCCGGTACGCCTCGATGTATCCCAACGCCTCGGCCGGCGACGCCGACCCGCTGTGGTGGTCGACCCGGTTCGACTACTTCCACGGCAGGCAGATCGTTCGGATCGACGTCGCCGCGACCGGCTCTACCTCGCCCACCCCGGTCGGTGTCCCGACCATCCCTGGTCCCGGCGAGTTCTACGCCTCGCCCGCGTTGCGCGACCTGCTGGCCGCCCACCCGACCGACCAACTGGGCGACCGCTACCCGGGGCGGGATCTCGGCACTGTGGGTCAGGCCGCGCTGACGTCGCCGGACACCCTGCTCGTCATCGCCGGCGGCACGCCCGACCAGGTCGCCAAGCTACCCGCCGCGAAGCAGGTCACAAGCGTCGGCGACACCCCCGCCCTCCCCGAGACCACTGTGGACCTCATCCTGGGGGTGGTCGCCGGCGGGCTGCTGTTCCCGGTGCTGATCTTCATCGGCACGGCCACAAGGCTCAGCGCGGCCCGCCGGGAGCAGCGCTTCGCCGCGATGCGCCTGGTCGGCGCGACGCCCCGGCAGATCTCGATGGTCGCCGCCGTGGAGGCGACCGCCGCCGCCGTCGCCGGAACCGCCGTCGGCTTCGGCCTGTTCTACGCCTTCCGCGATCCGCTCGCGGGCATCCCGTTTACCGGCATGCCGTTCTTCCCCAATGACATGTCGCTGGGCGTACTGAACGTCCTACTCGTGGCGCTCGGCGTACCGGCCGGCGCGGCGGTGGCGGCCCAGGTCTCGCTGCGCCGCGTACGGATCTCCCCGCTGGGCGTCACCCGCCGGGTCACCCCCCGCGTCCCGAGCGCGTACCGGCTGATCCCGGCCCTGCTCGGTGTCGCGGTGCTGTTCTTCGCCGTCGGCTTCAAGCCGGAAACGTCTGACGGCCAGACCGCGATCTTCCTGCCCGGGCTGCTGCTCATCATGGCCGGCCTGGTCTTCGCCGGCCCGTGGCTGACGATGGTCGGCGCCCGCGTCCTGGCGCGGTACGCCAACCGCCCGGCCACGCTCATCGCCGCGCGTCGCCTCGCCGACAACCCGAAGGCCGGCTTCCGGGCGATCAGCGGCATCATGCTCGCGCTCTTCGTGACGAGCGTGGCCGTCGGCGTGATCACCACGATCATCGCCAACCGGGGTCCAGCACCGGTCGGCTCGACCGACGCCGGCACGGTGACCACAGTCTTCGACGAGAAGGCGTCATCGGTGCCCGACACGGTCTTCGCCGAGCTGCACGCGATCAGCGGCGTGCGGTCCGCGACAGCGATCCGGGAAGCCCCGGACATCAACACCGGCGGCGAGGGCGGGGTGATCGCCTGCGCCGACCTCCCGAGCGCGTACGGGCGGTGCGCGCAGGGCGCCACAGTCATCGAGGTGCCGATAGGTCTGAGCCGCTGGCAGGAGTCGGCGTCGTCCACAACGGAGTGGCACGCGGCGTCGGTCACGCTCGACGACCTCCAACGGCTGCCGGTGATCTCGGTCGTCGTGGGCACGGACGGGTCGGCAGCCGCCGTCGAGCGCACCCGCACCGTGCTGGAGGTCGCCTTCCCGACCTTCTGGACGGGGCCGAACGTGCCAGGCGACTTCGAGTCGGACTTCGCCAACACGCTGCGCGGCTGGGAGCAACTGGCGAACGTCATCATCGTGGCCAGCCTCGCGCTCGGCGGGTGCAGCCTCGCGGTGAGCGTCATCGGTGGTCTCACCGAGCGCCGACGCCCGTTCAGCCTGCTGCGCCTCAGCGGCGCTCCGGTGCGGGTCCTGCGTCGGGTGGTGGCGTTGGAGAGCGCCGTGCCGATGCTCGCCGTCGCCGCGGTCGCCATCGGGATGGGCCTGCTCGCCGCGCACCTGTTCCTGCGGGCACAGATGCACTACACGTTGATCGCGCCGGAGCCGCGCTTCTACGTGATCGTCGTCGTCGGACTGGTCGCCTGCCTCGGCGTCATCGCCTCCACGATGCCGCTGCTGGAACGCATCACCGGGCCGGAGACCGCCCGCAGCGAGTAGTCGTCAGGTGCTCGGCCCGGTGGTGGTGAGGGCCACCACCGGGCCGAGCACGAAGACGGCGGGCGGGCCGACGCTCTCCCGGGTGGCGACCGCGCCGATCTCGTCCAGCCGGGCCGGCACCGACCGCTGGCCGGGCAACCCGGCGTCCTGCACGGCCAGCACCGGGCTCTCCGGGGCGCGACCGTGCTCGATCAGCACCGTCGCGATCTTGGCGATGGTGTCGACGGCCATCAGCAGCACGACGGTGCCCCGGGCGCGGGCCAGCGCCGCCCAGTCGACGAGCGAGTCGGGGTGCCCGGGCGGCAGGTGCCCGGAGACCACTGTGACGTCGTGCGCCACGCCCCGGTGTGTGACAGGCACACCGGCGAGGGCCGGCGCGGCGAGGGCGCTGCTCACCCCGGGGACCACTGTCACCGGTACGCCGGCCGCCACGCAGGCCTGCACCTCCTCGTGGCCGCGTCCGAAGACGTACGGGTCGCCGCCCTTGAGCCGGACCACCCGGCGGCCGGCGCGAGCGTGCGCCACCAGGGCCGCGTTGATCGCGTCCTGGGCCATCGACGGGCCACGGGGCACCTTGGCGGCGTCGATGACAAGCACGTCGGGGCGTAGTCCGGCGAGCAGCCCCTGCGGAGCCAACCGGTCGACCACGACGACGTCTGCGGCGTCGAGCAGGGCCTTTCCGCGTACCGTGATCAGGTCGTCGGGGCCCGGCCCGCCGCCGACCACGGCGACCGAACCGTGGTCGTGGTGATGGTCGTGTCCGTGGTGATGGTGGTGGCCGACCGGGTCGTCGGGGTGGTCGTGCGGGCGTTGCGGGCGGCCCACCTTGTCGGCGAAGCCGGGCATCAGCACCCGGTACGCGCAGGTGTCGCAGTTCATCCGGATGTCCCCGCCCAGCGCCTCGGCGTGGCGTTCGAGCACCAGGTCGGCGAGGGCGTCGCAGTCGCCGATCACCTCGGCGACCCGGACGTCCAGGTCGGGGTGGGCGGCGGCGAACTCCGCCGACTGGGCGACGATCCGGTCGGGCAGCACCCCGGCGAACAGGAAGTACGGCGCGACGACGATCCGCCGCGCGCCGAGGCGACGCAACCGGTCCAGCACCTCCGGCACCGACGGAGACGCCAGCGAGATGAACCCCGGCTCGACGCCCGCGTAGCCGCGTCCCTCCCACAGCAGCCGGGCGACCTTGGCCACCTCGGCGTTGGCGTCCGGGTCGGTCGACCCACGCCCGATCAACGCGACCCAGGTGCCGGCCCGGTCGACGTCGACCGGAGAAGCGTCGACCGGAGGAGCGCCGGCCGGCGAAGGGTCGGCCGGTGCGGTGTCGGCCAGCGCCGCGTCGATGCGCTCCGCGAGGGCCTCGTGCAGCAGCGGGTGTGGGCCGAGCGGACGACCGTAGCGGTAGGTCAGCCCGGGGTGGCGCTGCTGCTCGCGTCCCATGGCGGCGGGGATGTCGCCCTTGCCGTGCCCGGCGGCGGTGAGCACCAGCGGCAACGCCACGAGTGCCCGGTGCCCGCGCGCGACGAGCGCGCCGACGGCGTCGGTGAGCGGTGGACGGGACAGCTCGATGAAGCCGCCCTCGACGTCGCCGACGTCGCCGCGACGGCGGACGCGCTCGACGAGCGCGGCGAACTGGTCGACCCCGGCCGCGCTGCGCGTGCCGTGCCCGACGATGACCAGAGCGGTCATGACTTCTCCTCGGTATAGAGCAGGGCGTTGAGGGCGGCGGCGGCGACCGCCGAGCCACCCTTCTCCCCCATGTTGGACACGGCGGGCAGGCCGCTGGCCCGCAGCGCCGCCTTCGACTCGGCGGCCCCCACGAAGCCGACCGGCAGGCCGACGACGAGCGCGGGCGCGGCGTCCAGGGTGAGTAGTTCGACGAGCGCGGTCGGCGCGCAGCCCACCACCCACACCGCGCCGGGGCCGACCCGGTCCAGTGCGATCCGCACGGCTGCCGCCGAGCGGGTGATTCCGGCCGCGCGGCCCAGCTCGGCGGCGGCCGGTTCGGCGACCGGGCAGACCACCTCCAGGCCGGCCCGGGTGATGCCGGCGGCGACCATCGCCACGTCGGTGACCACCGGGGCCCCGGCGCGCAGCGCCGCCAGCCCCGACTCCAGGGCGGCCTCGTCGCAGACCAGCTCGTCGACGTACGCGAGGTCGGCGCTGGCGTGCACCACCCGCTCGGTCACCGCCCGGGTCAGCGGCGGCAGGTGCGACAGGTCGACCCGCTCCCGCAGGATGCGGTACGACTCCACCTCGATCGGATGCACCACCCGGCTCATCGGGCTCCTTCCTGAGGGTCGAGCACGCGGATCGCGTCGACCGGGCAGATCTCCAGGCACTCCAGGCAGCCGGTGCAGCGGTCGGCGCGGACCGTCAGTCCGCCGGCCACCGGCCGGATCGCGTGCGTGGGGCAGGTGAGCAGGCAGGCCCCGCAGCCCTGGCAGGCGTCGATGGTCACGAGCGCCACCGGTACCCCCTGGGTGTGACCATCCGGCCGGCGACCAGCCGGGTGTCGCTGCTGCCGACGACCACGACGCTGTACATGTCGACGACCGCCGGGTCCAGGGTGGCGAGGGTCGCCAGGTGCACCCGTTCGCCGGGCCGGCTGGCGTTGCGCACCACGCCGACCGGGGTGTCCGGGGGCCGGTGCCCGGCGAGAATGCCGAGCGCCTTGCCGAGCTGCCAGTCACGCGCCCGGCTGCGCGGGTTGTAGAACAGCGTCACGAAGTCACCCTCGGCGGCGGCTGTCACCCGCCGCTCGATGACCTCCCACGGGGTGTGCAGGTCGGACAGGCTCACGTAGGCGTGGTCGTGGCCGAGCGGCGCGCCGAGCAGCGCCCCGGCGGCGAGCGCGGCGGTCACCCCGGGCACACCGACCACGTCGATGCGCTCGTCGGCGTACTCCAGGGCGGGGCTCGCCATCGCGTACACCCCGGCGTCGCCGGACCCGACAAGCGCGACCGCCCGGCCGGCGGCGGCCTCCGCGACGGCCGCGCGGGCCCGGGCCTCCTCCGCGCCCAACCCGCTGGACAGCACCCGGGTGCCCGGCCGCAGCACGTCGCGTACCTGGTCGAGGTACTGGTCGAGGCCGACCACCACCGCCGCGCGACGCAGCTCCGCCACCGCGCGGGGGGTCCGCAGATCGGCGGCGCCCGGCCCGAGGCCGACGACTGCCAGCCGGCCGCGTGGCGCGTGCCGGGCCACGGCCACTGTCGCCATCGCCGTCGCGGTCTTCGGAACCAGCAGCGTCGCGTCGTCGGCCCGGCCGTCCGGGCCGAGCAGCGCGGCGGCCTCCGCGACGCTCGGCGTGCCGACCGCCGCGCGGACCACCTCGCTGGGATGCGGCACGTCGACCGCCGCCAGGCGCGTCGCCGGCCAGGTCACCAGGGGTACGCCGAGCGCGTCGGCGGTGCTGCGGATGCCCACCTCGTCGGCCTTGACGTCGGCGCTGGCCAGGCAGCGCAGGCTCGCCGGGTCGAGGCCGGCCTCGGCCAGCGCCCGGTGCAGCAGCTCGGTGACCTCGGCGGCCGGTACGCCCCGACTCGCGCCCACACCGGCGACCAGCGACGGCGGCCGCAGCACCGCGGTCCGCTCGTCGAGCGCCACCACCCGATCGGTGACCAGCAGCCGATATCCGGCGGCCCCGCTGCCGGCGGCGGCGTTGGCGGCGGCGGCGTTGTCGGCGGCGGTGGCGTTGTCGGCGGCGGACTTGTCGGCGGCGTGGACGTTCGGGGGCAGGGCGGGCAGCGGCCAGGCGGCGTCGGCGATCAGCTCGACCGGTTCGCCGTCCAGGATGGCCCGGGACACGGCGGCGACCGCGCCCTGCACGGGCCAGCCGAGGGTGTCCAGGCCCGGCAGCCCGACCGCGTCGGTGGCGGTGGTGATCACCGGTCGGGCGTCCAGCAGGGCGCCGACGGCCTCGGCGAGGTCGTTGCCGCCGCCGGCGTGACCGCCGAGCAGCGCCACGGCGTGTCGGGCCGCCTCGTCGACGACCACCACGGCCGGGTCGGTGCGCTTGTCACCGAGCAGCGGCGCGACGACGCGCACCACCGCGCCGGTGGCCAGGAACGCCACCACGGCGTCGTAGCGTGTCCAGGCCGTCCGCAGCGCGGCGGTGACGTTCTCCCCCTCGACCAGCCGTGCGTGTGGCCAGGCCGCGGCGACAGTGTGGGCGTGTCGACGGCCGGCGGCGGTGGCCGCCACCAGGCCGATCCGGGCGGGCGGGTTCTGGTCGGTCACGGGCGCTCCCCGGTGAGGACGACCACCGGGTTGGTGGCCGCGAGACGGATCGACCCACCGGGCAGGTCGGCGAGGCGGGCGGCGGAGAGCTGGCTGCCCTCGACGGTGTAGCCGGCGGCCCGCAGCAGGCCCACGGCCGGCGCGACGCGGTCCAGCGCGGCCAGGGTGAGCACCACCCGCTCGGGTCGACGGGCCACCACGGCGGGCACGACGTCGACGCCGCCACCGCCGACGAAGACCGCGTCCGGTTCGGGCAGCCCGACCAGCGCCGCCGGAGCCCGCCCGACGACGACCCGGACGGTGACGGCGTGCGCCGCCGCGTTGTCCCGGATCGTCGCGGCACTGGCGGCGTCCTGCTCGACGGCGAGCACGGCCGCGCCGAGCAGCGCGCACTCGATGCCGACCGAGCCGCTGCCCGCGCCGACGTCCCAGATCAGCCGGCCCAGGCGCGGCCGCAGCCGAGCGACGACGAGGGCACGCACCTCCGACTTGGTGATCATCGAGTCGCGGTGGGCGTACCGGCCCTCCGGCAGCGCCCAGCCGCCGGCCGGCGCGGCGGCGGGCTGGTTGTCGGAGCGCATCCCACCTGGTGCGACCCGACCGGACGCGGCGTCGGCAGGCGCGACGTCGGTGGCGGTGTTGGTGTCCGCGTGGCTGAGCAGGACGTGCGGGTCGGACCAGGTCTCGGTGGCGGCCTGCGCGGGGGTCACCGCGCGGACCCGTTCCGCGTCGGTGCCCAGGTGCTCGGCGACCAGCAGGCGGCGGGGCCAGCCGACCAGGCCTGCGCCCAGCTCGGCGGCGCCGGCGCCGGGCGCGGTGAGCACCGCGACCAGCGGCAGAGCCCGGCAGGCGTTCAGGGCCGGGCGCGGGTCGCGGCCGTGCGCGGTGACCACGGCGGCCCCGTCCCAGGGCAGTCCGGCACGGGCGAACGCGGCGGCCACGCTGGACACGGCAGGCACCACCCGCAGCGGCAGTCCGGCGGCACGCAGCCGCCGGACGATGCCGAACAGGCCGGGATCGCCGCTGGCCAGCACCACGGCCGGCACCCCGGCGGCGACGGCGACGCTCAGCCGGTCGACGGCCGGGGCGAGCGGCCCGAGGACGACGGTGTCCACGCCGGCCGGCACGGCAACGGCGGCCAGGTGCCGGGCCGCCCCGACGACCAGCCCGGCCGCGGCCAGCGCGGGTGCGAGCGCGGGATGAAGCGCGGCACCCGCGGCGTCCAGGCCGACCACTGTCACCAGCGGGTTCGCGGACGTCCGGCTCATCGGGGCCACCGGCCCGACGAGGCGACCACGTGCGCTCCGGCGAAGTCGACCATCGCCACGTCCACTGTGACAGTCGGCCCGGCGAAGCGCCGCAGCACCTGACCGACCCGCTGGCAGAGCAGGTCCCCGGCCGGACCGAGCAACCCGGCGGCCTCCCACAGCTCGTACGCGTGCCGACCGGTGTTCGCCTCGGTCACGGCGGCGACAAGCGCCGGATCGCCACCGGCGTCTGCCGTCACCGCGCCGAGCAGGGACAGGTCCACCTTGGAGCGGGTGTAGTGGGTCATCAGGATGCCCGCCGCGAGTTTGGCGAGCTTGCCGGCCATGCCGACGAACACCACACCTGTCATCGCGTCGTCCACGGCGGCGGTCACGGCGGCGCCGGT
Organism: Micromonospora sp. NPDC049274; assembly: GCF_040678875.1. Taxonomy (NCBI): domain Bacteria; kingdom Bacillati; phylum Actinomycetota; class Actinomycetes; order Micromonosporales; family Micromonosporaceae; genus Micromonospora; species Micromonospora sp. NPDC049274. Next base: position 14,508 of record NZ_JBFAQS010000004.1, read on the forward strand.
GAAGTCCCCGACCTCGACGAAGCAGACCTCGGGCAGGTCGGGCAGCAGCGCGCGGGCGGCCCGCTCGGTACGCCCGCCGGTGCACAGCACCACGGCCCGCTCGCCCTGGGCGGCCATCACGTGCACGGCCTGCACGACGCTGGCCCGCCAGGAGGCGGTGGAGAAGGGCCGGACGATGCCTGTGGTGCCGAGGATCGAGATGCCACCCAGGATGCCGAGCCGCCGGTTGGTGGTCTTGCGGGCCATGATCTCGCCCCGGGGCACGCTGATGACCACGCGGACACCGACCTCGGTGAGGTCGACGACCTCGGCCACCGCCTCGCCGATCATCCGGCGTGGTGTGTCGTTGATGGCCGGGCCACCGACCGCGAGCCCGAGGCCCGGTTTGGTGACGGTGCCGACGCCGGGACCGCCGGCCAGCCGCAGCCCGGGGACGTCGGTCCAGTCCACGGTGGCGGTCAGCTCGGCGCCGTGGGTGACGTCCGGGTCGTCACCGGCGTCCTTGACGACGACCGCCTCGGCCCGCACCGGTGGCGTGCCGGTCACCTCGCAGCGTTCCACTCCGAAGCGCACCCGCCGACCGGCGGGCAGGCCGATCTCCACGTCCGGCTGGATCTCCCCGGTGACCAGGGCGGTGACCGCCGCCTTCGCCGCCGCCGTCGCGCAGGCGCCGGTCGTCCACCCCGTCCGCAGGGCGGTGGGCCGGACCTTCGCCGTACGCGGCAGGTCCGGCTCGCGCAGGGGCGGCTCGGCGTACGTCACTGTGTGCCTGTTCCTCCGGCGCGGCCGCCGGTCTGGCGGCGCAGCTCGGCGCGGGCGGCCGGCTCGGCCCGGCGGAAGGTGTGGAAGTGCCCGGGGTGGTACAGGTGCGAGCGGGTGCCCTCGGCGGCGAGGGCCGGCCCGACCAGGAACAGGGTGTGCTTCCACAGCCTGTGCTGCTTGACGGTGGCCTCCAGGGTGCCGACCGTGCAGCGCACCACCAGCTCGTCGGGCCAGGTCGCCTGGTACGCCACCACGGCCGGGGTGTCCTCCGGGTAGCCGCCGGCCAGCAGCTCGGCCTGCACCTGGCCGGAGCGGGCAGCGGAGAGGAACAGCGCCATGGTGGTGCCGTGCCGGGCGAAGTCGCGGACCCGCTCGCCGGGCGGCATCGGGGTCTTGCCGCCTTCGAGGCGGGTGAGGATCACCGACTGGGCCACCTCGGGGACTGTCAACTCCCGCCCGACGAGCGCCGCGACGGCGGTGAACGAGGACACCCCGGGCACGATCTCCACGGCCAGGTCGAGCGTCCGGCACAGGTCCAGTTGCTCCTGCACGGCGCCCCAGAGCGCCGGGTCGCCGGAGTGGATGCGGGCCACGGTGAGCCCCCGCGCGGCGGCGCGCTCGTACAGCGGCAGCACGCCCTCGATGGGTAGCTGCGACGAGTCGACGATCTCCGCGTCGGGGCGGGCGTGGTCGAGGACGTCGGCGTGCACCAGGCTGGCCGCCCAGATCACGATGTCTGCCGCGGCGATGACCCGGGCGGCCCGCAGGGTCAGCAGGTCCGCCGCACCCGGGCCGGCCCCGACGAACCACACCTTGCCGTTGCTTGTCACAGCTTTCCTCCTCGGTGCTCGCGGCGGGCCGGAACCAGCAGCGTCGACAGGTACGGCAGGTCGTGGTCGCTGTCGTCGACCGGCCCGATCCGTTCGCCGGGCAGCCCGAGGCTGCGCCCGAGCACCGCGTCGGCGAGACGGCCCTGCCGGCGCAGCTCGGCGAGCAGCTCCGGATGCCGCCGCCAGCCCTTGTAGGCGACAACGGTGCCCGGCCCGGCGAGGGCGTCGGCGAACAGCGCCAACCCGGCGGTGGCCGGCAGCAGGGTCAGCGGTTCGCGTCCCTCGCAGAGCGGGGTGCCGCTGCGGGCGGCCAGCTCCTGCATGGCTGTCACGCCGGGAACGGTCGCCACCCGCACCGCCGGGCGCAGGGCCCGGACGCTCTGCGCCAGATAGCCGAAGGTGGAGTAGACGTTGGGGTCGCCGATGGTGGCGAACGCCAGGGACCGCGCGCCCGCGTCGATCGCCTCGACCACCACCCGGGCGGCGTCGTCCCAGGCCGCCGTCCGGCGGGCGGTCACCCCGCCCCGGTCGTCGAGGGCGAACGGCAGTCGACGCAGCCGGTCCGCCGGCACGTACTCCCGGACGGTCGCCTCGGCCCGCCCGGCCTCCGCGCCCGGCGCTGCCGCACCGGCCGTCCCGGTCGACTCGCCCCGGTCCGCCATCACGGGTACGAAGATCACGTCGGCCTCGCGCAGCAACCGCACGGCCTTGACGGTGAGCAGCTCCGGGTCACCCGGTCCGACACCGACCCCGGTGAGCGTGGCGTCGGCGCTCACCGGCACGCCTCGACCAGTCGGCGGGCGGCTGCGGGGTGGCCGGCCCAGTGGGTGTGCAGGTAGGAGGCGTGCACCCGGCCCGTGACGAAGCCGTGCTCGGTGTCGTTCCAGCGCCACGCCGACGTCTCGCCGTGCCCCGGGTCGGTGGTGGTGCGGTGGAACTCGTGACCGCGTACCGGCGCGCCGGCGCGTGCCACCGGGCTGTCGGTGACCGCCGTCGCCTCGCGATAGCCGAGGGTGAGCCGGCCGGTCATCCGGGCGGCCAGGGCCAGCCGACCGCACATCGGTACGCCGTCCAGCGATCGCCCGAGGTAGAGCAGACCGGCGCACTCGGCCACGATCGGCCCGTCGAAGTCGGCCAACTCGGCCCGGAGCGTGCCGTTGCCGGCCAACTCCTGGGCGTACGCCTCGGGGAAGCCGCCGCCGATCACGACCGCGCGCGTGCCGGCGGGCAGGGCCGGGTCGCGCAGCGGGTCCACGGTGACGACGTCCGCGCCCGCGGCGGTGAGCAGTTCGGCGGTCTCCGCGTACGAGAAGGTGAACGCCGGACCGCCGGCGAGCGCGACAACTGGGCGTTCTTCGCCGGCCGGCCCGTCGACGGCGACGACCGGGTCCCACGCCGAGGTGGTCAGCGGCGGGGCGCTGCGGGCCAGGTCGAGCACGGCGTCGAGGTCCACGGTGGCTTCCACCAGCTCGGCGAGCGCGGTGACGATGGCGACGGATTCGGGTGCCCGCTCGGCGACCGGCACCAGCCCGAGGTGCCGGGCCGGCGCGGCGACCTCGGCGGCGCGGGTGACCGCCCCGAGCACCGGTACGCCCACCTCGGCGAGGGCGTCGCGCAGCAGCGACTCGTGCCGGGGCGAGCCGACCCGGTTGAGGATCACCCCGCCGATGCGTACCGCGGGGTCGAAGGCGGCCATGCCCAGCGTCAGCGCGGCGGCCGAGCGGCCCTGCGCGGTGGTGTCCAGCACCAGCACCACCGGCGCGTCGATAAGCCTGGCGACATGCGCGGTGGAGGCGAAGTCGCGGCGACCCACCGCGCCGTCGTGCAGGCCCATCACCCCTTCCACGACGGCGATGTCGGCGGGCGTCGGGGTGCTCGCGCCGTGGCGCAGCAGAGCGGCGATCCGCTCGGGCCCGACCAGGAACGGGTCGAGGTTGCGCCCGGGCCGTCCGGCGGCGAGGGCGTGGTAGCCGGGGTCGATGTAGTCCGGGCCGACCTTGTGCGGGCTGACCGTCAGACCGCGACGGCGCAGCGCGGCGAGCAGCCCGGTGGCGACAGTCGTCTTGCCGTGGCCGCTGGCCGGCGCGGCGACGACCACCCGGGGCAGCGACCAGGGCGCGCTCACCACTCGATGCCCTTCTGGCCCTTCTGACCGGCGTCCATCGGGTGCTTTACCTTGGTCAGCTCGGCCACCAGGTCGGCGGCGGCGACGAGACGCGGGTCGGCGTCGCGGCCGGTGATGACGACATGCTGGAAGCCGGGCCGGTCGGCCAGGGTGGCGACGACCTCGTTGACGTCCACCCAGCCCCACTTCATCGGGTAGGTGAACTCGTCCAGCACGTACAGCCCGTACCGCTCGGCGGCCAGGTCGCGTTGGATCTGTCGCCAGCCCTCCAGGGCGTCGGCGGCGTGGTCGGCCTCGCCGCCGCGCTGGATCCAGGACCAGCCCTCGCCCATCTTGTGCCAGGCCACCGGCGCGCCCTGACCGGTGCGCTCGTGGACCTCGCCGAGCGCCCGGAAGGCGTTCTCCTCGCCGACCCGCCACTTGGCGCTCTTGACGAACTGGAACACGCCGATCGGCAGGCCGGCGGTCCAGGCCCGCAGCGCCAGCCCGAAGGCCGCCGTCGACTTCCCCTTCATCTGTCCGGTGTGGACGATAAGCAGTGGTCGGTGCCGCCGCTGCCGGGTCGTCAACCCGTCGGCGGGCACGTGAGTCGGCTGTCCCTGCGGCATCAGCGATCTCCCTTGTCTCCGGCTGAGGGTTGGGCCACGTCGGCTAGTTGGTGGCGGGGGGCATTCAGCTGGCGGGCCAGGCGACTGGCCAGGTTCAGACGTACCGGGCCGGATTCGCAGTCGACGACCACGCAGGAGACGCCCGTCGCTGCCAGGGCCTTCGCGGCTGCTGCCGCGCGATCCAGTGGACGGGTGCCGGCGGTGGCTCGGCCGTCGGTGACGATGAGCACCAGCGGGCGGCGCTTCGGGTCGCGCAGGCGCTCCAGCAGCAGCAGATCGGCGGCGGCGAGCAGCCCCTCGGCCAGCGGCGTACGCCCGCCGGTCGGCAGCTCGGCCAGCCGGGTCGAGGCGGCCAGCACCGACGAGGTCGCCGGCAGCAGCGTCCGCGCGCCGGCGCCCCGGAAGGCGATCACCGCGACCTTGTCCCGCCGCTGGTAGGCGTCGGTGAGCAGGGCGAGGACCGCGTCCTTGACGGCGGTCATCCGCTGCCGGGCGCCCATCGAGCCACTGGCGTCCACCACGAACAGCACGAGGTTGCCCTCGCGTCCCTCGCGGACGGCCTCCCGCACGTCGTCCGGGCGCAGTCGCAGCGGTCCGGCCAGCCGTCCCCGCAACGCCTGGTGCGGCGCGGCGGCGCGGATCGTGGCCGGCAGGTGCAACGCGGCGACCCGCCCGGCCGGCGCCCGGGCGCCGGTGGTGCGCCCCCGACCGGTGCGGGCCCGCGAACGCCGGCCGGGCACGCCGTCACCGACGCCGGGCGCGGTGAGCAGCCGGGCCCGCAACCCACCCCGGGGTACGGCCGCCGGCTGGGACGCCCCGCCGCGGGTCGGGTCGTCAGCGGCCGCCGATTCCCGGCCTCCGCGCCGGCGCGAGTTCTGACCGTCGTCACCCCGGTCACCCGCCTGGGGCCGCGACCAGCCATCGTCGTCGCCCGGCTGGCGCTGCGGCCACCCGTCGTCGCCTCGGTCGCCCGACTGGCGCTGCGGCCACCCGTCGGGGCCGTCGGTGCGTCCGTCCGGGCCACTGCCGTCGCGTGCCGCCGAGTGCCCGGCCGACCCGGGTGCACCCTGCTCGGCCCCGTCGCCGCTGCCGTCGCCCTGGGGGCCGCCACCACTCGGGCCGCCACCGTTCGGGCCGCCACCGTTCGGGCCGCCACCGTTCGGGCCGCCATCGCCGGCCGGGCCACCGTTCGGGCCGCCACCGCCGGCCGGGCCACCGCCCTGGGGACCCCCGTCGTCCGGGCCACGGTCCTGGGGGCCGTCGTCGTCCGGGTCGTCGGGGTGCGCGTCCTGGGCGCGCTGCAACGCCTCGTCGAGGCGCTTTTCGTCCAGGCCCGGGGTGTCGAACGGGTCGCGGCGTCGGCGGTGCGGCAGGGCGAGGCGGGCGGCGACCCGGACGTCGTCGATGGTGACCCGGTCCCGGCCGTGCCAGGCGGCGTGGGCGAGAGCGGTCCGGGCGGTGACGATGTCGGCGCGCATGCCGTCCACGTCGAACGCCGCGCACACCTCGGCGATCTGGCGCAGGGCGGCGTCGGGCAGGCGTACTCCGGGAAGCCGGTCGCGGGCGGCGGCCACCTGCGCGGCGATCTCCGCGTCGGCGTCGGCCCAGCGGGCGGCGAAACCGACCGGGTCCGCGTCGGCGGCGAGCCGGCGGCGCACCACCTCGACCCGGACGGCCGGGTCCCGGCTGGCGCCTACCTCGACGGTGAGCCCGAACCGGTCGAGCAACTGCGGGCGCAGCTCCCCCTCCTCCGGGTTCATGGTGCCGACCAGCAGGAACCGAGCGGCGTGGCTGACCGAGACGCCCTCGCGCTCGACGTGGCTGCGGCCCATCGCCGCCGCGTCGAGCAGCAGGTCGACGAGGTGGTCGTGCAGCAGGTTGACCTCGTCGACGTAGAGCACCCCCCGGTGGGCGGCGGCGAGCAGACCCGGCTCGAACGCGCGTACGCCCTCGCCGAGGGCCTTCTCCAGGTCGAGCGAGCCGACGACCCGGTCCTCGGCGGCGCCGACCGGCAACTCCACCAGCCGGGCGGGACGCGTCTCGGCGGCGGCGTCGGCCGGATGAGGGCCGTCCGGGCAGCCCGGGTCCGGCTCGACCGGGTCGCAGCCGAAGCGGCAACCGGCGACCCGGCGCACCGGGGGCAGCAGCGCGGCGAGCGCTCGCACGGCCGTGGACTTGGCGGTCCCCTTCTCGCCCCGCACGAGGACTCCGCCGATCGCCGGGGACACCGCGTTGAGCAGCAGCGCCAACCGCATGTCGGCCATGCCGAGCACCGCGCTGAACGGATAGATCGTCACTGTGCTTCCTTCGTTCGCGACTGCGGGGCTCGCAAAACCGGCTCACTCCTCGCGCTCATGCCCGGTCCTCCAGGTCGCCCTCGCTGGCCAGGTACGTGTCGCGCAGCCGGTCCAGGGTGGCCGGCTCCGGTTTGGCCCACAGCCCCCGGTCGGCGGCCTCCAACAACCGCTCGGTGATGCCCCGCAACGCCCACGGGTTGGACTGCTCCAGGAACTCCCGGGTCGTGTCGTCGAACAGGTACGCGGCGGCCAGGTGCTCGTACATCCAGTCGTCGACCACGCCGGCGGTGGCGTCGTAGCCGAACAGGTAGTCCACGGTGGCGGCCAGCTCGAAAGCGCCCTTGTAGCCGTGCCGGCGCATCGCGGCGATCCACTTCGGGTTTACCACCCGGGCCCGGAACACCCGCCGGGTCTCCTCACCCAGGGTGCGGGTACGCACGTCGTGCGGCATGGCCGAGTCACCCACGTACGCCTGCGGTGACGTGCCCGTGAGGTGGCGGACCATCGCCACCATCCCACCGTGGTACTGGAAGTAGTCGTCGGAGTCGACGATGTCGTGCTCGCGGGTGTCCTGGTTCTTCACGGCCACCGCGATGCGGGCGAAGGAGCGTTCCATGTCGGCGCGTGCCTCCCGCCCGTCCAGGCCCCGGCCGTACGCGTAACCGCCCCATACCGCGTACACCTCGGCCAGGTCGGCGTCGCTGCGCCACGTCCGGGCGTCGATCAGCGGCAGCAGGCCCGCGCCGTACGCCCCGGGCTTCGAGCCGAAGATCCGGGCGGTCGCGCGCCGCTCGTCCCCGTGCTCGGCGAGGTCGGCGGCGACGTGCGCCCGCAGGTAGTTGTCCTCGTCCGGCTCGTCCAGCGCGGCGACGCGGCGGACGGCGTCGTCGAGCAGCGCCACGACGTGCGGGAACGCGTCACGGAAGAAGCCGGAGATGCGCACTGTCACGTCGACGCGCGGGCGGCCCAACTCGACGGTCGGCACCACCTCGACGCCTGTGACCCGCCGGGACCGTTCGTCCCAGACCGGGCGGCAGCCCAACAGCGCGAGCACCTCGGCGATGTCGTCGCCCTGGGTCCGCATCGCGCTGGTGCCCCACACGGTCAACCCCACCGAGCGGGGGTACGTGCCGGTGTCGGCGAGGTGCCGGGCCAGCAGCGAGTCCGCGAGGGCCACACCGACGTCCCACGCGTTGCGGCTGGGGATGGCCTTCGGGTCGACGGAGTAGAAGTTGCGGCCGGTGGGCAGCACGTTTACCAGGCCCCGGGTGGGTGAGCCGGACGGGCCGGGCGGCACGAACCGGCCGTCGAGCGCGCCGAGGGTGTTGGTCAGCTCGTCGGTGGTGCGCGCCAGCCGGGGCACCAGTTCGGTGGCCGCGAAGCGCAGCACGGCGGCGGCGTCCGGGATCGACTGCCCGGTCACCTCCACGACCACCGCGTCGACGGCCTCGGCGTCCCAGTCCAGGGTCTCCATTCCGGTGACCAGCCGTCGCGCGAGGGCCTCGATCAGGTCGACCGCGTCGGCGGCGGTGCCGGCCGGCCCGTCCACCGCGTCGGTAAGCGCGACCGGCAGGGCGATCCGCTGCCCCGGCGACGCGAGCAGCTCCTGCTCGTCGAGGCCGTACGCGGCGGCGAGGGCCTGCCGCAGGCCGGGCAGGGCGTGCTTGCCGCCCCAGATCTGCGGGGCACGCAGCACGGCGAGCACCAGGTTGACCCGGGGCTCGCCGGTCGGCGCGTCGGCGAGGATGTGCAGCCCGTCGCGGATCTGCACGTCCTTGACCTCGCACAGGTACCCGTCGAGGTGCAGCACGAAGTCGTCGAAGTCGTCGGCGTCGGGCATCGCCTCGGCGTGCAGGTCGTGATGCAGCTCGGCGGCGCGGACGAGGTCCCAGATCTGCGCCCGCACGGTGGGCACCTTGGCCGGGTCGAGCGCCTGCACTGTCGCGTACTCGTCGAGCAGTTGCTCCAGTTTGGCCAGGTCGCCGTAGGTCTCGGCGCGGGCCATCGGCGGCACCAGGTGGTCGATGACCACGGCGTGCGCGCGGCGCTTGGCCTGGGTGCCCTCGCCGGGGTCGTTGACGATGAACGGGTAGACGAGCGGCAGGTCGGCGAGGACCGCGTCGGGCGCGCAGTCGGCGGCCAGGCCGAGGCCCTTGCCCGGCAGCCACTCCAGGGTGCCGTGCTTGCCCAGGTGCACCACGGCGTCCGCGCCGAACCCACCGTCCGCGACCGGCGCGGCCAGCCAGCGGTACGCGGCCAGGTAGTGGTGGCTCGGCGGCAGGTCCGGGTCGTGGTAGATGGCGATCGGGTTCTCCCCGAAGCCGCGGGGTGGCTGGATCAACAGCACCACGTTGCCGAAGCGCAGCCCGGCCAGCACGATGTCGCCGCCCTCGGTGTACAGCTCGCCGGGCGGCTCACCCCAGTGCTCCCGCATCCGCTCGCGCAGCTCGGCCGGGACCTGGTCGAACCACCGCCGGTAGGTCTGCCCCGGTATCCGGGCCTCGGCGGCGGCCAGCTGCTCCGGAGTGAGCCACTCCACGTCGTGACCGCCGGCGGCGATCAGCGCGTGGATCAGCGCGTCGCCGTCCTCGGGTGGCGGCGCGTCACCCAGGTCGTAACCCGCCTCGGCGAGCGCGGCGAACAGCCGGACCGCCGAGACCGGGGTGTCCAGCCCGACGGCGTTGCCCACCCGGGAGTGCTTGGTGGGGTACGAGCTGAGGACGACGGCGACCCGCTTGTCGGCGTTGGGCACGTACCGCAGCCGGGCGTGGCGCACCGCGATGCCGGCCACCCGGGCGGCCCGCTCGGCGTCGGCGGCGTACACCGAGAGACCGTCGGCGTCGATCCGCTTGAACGAGAACGGCACGGTGACGATCCGGCCGTCGAACTCGGGAATCGCCACCTGCATGGCCGCGTCCAACGGGGACAGCCCGGCGTCGCTGCCGGCCCACTGTTCACGGGTGCTGGTGAGGCAGAGCGCCTGGATGACGGGCACGTCCAGGGCGGCGAGCGCGCCGACGTCCCAGGCGTCCTCGTCGCCGCCCCCGGAGGCGTCCGCGGCGACCGCACCGCCGGCCGCGAGCACGGTGACCAGCAGCGCGTCACAGCGGGCGAACAGCCCCAGCGGGCCGGCGCCGGTGGTCAGGCCGCGCAGCGAGCCACAGAAGATCGGCAGCGGGTTGCCCCCGGCCTCCCGCACGGCGTCGGCCAGCACGTCGACGAACGCGGTGTTGCCGGCGAGGGCGTGCGCCCGGTAGAAGACGATCCCCACGGTGGGCCGGTCCGGGTCGGCCGGGTGCTCGCCGTGCACCCCGTACGCCGGGGTGGGCGCGGGCGGAGCGAACCCCTCCCCCGTGAGCAGCACCGTGTCGCCGAGGAACCGGGCCAGGTGCCCGAGGTTGTCCGGCCCGCCCTCCACCAGGTACGCCAGCGCCTGGGTGACCACCCCGGACGGCACCGTGGAGACGGCCATCAGCTCCGCGTCGGGCACCGCCTCGCCGCCGAGCACGACAGTCGGCACGCCGGTGGCGAGCACCGCGGCGAGGCCGTCCGGCCACGCCTGCCGACCCCCGAGCAGGCGTACGACGGCCAGGTCGACCCCGTCGAGCAGGGCGGGCACCTCGTCGGCGGCGACCCGTGCGGGGTTGGCGAGCCGGTAGTCGGCGTCACTGGCGCGGGCGGCCAGCAGGTCGGTGTCGGCGGTGGAGAGCAGCAGAACGCGCACGGCAGGCTCCGGACGGTAACGCCGGCACGCTCGCGGGAGCGGCCTGGCGACGGATGGGCGCAGGGTTCAGCGGAGGCCGCGATCGGGCCCGCTCACCGGCGTACGGCCGGGGACGACGGGCGGCGCGGTCCGGAACTCAGCAGTGAACGGAGTCGATGCCGATCGCGGCGACGACACGGCCGCGGTGCGGGGAACGGCACGCGCCGTCGATGATGGAGACGCCAAGCGTCATCGGGTCCTCCTCGGGTGTCCACGCCCTGGGGTACGTCCCGACGGCCGAAGTATCCTGGCTTCCGGATCGACGCTCTCCCCCGGCCTTCCAACCGCAGACACACGGCCGTGACTCGCGAGGGGGGATCGCTCCCCGGTGACAGTGGCGGGACCGCGTCGGATTCGCACCGACTTCCTTCACTGCCGTCAGGCCGCGAATGCTGCCACACGGCAGCGCCGCCGGTCAACGCAGGTCGCGGCACCGCCGGCCGCGCTCACCTGCTCCGGAGCGGCGGCGCGACGAGTCTCACGTCACGAGTCTCACGCCGTCCCACGTCGTCCCACGTCGCCCCACGTCGTCTCACGCCGTCCCACGTCGTCCCACGCCGTCTCACGCCGTCCCACGTCATGAGCGCACGTCTGCGGCAGGCGCACACGCCGCCACTCGCCGACCCTGCGGATGCCGACGTCGCGAGGCCGCCGGTCGCAGGGCCGGCCAGCCGGTCGCAGGGCCAGCCGGTCGCAGGGCGCTCCCGCCAGCGGGAGGGTGAGGGTACGTGGGCCCTTTGGAGCTGATGTCGTGGGCGACATCGCTCTGACTCTCGCTCCCTGACCGCCGTTCGGTGCCGCGAGCCCCGATCGCCCTGCCTCCCGCTTCCCGGCTCCCGCCCACTGCCGCGAGCCCACCCGCTTCGTGACCCGTCCACCGCGCCAGCCCCGTCCACCGCACCCGACCCGTCCAACGCATCCGACCGGTCCACCGCACCTGGGCTTTCCTGAGCCGCGCGCCAGTCGGTCGGTTCGCTCCCACGGCGATGTCGTCAACCGCATCAGCTCCAAAGGCATCGACCACCACCCGCGAAGGGCCGAGCGGCGCTCGCCTCCGCGCAGAACAACCGACTCTGGGCGGCACCCCGATCAGCGGGCGTGACGGCTGATCGGGGCCAGCGGGCGTCGCCGCTCCAACGGCCAACGGGCGTCGCCGCTCCGGCGATCAGCGGGCGTGACGCTCCGGGTGCGCCCGGTTCCAAGTGCGCATCCGTTCCGGGTAGCCGGTGCGGGCCGCCTCGTACAGCGGAACCGCGTGCTTGCGCGCGATGGCGCCTGCGGCGCGGGGTGTGCCGGTGCGGCGGCGGATCCATTCGCCGTCGTGGGCGATCGCCACCACCGTGGTGTCGGTCGCGGTGGTCTCCGGTTCCAGGTAGAACTCCACTCCCCGACGGCTGGCGACGAATGCCTCCAGCGCGGCGAGGTCGTCCCGGGTGGCCTCGCGGTCCAGCTTCGTCGGGGTCGCCTCGGCGCCCCGTGACCGCCTGTTGAACCAGCTCATGCCCAGCCCTCTCTCCTCGGACGCCTCTCCAGTTCAGCACCGATTCCTGGCAATGGGCTGCGCGCCGGGTGGGAGAAATCTGGATCGCCGGGCCGCAGGGAAAGCGGGCCACAGGGACACGCGGCGCGCGGGAGGGGCGACACACCTCCCGCCATATCCAACATATACCGCATGGGGGGACTTGCGGCAAGGCCCCAGGTGTACCGCAGAATTGCCCGTCCAAGGCCAGGACCTGCGGAAACGGGAGCCAGCACATGCACAAGTCGTCGGCGGCGGACGCCGTGTTCGACCTTCCCGACAACCTCGCCGCCAAGGCCGATCCGGCGCTGATCGCCCGTGACGAGCAGCACTTCGCCGCCATCGCGGCGAGCCTGGAGCAGTCGATCGCGGACCTGTCCGACCGCCTCGACGCCGAGCGCCGGGCACCCGCCGGCAAGGGCCGCCAGGCGGTCGCCCGGGACGAGGAGGTCCGGCGGCTGACCGGTCGCCTGCGGGCCCTGCGCCGCTTCGGCCTGGACCTGTGCCTCGGACGCATCGTCAGCGCCGACGACCCCGAGCCCGTCTACATCGGGCGATTCGGCCTCACCGACGGGGGCGGTCGTCGGCTGCTGCTCGACTGGCGCTCCCCGGCCGCCGAGCCGTTCTTCGGGGCTACCCACGCCAACCCGATGGGCCTGGCCAGCCGCCGCCGGTACCGCTGGACCCTCGGCCGGATCCGCGACTACTGGGACGAGGTGTTCACCCCGGACGGGTTCGAGGGGCACGCGGCGCTCGACGACCAGTCCGCGTTCATCGCCAGCCTCGGCGGCAACCGGTCGGCCCGGATGCGCGACGTGCTCGGCACCATCCAGGCCGACCAGGACGCCATCATCCGGGCCGGATCGCGGGGCGCCCTCGTCGTCGACGGCGGTCCGGGCACCGGCAAGACAGTCGTGGCCCTGCATCGCACCGCGTACCTGCTCTACTCCGACCCGCGCCTCGGCCAGCGCCGCGGCGGGGTGCTGTTCGTCGGGCCGCACCAGCCCTACCTGGCGTACGTCGCCGACGTCCTGCCCAGCCTCGGCGAGGAGGACGTGCAGACCTGCACCCTGCGCGACCTGGTCCCCGAGGGTGCCGCGGCGACCGTGGAGGCCGACCCGGAGGTGGCCCGCCTGAAGTCCTCCGCCGACCTGGTGCGGGCGATCGAGGCGGCCGTGCGGTTCTACGAGGAGCCGCCGACCACGCCGACGACGGTCACGGCCGGCGACACCGACCTGCGGCTGAGCGCGGACGACTGGGCTCAGGCGTTCGAGGCGCCCGGACCCGGTACCCCGCACAACGAGGCGCGGGAGGAGATCTGGGCGGAGCTGCTGGCGATCCTGCTCGGGAAGTACGACGGCGACGAGTCGGACGAGCTGGTACGCCTGTCGCTGCTGCGCAACCGCGACCTGCGTACGGCGTTCCACAACGCCTGGCCGCTGCTCGATGCGACCGACATCGTCGCGGACCTGTGGTCGGTGCCCGCCTATCTACGCCGGTGCGCTCCCTGGCTCGGCCCCGACGACATCCGTCGGCTGCGGCGCGCGGACGCCCGCGCCTGGACGGTGTCCGACCTGCCGCTACTCGACGCGGCACGGCAGCGGCTCGGCGACCCGGAGGCGTCCCGGCGTGCCCGCCGCCACGAGGCCACCATCGCCGCCGAACGCGCGCGCATGGCCACTGTCGTCGACGAGTTGATCGAGGCGCACGCCTACGACGACGGTGAGGGCGTGCTGTCGAGCCTGCGTCAACTGGATCTGCAGGACGCGCTCGTCGACGAGGCAGTCCTGCCCCGCGCCGACCCGGATCTGCTGGCCGGCCCGTTCGCGCACGTCGTCGTGGACGAGGCGCAGGAGCTGACCGACGCGCAGTGGCAGATGCTGCTGTCGCGCTGCCCGTCGCGCAGCTTCACCATCGTCGGGGACCGCGCCCAGGCCCGGCACGGGTTCACGGAGTCGTGGCAGGAACGACTGGGGCGCATCGGGCTCGACCGGGTCACCATGACCTCGCTGAGCATCAACTACCGGACGCCGCAGGAGGTCATGGCGCAGGCCGAACCGGTCATCCGGGCCGTCCTCCCGGACGCGAACGTGCCGACGTCGATCCGCGCCAACGGCATCCCGGTTGCCCACGGATCGGTCCACGACCTGGACGCGATCGTCGACGGCTGGCTCGCGGAGCACGCCGACGGGATCGCCTGCGTCATCGGAGAGCCCACGTACCGACCGACGACTGATCGCGTCCGGTCGCTGACCCCGGAGCTGTCCAAGGGGCTGGAGTTCGACCTGGTAGTCCTCGTCAACCCGCAGACGTTCGGCGAGGGCATCCAGGGGGCTGTCGACAGGTACGTCGCGATGACCCGCGCGACCCAGCGACTCGTCGTCCTCGCCAACTCCTGACCTCGTAGGCTGCGGGACGTGTCGAATGACGTGCGGGAGGCGGCGGCGCACGACAACGCGCACTGGTGCGCCGCCGTGTGCGCCAGCCACGGGCTGACCGGCCGGATCGACGCCGACGCGTGGTCGGTGCCCCGCCGCTCCCCACAGTGGTATCCCGACGCCGTCACCCTGCGCCCCGGCGTCGACCCCGCAGCGCTGCTGGCGCGGATCGACGCCGGGGCCGGCGCATCGGTGAAGGACAGCTTCGCCGACCTCGACCTATCGGCGTACGGATTCCGGGTGCTCTTCGAGGCGCAGTGGATCCACCGCCCGCCCACCGACCCGCCGGCCAGCCCGCCGCTCACTCCGGTCACCAGCCCGGAAGGGCTGGCGGCCTGGGCTGGCGCGCACGGCGGCGGAGAGCTGTTCCGCCCGGAGCTGCTGGCCGACCCGCGCATCCGCGTGCTGGCCCGCCACGACGAGTCGGGCGCGGTCGTCGGCGGGGCGGTGGTCAGCGGCGACGACCCGTCCGGCGTCTCCAATGTGTTCGCCACCACCGGCGACCCCGCCTCGATCTGGCGTGGGGTCGTCGCCACCCGGCCCGGCGTCACAGTGGTCGGCTACGAGACCGCCCCCGACCTACCACCCGCCCGACGAGCCGGCTTCCGTCCCGCGGGCCCCCTCCGGGTCTGGCTCCGGTGATCATGAAGTTATGGGCGCGACACGCCGGCATCGACGACAATAACTTCATGATCACCGGGGGCAGGGCTCAGGCCAGGTGGGTTAGGTCTTCGGGGGTCAGGCGCAGGGCGGCGGTCCTTATGTTCTCCTCCAGGTGGGCCTTGTCGCCCGTGCCGGGGATCGCGAGGACGTGCGGGCCCTGGTGCAGCGTCCAGGCCAGGCGTACCTGCTGGGGGGTGACGCCGTGGGCCCGGGCGACCACCTCGACGGCCGCGCCCTGCGCGGCGCTCGCGCCCGCCTCCCGATTGGTGCCGGCCAGCGCGAAGAAGGGCACGTAGGCGATACCCCGCTCGCCGCAGGCGCGCACGAACGCGTCCTGCTCCCGGTACGCGTCCACGCCGTAGTTGTTCTGTACGCAGACCACGGGCGCGATGCCCGCCACCTCGTCCAGCTGCTCGGGCCGGACGTTGGACAGCCCGAGGTGCCGGATCAGGCCGGCGGCGCGCAGCTCGGCGAGAGCGCCGAACCGCTCGGCCAGCGGCACCGGGCCGGGTCCCCGGCCCAGGCGCAGGTTCACCACGTCCAACTCGTCGCGGCCGAGGCGGCGCAGGTTCTCCTCGACCTGGGCGCGGAGCTGTTCCCCGGTGACCGCCTCGGTGAATCCGGTCACCGGGTCGTAGCCGAAGCCGACCTTGGTGGCGATGACCAGGTCCTCGGGGTACGGGGCGAGCGCCGCCCGGATCAGCTCGGTGGCGTAGCGGGCGGGGCCGGTGCCCACCCGCAGGGTGCCGCCGGGTGAGACGTAGAAGGCGGCCGTGTCGATGTGGTTGACGCCCAGTTCCACGGCACGGCGCAGCACCGCGATCGCCCGTTCGCGGTCGGGGTTCGCGGTGATCCGCATCGAGCCGAAGCCCATCCGATGCACGGTGCGGTCGCCCAGGGTCCAGCTGCCCGCCGCGGCGGCGGTGATCTCGTCGGTTGGCATCGGGCGACCGTAGCCAGCGCGGGCACGCGGCGCACTCGGCCGCGCACCCGATACCGCCGAACCCCGATCCGGGCTAGTTTTACTGTGCTGCCGGAGCCGACTCGTCGGCCGTTTCCCGCGCTGCCGGCGCCGGCTCGCCGGTCCGCGGCGGGCGCAGCGCCGGCACCAGCGCCAGCGTCGGCAGGAGCAGCAGCGGCACCACCAGCAGCGCCCGCAGGGTGCCGACCTGGTCACCGAGCAGGCCCAGCAGCGGCGGCCCGCCCAGGAAGGCCGTGTAACCGATCACCGCCACCACGCTGACCCGCACCGCCGCGTGCGCCTCCTCGTCGGCCGCCGCGCTCATGCCGACCGGGAAGCCCAGCGACGCGCCGAGGCCCCACAGCGCGACGCCGACGATGGCCACCGGTCCCGAGCCGGCCAGCACGGCCAGAGTGGCGCCGGCAGCGGCGAGCAGGAGGGTGCCGCTGAGCACCGGTACCCGACCCCAGCGGTCCAGCGCGACGGTGCCCGCGGTCCGTCCGAGGGTCATACCGACGACGAACACGCCGAAGACCGCCGCTCCGGCCGCCTCGCTCAGGTCCCGACCGTCGACGAAAGCGACAGCCAGCCAGTCGTTGGCGCTGCCCTCGGCGAACGCCGCCACCAGCACGAAAAGCCCGACGAGCAGGGTGCGCGGCTCACGCCAGGCGGCGAGCTGCGCGCGACGGCGGCCGGCCGGGCTGGTGTCCGCCGTCTGGTTGGCCGCGTCGACGGCCGGTTGGGGCAGGAACATCCGGGAGGCGAGCACGGTGCCGACGAGCACCACCACCGCGACGGCGGCGAGGTGCGCGCCGACCGGCACGTCCAGGCGAGCGGCCCCGGCGCCGAGGCCCGCGCCGGCCACCGAGCCGAGACTCCAGGCCGCGTGGAAACGGGGCATGACGGTACGCCCCAACCGCCGCTCCACAGTCGCGCCCTCGACGTTCATGGCCACGTCGCACGCGCCGGAGCCGTAGCCGAAGGCCACCAGCCCCAGCCCGACGACGACTGCCGACCCGGCGACCGTCGCGCCCAGACCGGCCACGACCAGGCCGACCGCGACCAGCACGGTGGCGATCGTCACGCTGCGGGCCGAGCCGAGGCGCTGGGCGAGCAGCCCGGAGGTCGGCATGGCGAGCAGCGCGCCCACGCTCATCGCCAGCAGCAGGAGCCCGAGGCGTCCGGCGGAGAGGTCCAGCGCCTCGCGGACGGCCGGCACCCGGGAGAACCAGCTGCCGACGGCCAGGCCGTTCAGGGTGAAGGTGACGGCGACGCCGTTGCGGGCGAGCCGGACGATGCGTGCCGGAACGGTGGTGTCCGGGGCGACGGCCGGGCTGGTGGGGGCGCTCACAGCTGTGGGTCCTCTTCCTCGGGGTGATCTCCTGGCACGATCGCACACCTGAGAGCGCTTCCACCACAAGCGGGCCGCCACCCCTTACCGGCGGCACGCAGGTCGGGGGATGATTCCGGGCAGGCGTACGCCCGCTCCGGGTGGGCGCCGTGGGGAGGGCACGATGACGGCAGCGGCATTCCGGCCGGCCACTCTGGATGACGTCGCCCGGGCCGCCGGGGTCTCCCGGTCCACCGCCTCGCGGGTGATCGCCGGGACGGGGTTCGCCTCACCGGCCGCCCGGGAGCGGGTGGTGACGGCCGCCGACCAGCTCGGTTACGTGCCCAACCCGGCCGCCCGGGCGCTGGTTCGCGGCGGCGGCGGCGTACGGCTGGTGGTGGCCGCCGCGGCGACAAGCGCGGCAGTGCTTGACGACCCGTACGTCCACCGGGTGGTCGGCTCGGCGGCCCGGGTGTGCGCGCCGGCCGGCGTCGGGGTGGCGCTGCACTGGCTGCCGCTGGGCGACCCACGCGGCCTGGAGCAGCTCGCCGCCGACCGCAGCGTGTGCGGCGTCGTACTTGTCAACACCACCGAGGCGCTGCTGGACGCCGTACCCCGGTCGCTGCACGGCCGGGTCGCCTCCATCGGCATCGGCTCGGCCGAGGTGCCGTCCTTCGACGTCGACAACACCGCCGGCGCGGGCGCGGTGCTGCGCCACCTGTACGCGACGGGCCGCCGCCGGATCGCCATGGTGACCGGCCCGGCGTGGCTGCCGTGCTCGCAGCGCCCCGTGCAGGCGTACCGCCACCTGATGCGCCAGGCCGGCCTGCCCGAGCGGGTCGTGGACGGCGACTTCACGGCGGCGCGTGGCCGGGCGGCGGCCGGCGAGGCGCTGCGCCGCTGGCCGGACGTGGACGCGATCTACGCGATCAGCGACGAGACCGCGTTCGGGGTCATCGCGGCGCTACGCGACGGCGGTGTGCGGGTGCCGGGTGACGTCGCGGTGGCCGGTTTCGACGACATCCCGCTGGCCGGCATGACCGCGCCGGCGCTGACCACCGCGAGCCACCCGGTGGGCCGGATCGCCACCGCGGCGGCCACCGCCGTGCTGGCCGGCCGCCCGGCCGCGCCGGTGACGCTCTTCCCGTCCGCCCTGGTGACCCGCGACAGCGCCTGAACGCCGGCCGCCGGTTAAGCGGCGGTCGGTCGGGTAACCGCCTCGCACCTGCAGTCGACCGCGAGGAATGGTGACCCGTGTCCAACTCCGCGCCGGATCCCCGGCACGGCCTGTTGACCACACGTCCGCACCCGCCGGTGCTGTCAGGTCCCACCGGTCTGGTGCCGCTACCCGGCGGTGACGGTGGCCGGCCGGCGATGACGTACGTGCCGGAGCCGGCGGCCGACGGCGTCGCGTACCGGCTGGTGGTGCTGCTGCACGGGGCGGGCGGCTCCGCGCGGCAGGGCCTGGACCAGCTGCTGCCGGTGGCGGACGCGCACCACCTGCTGCTTGTCGCCCCGCAGTCGTCGGCGGCGAGTTGGGACCTGATCGCCGGCGGATTCGGGGTGGACGTGCAGCACATCGACGCGCTGCTGGCCAGCGCCTTCGACGGCTATCCCGTCCGCGACGTGACGCTGGGCGGGTTCTCCGACGGCGCGTCGTACGCCCTCTCGCTGGGCCTGGCCAACGGCGGCCTGGTGGACGCGGTGCTGGCCTTCTCCCCCGGCTTCGCCGCGCCGCCTGTCACCCGCGGTCGGCCGCGGATCTTCGTCTCGCACGGGGTGGACGACCGCGTCCTGCCGATCGACGTGTGCAGCCGCCGCTTCGTGCCCCACCTGCGCGGCCTCGGCTATGACGTCACCTACGAGGAGTTCCCCGGCGGCCACGACATCCCCGCCCCGATCCGCGCGAGCGCCACCGAGTGGCTCACCGGCGAAGACGCCCGCTGATCGGCCGGGGGTCAGACGGCGGGGAGACCGAGGGCCTCGTCCACGCGGGCCAGGACGGCCGCGTCGTCGTCGGGGTGCACGCCCCGCAGCAGGTCGATGGCCGTCGCCCGGACCTGACCGATGATCATGGCTAGTGGGAGGGTCTGGGTCGACCCGAAGAGCTGCCCGGCCGTGCGGACGGCGGCCAGCGCCGCCGCGTCGGCCCGAACGGCGTGCCGGTCGGCAGCCTCCTCCTGCCCGTCCAGGTCGGCGGCGAGCGCCGCGCCGGCCTCCCGGACGGCCTCGACCAGGCAGCGCAGCGCCTCGCCCAGCTCGGGCGGCGTCGGGGTCCGCAGTCGACTGAGCGTCACCCCGGCGCGGGCCAGCACCCGGACGTTGCGGACCACGTAGTCGGTCTGCCGGATCGACTCGTCCACCGACCGCAGCCGGCCGATGTGCCGGCGGCGACGCACGTTGAGCCGCAGCGCCTCACCGGCGGCGAGCACGCCCTCGCGCAGTCCGTCGACCCGGGCGTCCATGCCCCGGGCCTGGGTCAGCGCGGCCAGCGCCGCCGCCTCGTCGCGTCCGTCCAGCGCGTCGGCGATCTCGCCCAGCAGGTCGGCCAGCTCGTCGAAGGCGCGGCGCACCTCGGCGACGAGCGGGGCGAGCGGGTGGCGGGCGTCGACGAGAAGGCTGGCGGCGAGCGCGACAGTGCCGCCGACAAGCGCGTCGACGAAGCGGAACGGCACCAGCGAGCCGTCCGGCGGCGCGACCACCACCAGGTAGAGCGCGGACACCGCGGCCTGGACCAGGGTCACGCCGGTGGCGCCGAAGGCGACCGCGAGCAGGACGGTGAGCAGGATGACAGTGCCTACCGTCCACGTGCTGCCCGGGCCGAGTGCCTGCACGACCAGGTCCGCCACGAGCACCCCGGCGGCCACCCCGAGGACGACCTCGACGGCTCGGCGGATGCGCTGACCCCGCGCCTGTCCGAGGACGATCAGCGCGGCGGCCGGCGCGAAGAAGGGCTGCGGATGCCCGAGCAGGCGGGTGGCGAGCAGCCAGGCGACTGTCGCCGCGACTGTCGCCTCCAGCACCGGCCGCCAACCCTGCCGCAGCCGGTGACCGGCGACCCGCAGGCCCCCGAACCACGCCATCGCCCCCACCTCCCGCCACCTCGACTCCATGCCGGGCCGTCCACGATCACGGCGGCCCGGTACGCCCCTCGCGATCGTCTACCATCGCGCGATGGACCCGCTCACCGGGCTGCTCGACGGTCCCCGCGCCCGGGGCGCCTTCCTGCTGCGCTCGGTGTTCGACCCGCCGTACGCGCTGCGGATCGAGGACCGGGCGCCCCTGACCGTGGTGGCGCTCGTGCGCGGCGCCGCCTGGCTGGTGCCGGACGATGCCCCGGCCGCGACGCTGCGTCCCGGCGACGTGGCGGTGCTGCGCGGGCCGGACGGCTACCTCGTGGCGGACGATCCGCGTACTCCACCGCAGGTGGTGATCCACCCCGGTCAGCGCTGCACCACCCTGCGCGGGGAGCCGCTTACCGAGTCGATG
This sequence comes from Micromonospora sp. NPDC049274, assembly GCF_040678875.1. Taxonomy (NCBI): domain Bacteria; kingdom Bacillati; phylum Actinomycetota; class Actinomycetes; order Micromonosporales; family Micromonosporaceae; genus Micromonospora; species Micromonospora sp. NPDC049274. The sequence continues at coordinate 35,293 of NZ_JBFAQS010000004.1, forward strand.
GCGCTTGGCGTACGCACCTGGGGCACCGGCCCGCACGGGTCGACGGTGCTGCTGACCGGGACGTACCAGCTGCCCGGCGCGGTGAGCCGGCGGCTGCTCGGCGCGCTGCCGCCGCTGCTGGTGGTCCCCGCCGACGAGGGGCGCGGCCCGCTGGTGCCACTGCTCGCGCAGGAGGTGACCCGGGACGCGCCCGGCCAGGCGGCGGTGCTGGACCGGCTACTGGACCTGCTGCTCATCGACGCCCTGCGCACCTGGTTCGGCCGGCCGGATGCCGCGCCGGGCTGGTTCCGGGCGGCCGGCGACCCGGTGGTCGGCCCGGCCCTACGGCTGCTGGAGGACGACCCGGCCCGGGGATGGACGGTCGCGGCGCTCGCCGCCGAGGTGGGTGTCTCCCGGGCGGTGCTGGCCCGCCGCTTCACCGAGCTGGTCGGCGAACCGCCGATGGCGTACCTGACCGGATGGCGGCTGGCGCTCGCCGCCGACCTGCTGCGCGAACCGGACGCCACGCTGGGCGCGGTGGCCCGTCGGGTCGGCTACGCCAGCCCGTACGCGCTGAGCACGGCGTTTCGTCGGGTCCGGGGAATCAGCCCGCGCGAGCACCGGATCGGCGCCTGACCGCCTGAACCCCTCCGCGAGCTCAGTTTCCGGTCAGGGCGCGCAGCAGCGTGCGGACGGCGTTCGCGAGGTCGGCGCGGCTGGTCGGGTCGCCGGGGGGCGGGGCGGTGAGCGCGCCCGCGCCGACCAGACGGTCGAAGAGCAGCCCGTCGACGAAGGCGACGAACTGGTCGCCCTGCCGGTCGGGGTCGGTGGCCCCGCTCCGGGTCAGCAGGTCCCGTGCCTGCGCCCGCATGCCGGTGCCGTGTTGCAGGATGCCGCGCAGTTCGGGGCGGTGGACCGCCTCCAGCAGACAGGCGTAGCGGGCCAGCGTCCGGCTGCGTCCGGTGCTCAGCCAGCGGTCGAGCACCTCGGCCACCCCGGTGGCGAGCCGGTCGAGGTCGTCGCCGTCGAGCCGGGGACCCGGCGTCGGGGAGGGCGGCTCGGTCGGCAGGTCGTAGGCGGCCAGGTCGGTCCGGTCCCGCTCGGCGAGGCGTGCCACCACCGCCTCGATCAGCGCCTGCCGCGTGCGCAGGTACGCCGAGGTGGTGCCGGCCGGCAGCCCGGCGCGGGCGTCGACGGCCCGGTGGGTCAGCGCCCGCATGCCGCCGTCGGCGATCAGCTCGATGGCCGCGTCGGTAAGCAGCGCGATCCGGTTGGCGCGGGCCGTCACGGGTCTCCTTTCGGTAGAGGTCCGGCTGTAGTATCACTCTTCTACAGGTGTAGAAGGGTGGACGACATGGACGAACCGCACGCGGTAGTGGTCGGCGGCGGCATCGGTGGGCTGAGCGCGGCGCTCGCCCTGCACCGGCGCGGGTGGCGGGTCACCGTGCTGGAACGCGCCCCCGAACTGCGCGAGGTCGGCGCCGGGCTGACCCTGATGGCAAACTCGCTGCGCGCCCTGGACGCCCTCGGCCTGAGCCCGGCCCTGCGGTCAACCGTGCACGCCGAGGCGCCCGGCGGGGTCCGCGACCGGCGGGGACGGTGGCTGTCCCGGGTGGACGCGGCGGAGATGATCCGGCAGCTCGGCACCAGCGCGCTCGGCATCCACCGGGCCACCCTGCACCGCATCCTGCGCGAGGCGCTGCCCGCCTCGTCGCTGCACACCGGGGCCGAGGTCGAGCAGGTCGAGTCCGAAACCGACCACGCCACGGTGCGCTACCGCGGCCCCGACGGCCCCGGAACCCTCGACGCCGACCTGGTGGTCGGCGCCGACGGCCTGCGCAGCCGGCTGCGCGCCCAGCTCTGGCCGGAGATCCCCGCCCCGGTCTACGCGGGCTCGACGACCTGGCGGGCCGCCATCGCGTTCCCCGACCCGATCCCGACGGCGATCACCTGGGGGCCGGCCGCCGAGTTCGGCATGGTGCCGATCGGTGAGGGCTGGCTCTACTGGTACGGGGCGATCACCGCCCCGCCCGGCGGCCACGCCCCGGACGAGCTGGCGGCCGTACGGGACCACTTCGGCGCGTGGCACGAGCCCATTCCCGCGCTACTGGCGGCGACCCCACCCGGGGTCGTCCTGCGCAACGACATCCACCACCTCGCCACGCCGCTGCCCTCGTACGTGCGGGGACGGGTGGCGCTGCTCGGCGACGCGGCCCACGCCATGACGCCGAACCTCGGGCAGGGCGCCGGCCAGGCGATCGAGGACGCGGTAGTGCTCGGCGCGGCCTGCTCCGGCGGCGCGGAGGGGTTGCCGGCGGCCCTGGCGGCGTACGACGAGCAGCGCCGCCCCCGCACTCAGGCCATCGCCCGCGCCTCGCTGCGCGCGGGGCGGTACGGCCAACAACTGCGCAACCCCCTCGCGCTCGCCGTGCGCGCCGCCGCACTGCGCCTCACCCCGCCCCGCGCGCTGTTGCGGAGCATGACGTGGTCCGCCGACTGGCGACCCCCGCGGGACTGAACTCGGGCCACAAAGATCAGGATTGGGCGCGACGGACGCAAAGCTCCAGTTTAGTCAATTGCGCGATTGTCGGCCCCGGGTAAAGGCGACAGCACACCGGTACAATCGGCGACTGCGATGTGACCGATCACTGACTGCCGATGGTGAAACCGATCACACACACTGGCCCCATGAACAGGAGAGTTAACCGCGGCAGGGCACTCCGCGTCGCGGCGTGTCTCCTTCTTCTCGCCGTTCTGAGCGGCTGCATGCAGCTCAACATGGGGCTCACCGTCAACGCCGACGACACGGTCGACGGGCAGTTGCTGCTGACCGCCGAGAAGTCCGTGCTGACCGCCCGGAACAAGAACATCTCGCTGGCGTTCGCGGAGCTGCGGCAGAACATTCCCGCGCTGCCTCCCGGCGAGGAGACCGGCTACGAGGACGGCAAATTCTTCGGCAGCCAGATCAATTACCGCAAGGCGCCGCTGGCGGGCTTCGACAGCGAGAGCGTCAAACTGGTCCGAGACGGCGATTTCTACCGCTTCACATTGCCGCTCGATCCGAAGAAATACGGCGGAAAAGTAGCCCAACAGAATCCGCAGCAGCAGCAGGCGTTCCTCACGCTGATGTCGTTCGAGATCTCGGTGACATTTCCCGGCCGGGTGATCGACACCAATGGCACCGTCAACGGTCGGTCGGTGACGTGGAAGGTGGACGCCAACCAACCCAAGCCGACCGAGCTGCGCGCCGTCGCCGAGGCGCCGCCCCGACCCTCGGCGTCGCCGGTCGCCGTCGCCGAGGACGGCGGGTTCCCCTGGGTCCTCGTCGTCGGCGGTGTCGTCCTCCTGCTGGTTCTGGCCGCGGTGGGCGTACTCCTGCTGCGTCGCCGTCGCCCGACGGCGCCGGCCGCACCCGGTCCGACCGCATCCGGGCCGACCACACCCGGGCCGACCGCGCCGGGCCCGCCCGCCGGTGCTCCCGGGCCCGGCTGATCCATCCGGTGGCCGGCCCCGCCGGCCACGTCCGGCCCCGGCCGCCCGCGACGACGGCGACCGGCCCTCACCACCACCACATCCCGGTCGCACCATCGCAGAAAAGGGGGATCGCCGTGAACGATCTCTTCACCTGGGCCGCCCTGGGGACCATCGCCGGCGCGAGCGCCGCCACCCTGCTGGCCACAAACGTCATCGGCGGGCTCATCGGCCCGAGCGGCGACAAGCTCCGCAAGTGGATCGCCATCGCGATCGCGCTGCTGCTGTCCTACCTGACCGCGGCGTTCGCCGACGAGGCCGGCGGCGAGAAGTGGGTCATCGCCTTCTTCAACGCGCTGGTGATCTTCTCCGCGGCGCTCGGCGTCAGCCAGTTCCCGCCCGGCAACCGGCAGGCGACACCCGCCCAGCTCGCGAGCGGTCGCGAGCCCCGTCTCTTCCGCTCGTGGGTCTGAGGAGTGACGTCATGATCTTCGGAATTCTCAGCGCGGCGATCCAGGTGGCTCTCGGCGCCGTCCTCGGCCTCCTGGCCGGCGGCCCGGTCGGCCTGCTCATCGGCGCCGTCGTGGGCCTGCTGGTCGGCGCGGTGTTCGGCTGGGCGGTCACCTCCGCCGGGGTGTACGCGGCGGACGCCCGCGGCATCTTCCTCTTCGTCGTCGACCACACGTGGAGCCTGCTCAACACGGCCGTCGGGGCGATCTACCTGGCCGTGCACCTGATCTTCGGGCACTCGCTGGACCGGCCCACCTCGTCGGCCAGCGGCCGGGTCAGCGTGGTCGAGGGCGTCTCACCCCGCTACGCCACCACCATCGGCACGGTCTGCGCCGGCTCCAGCTCGGGCATCCAACGCCACGAGGACGTGCACATCTTCCAGGGACGCCTCCTCGGCCCGCTCTACATCCCGCTGGTGCTGGCGAACTACGTGCTGTTCACCATCGCGCCGATCTGGCTGCTCTACCACGACCACACCAACGCGCCGATCAACCGGTTCACCCGCTACTTCGAGATCGGCGTCTACCCGCACGTGTGGAACGAGGCAATCGCGTACCGGATCCAGGGGACGCCGCCGCGATGACCACCGACGGGCGCGGACCGATCGAGACGGCCACCGCCGAGCTGGCCGCATGGCTGACCAGCGCGGCGGGGACAACCGTCCCGATCGGACCGCCCCGCGCGTACGGTGACGCCGACGGGTTGACCCTGTGGCCGTTGGAGCTGCGCCCGGCCCAGCAGACGCGCTCCAGCGGCGCGGTTCGTGAGCCGTACCGGTTCACGGTCCGCCACCTGCTCTGCGTGGCCGGGCCAGCCGGGCCGGCACTCCTGGACCGGGTGCTCACCTCCGCGACCAGCGACGGCAGCTACCCGGTGGTGCTGGAGGCCGGCGACGCGCCGCTGTGGAGCGCGTTCGGCGCCGCGCCCCGCCCGGCGCTGCTGATCGACGTGCCGGCGCAGGTGGACCACCCGACTCCGGCCGCGCCGCCGGTCCTGCAACCGCTGCGGCTGCGGCAACTCTCGATGCGCACCCTCGCCGGGCGGGTGGTCGGCCCCGAGGACCAGCCGCTCGCCGCGATGCGCGTCGAGCTGCCCGGCACGGCGTCCGCGACCCGCACCGGCCCCGACGGCCGGTTCCTGCTCGTCGGGGTCCCGCACGACCCCGACCACCCCGGCCCGGTACGACTGCGACTGCGCGGACGCGGGCTCGTGCTCACCGCCGACGTCGACGCGGGCGAGGACGACATCGTCATCGTCTGCGCGCCACCGACCCACTGACGCCCACCCGCACAGGAGGACCGATGCCCAGCTACTTCTCCCCCGGCATCTACGTCGAGGAGGTCCCCAGCGGCGCCCGACCGATCGGACCGGCGAGCACCAGCATCGCCGCGTTCGTCGGCGTCGCCCCGAACCGTGGCGCCCACCTGGGCAAGGCGGTACCTGTCAACAACTGGACCGAGTTCCTGCGGCTGTTCGCCGAGGGCGACGAGGTCGAGAGCACCCCGCTGGCCCGGGCCGTGTTCGGTTTCCTGGACAACGGGGGCGCCCGCTGCTGGGTGGTGAACGTCGGCGAGGGCGGCGCCATCACCGGCGCCGGCCAGCGACGCGGTGGCCTGCAACTGCTGGAGGCCATCGACGAGATCTCCATCATCGCCGCTCCGGGCTTTCACGACGTGGTGTCCCACGAGGCGCTGCTCAGCATGGCCGAGCGCACCCGCACCATGGTGGCGATCTGTGACCCGGCGCCGGACATCGACGACATCTCCGCGCTGACCCGGGTCGCCACCCCGTCGTCCGGCAAGCCGCCCAAGCCGAGCGACGGCCCGGGCGGTGGCGCCGGCACCGGCAGCGCTGGCTCCGCGAGCGCCGCTGGCCCGGGTGGCTCGGGTGGGCCCGAGGGGCCTGCCTACCGGCCCCGCCAGTCCGAGTACGGCGCGCTCTACTACCCGTGGCTCCAGGTGCGCGACCCGATCAGCGGGGAGTTGGAACTCACCCCGCCGAGCGGGCACCTCGCCGGCATCTGGGCGCGCACCGACGCCCTGCGCGGCGTGCACAAGGCGCCGGCCAACGAACCCGTCCGCGGCGCGGTCAACCTGGGCTACCTGGTCACCCGATCGGAGCACGACGTGCTCAACCCCAAGGGCGTCAACGTGATCCGCTACTTCGCCGGCGAGGGCATCCGCGTCTGGGGCGCCCGTACGCTCGCCGCCGAGGCCAGCGAGTGGCGCTACCTCAACGTACGACGCCTCAGCATCTCCATCGAGCAGGCCATCGCCAACGGCACCCGCTGGATGGTCTTCGAGCCGAACGACTTCACCCTCTGGCGCTCGATCCGGCGCGACATCGGGGCGTTCCTCACCCGGGTGTGGCGCGACGGGGCACTGCTCGGGCGCACCCCCGAGGAGGCGTTCTTCGTCAAGTGCGACGAGGAGACCAACCCGGTGGACGTCCGCGACGCCGGCATGGTGATCGCCCACATCGGCATCGCCGTCGTCAAGCCCGCCGAGTTCGTGGTGTTCAAGCTCAGCCAGTGGGCCGGCGGCACCGAGACCGAGACGATCGGAGGCTGACACATGCCCACCACAGCCACCCCGCAGCCGGGCGCCCCGGTCGACCCGTACCGGGCGTACAACTTCCGGCTCCTCATCAACGGCGTCACCAACGGCCACTTCACCGAGATGAGCGGTCTGGAGGTGAACATCCCCGGGCAGCCGTACCGCGAGCACGGCCCCGGACCGACGCGGATGGTCCCCGGCCAGGCCGAGTACGAGCCGGTGACACTGCACTTCGGCCTCACCGCGTCCCGCGAGCTGTGGGACTGGGTGAACGCCACCGCCCAGGGCACCCTCAACCGCCGCAACGTGTCGGTCGTGCTGCTGGACTCCGCCGGAACCGCCGAGGTGCTGCGCTGGAACCTGATCGACGCCTGGCCCACCCGGTGGCGCGGAGCGCACCTCAACACGGTCAGCCACGAGATCGCCATCGCGTCGCTGACGCTGCGCTACGAGGGCCTGGAGTTGGAGACCGGCGGTGCCGCCGCGCCGAAGCCCGCGTAGGTGGCTGGCCGGTCGGCTGCGCTCGGCGGCCGGCGCGACGCAGCGCCTCGCCGGCCGCGTCGAGACCACAGGTGTGCCTGCGGAGACGCCGCGTCGTCTCGGGGAGCCGCCTGCGCACTGGCTGAACCTGGTCGCCGCCCACGCCCCCGGCCTGCTGCGCGAACTGGACCTCGACCCGTCCCGTCCGACCGCCGACCGGGCAGGCAGCCGCGACGACCACCCGGGGTCCGACGCCGACGACGCGGCGTCGACCGACCCGGCCCAGTCCATCGCGGACGATCGGCTCGGTTCTGTCGGGGAGTCGTCCTGGTCCCACGGCGACCGGGCCGGACCGCGTGCGGCCGGAACGGCCACGCAACCTGCCGGTCGCAGCGGTCGAGACGGTCGCAGCGGCGAGGGCGGTCGTGGTGGTCGAGGCGGGCGTGGCGGCGCAGGCGGTCGTGGCGATCGCAGTGGTCGAGGCGGGCGTGGCGGCCGTGGCCCGGGGGCAGACGGGCTCGGCACGGCAGACGGGTTCGACACGACGGACGGCCTCGGCACGGCCGAGAACCACAGCAGAGCAGGCAACCTCAGCGCAGCGGACGGGCCCGCCACGGCAGGCGGCTTCCCGACGATCGGCGGGGTGGACGCCGCCGGCAGGGCGGACGAGACCAGGCGGGACGGGCAGCGGGACCGACGGCCAACGCGGGAGGTCGGGAGGTCGGGCCGGCCGTCCGGTGCGACCGGCCGACCGGGCCGTTCAGGGATCGGCGGTGCCAACCCGAGCAGCGCCGACCCGAACGGCACCCACCCCGACAGCGCCAGCCCGAGCGACGCCGACGACGCCATTCGGGCTTCGGGTGGGGGTGGCGCGGCGGAAGCGTCCTCGCACGGGAGCCGGCTTTGGCCGCGTCGGCTGTCGGATGGCTGGCGCCGTCGCGAACAGTATCGGCGGGACGGAGCGCCGCACTCGGCCGCGCCGGCAACGTCCGCCCCTACGGCGGCATCGACACGGCGGGCCGACACCCCATCCGTACCCGGACTCGCATCGGGCAGGCCCTCCCCCCGAGAGGCCCTCTCCCGGGAGATCTTGGAAGATTCCGGCCCCTCCGGGGGCACTTTCCTACCAAGATCTCGTACTACCGCCGGCGACGGCGGGGTGGGTGGCCGTTGGTGGCCCGACCTGCCGGGCGAGCCGGCGCAGCCGGGCGGCGAGCGGGGTACGCGGCACGCCGGGCACCACCGCGACGAGCACCACCAGCGCGGCCACCGTGACCCGCGCGCGACAGCGTTCCCGGCGTCGCCGGTCGAGACGGTCGCCGTCGACAGGTGGCCGACGCTGCCCGATGACGGGCCGCTGTGGACGGTGCCCGGGGCGGGACTCGACGCATCGCACGTGGACCGCCTCGATCGGGAACAGGCGGGCGGCTGATGGAACGCGTCGCCTTCCTCATCGACTCCTCCGGGGAGCGGGTGGACTGCCTGCTCAACCCGGAGACCGTGCAGGTGACCCGGCTCGCCGGTGTCCGTTCTCGGGGCGCGGGTGGCGGGCAGCTCACCGGGGCCGGGCTGGCCGACGACCCGCTGGTCTTCACCGGCGGCGGTCGTACGGAGCTGGTGCTTGACCTGCTGTTCGACGTCGACTTCGTCCAGGCGCAGGTCCGCCCCGCCGACGTACGGGTGCTCACCCGCCCGCTGTGGATGCTTGCCGAGAACTCCACAGCCGAGCACGGGTGGCTGCGCCCGCCGCTGGTGCGGCTGGTCTGGGGCAAGACGTGGAACGTGCCAGGTGTGATCGTCGCGGTGGCCGAGCGGTTCGACGCGTTCACCGGGACCGGCTCGCCGCGGCGCTCCTGGCTGCGGCTGAAGCTGGTCCGCGCCGCCGAGACAGCCGACCAGGCGCAGGCGGGATTCGCCGAGGAGCTGGCCACGGCGAGCACCCCGTCCGCCGCCCCGGGCAGCGCCATGGTCGCCGCCGGTGACGGTGCCGCCGAGCCGGGTCGCTCCGGGGTGCGCTTCGACCTGCTGGCCAACGACGCGCTCGGGTCGCCGCTGCGCTGGCGGTTGCTGGCCGAGCACAACCGGATCGCCGACCCCCTCGCGGTGCCGGCCGGTACGACCCTCGCGGTCCCCCCGCCCGCCTCGGGCGGTGGCGGGCCGGAGTCGACGCTGGCGGGGATGGCGCGGGCGGTGGCAGGCGCGGTGGGTGCCGGCGCGTCGTTCGTGGGCGCCTCGATCGCCACCGCGACCTGGGCCACACCGACAGGTACGACAGCCGCCAGCACCAACCCGGGCGGCACGCCACTCGGCACCGGCTCGGGGAGCACGCCATGACAAGCGTCGCGCCCCGCGCGCTTACCGTCCTGCTGGACGGCGTGGAACTGAACGCCCCGGCCCGACAGCGGATCCGCTCGTTGCGGGTGGCCGCCCGACTCGACCAGCCGACCCAGGCCGAGTTGGTGCTCGCCACCGCCGCCGGAGGTGGCGCTCTCGACCCGGCGGCGCGGCCGGGCACCACTCTCGACGTCCGGCTCGCCGAGCACTCCGACGCGCTGTTCGCCGGGGAGGTCACCGCAGTGGAGGTCGAGTACGCCGCCGACGGCGCGGCAGTGCTGCGCCTGCGGGCGTACGACGCGCTGCATCGACTGCGCAAGCGGCAGGACCTGCGGGTCTTCACCTCGGTGACGGCGGCGGAGCTGGCAGGCGAGCTGTGCGGCGCGGTGGGGCTGACCGTGACGGCGGACAGCGACGGGCCGCGACTGGACCGGCTGCTCCAGCACCGGCACAGCGACCTGGAGCTGCTGCGGGAGGTCACCGGCCGGGCCGGGCTGCACCTGGCCGTCGACGGCGACGACGTCCGGCTGATCACCCTCGCCGGCTACGGGGAGCCCGTCGCGCTGAGGTTGGGCGCGGGTGTGCACACCCTGCGGCTGTCCACGAACGCGGACCGGGCCAGCGGCGCCAGCGCCGCGCTCGGTTGGCATCCGCAGCGGGCCGAGCCGATCAGTCAACAGGCCGACGAGGCGCGCTGCGGCCGCCCTGCCGGTGACCGGCCGGACCCGGCCGACGTGGGCGCCGACGGGGTACGCACCGCAGTCGACCAGCCGGGCCGCAGTGACGACGAGTTGGCGGCCCTCGCTCAGGCGCGGCTGGACCTGCGCGCCGCCGCGCTGGCCACCGCCGAGGGGGTCGCCGAGGGGGATCCGGCGCTGCGTCCCGGCCGGCGGATCGACCTGACGGGTGTGCCCGACCCGCTCGCCGGGGCGTACGTGCTGACCGAGGTGGTGCACACGGTCGACGGCGACGGGCACCTGACCCGCTTCTCCACAGTGCCGCCGACCGCGCCCCCGAGCACGGCGGACAGCGCCACTGTCACCCTCGGCACCGTCACCGACGTGGCCGACCCCGACGGACTGGGCCGGGTACGCCTGACCCTGCCGGCGTACGGGGACCTGGACGCCGGCTGGCTCGGTGTCCTCTGTCCCGGCGCGGGACGGGGCAAGGGCCTGGTGGCGCTCCCCGACCCGGACGACACCGTGCTGGTGGTGCTGCCCGGCGGCGAACCGGCCTCGGGCATCGTGCTGGGCTCGCTGTTCGGGGCCGTCGAGCCGTACGACGCGGGTGTCGACGACGGGAAGGCCCGGCGCTGGTCGCTGCGGACCGCCGGCGGGCAGTCGATAGTCGTGGACGACGTCCAGCGCAGCCTGCGGCTCGCCACCGAGGGCGGCAGCTACCTGGAACTCACCCCCGACCTGGCCACCCTGCACGCGGCGAGCGATCTGGTGATCTCCGCGCCGGGCCGGGCCATGGTGATCCGCGCCCGCAGCGTGGACTTCCTGCACGCCGAGGCGACCGAGGACCCGACCACAGCGGCGCAGCAGGCCCGTTCGCTGGCCCGCGCCCACCACGAAGGAGGCGGCTGATGCGCTGGATCCACCGCGACTCGGTGATCACCTGCGATCACGACGGGCGGGTCGAGAACCAGCCGTCGCAGCGGTGGGTGACGGTCACCGCCGTGCCGGTGCTGGTGGACGACGACCCGGAAGGACGAAAGATCATCGCCTGCCCGAACTACGGACCGACCATCAAGCCGTGCGGAAAGACGCTCACCGTCCGGGTCGGCTACAGCGACTGGCTGCGCGTCGACGGCCACCGGGTGGTGCTCTCCCACCTGGAGGGCTTCACCGACGGCACACCACCGGGCGCGGTCCACCACACCGTCCGCGACCCCCGGCAGCAGTTCCTGGCGGCGGACCGATGAGGGCCTTCCGTTTCGTCGGCGCGGGCTTCGACGCGGGCCGTGGCGGCGGGCTGGCGCTCACCGCGGCCGGGGGCCTGGCCATGACCGAGGGCGACGAGAGCGTACGCCAGGCGCTGTTTCTGTTGTTGTCCACGACGCCGGGCGAGCGGCTGATGCGACCCGGGTACGGCTCCCGGCTGCACCGGCTGATCTTCGCGCCCAACGACGACACGACTGCCGGGCTGGCCATCCACTACGTCCGGCAGGCCATCGCCCGGTGGGAGCCCCGGATCGAGGTCATCGACACCGACGCCGGACCGGACCCGGACGACGCGTGGCGGCTGGTGATCCGGCTCGACTACCGGGTGCGGGCCAGCCTGACGCCCGGGCAGTTGGTGTTCTCCGTGGACCTGCTCCCCGCCGACGACTCGGGAGGACAGTCATGACGCTGCCCGTTCCGCACCTGGACGACCGTGGGTTCCTCGACCTCGTCACCGAGGCCCGCGAGCGGATCCAACAGTCCTGCCCCGCCTGGACCGACCTGTCGGCGCACGATCCGGGCATGGCGCTGGTGGAGGCGTTCGCGCACCTGACCGAGGTGATGATCTACCGGCTGAACCAGTTGCCGGAGAAGGCGTACGTCTCGTTTCTGAACCTGCTCGGGGTGGCGCGCCACGCGCCCACCGCGGCCTGGGCGGACGTCGTGTTCACCCGCGCCGGCACCGACCGGGGAGCGGTGCGGATCCCGGCCGGCCTGCGGGTCGCGGCGGCACGCGGCGCCGATCCCCGACCGGTCGTGTTCGTCACCACCGAACCGGCGGTGCTGGCCGCCGGGGAGGCGTCGGTGACGGTTCGCATGCACCACTGCGAGCCCGTCGCGGCGGAGCTGCTGGGTGTCGGCACCGGCCAGCCGGGCCAGGTGCTGCGGGCCGCACACGCCCCCCTCACCCACACCGGCGAGCCGCTGGACCTGCTGCTCGGGGTCGAGGTGCCGACCGGCTCGGTGGAGCTGGGGGCGGCGGCCCGCGAGCAGGACGGCCGTACGTTCGAGATCTGGCAGCCGGTGGACAGCTTCGCCGGGCTCGGCCCGCAGGCCAAGGCGTACCTCGTCGACCGTTGCTCGGGCACCGTCACCTTCGCCCCGGCCCTGGACCTGCGAGCGCCCAGCGGTCCCGGCGAGCCCGCCGGGCCGGGCGCTGTGGTGACGGTGGCGGCGGTGCCGCCGGCCGGGCGGCAGGTCCGGCTCTGGTACCGGGCCGGCGGCGGTCCGACCGGCAACGTGGCCGCCGGCACGCTGACCAGCCTGCGCGACCCACTGCCCGGGGTACGTGTCGACAACCCCGCGCCCGCGGCCGGCGGCCGGGAGATGGAGGCGCTGGAATCGGTGCTGCTGCGCGGCCCGTACGAGTTCTTCGCCCAGCAGCGCGCGGTCACCGCCCGCGACTTCGAGGTGCTGGCCACCAGCTCCGGCGCGGTGGCCAGAGCACGGGCGTTCACCCGCTCGGCCGTGTACAGCTTCGCCCGGCCCGGTGAGGTCGAGGTGGTGCTCGTGCCGTACGTGCCGCCGACGGCCCGCCCGGGTGGCCGGCTGCCGGTCGCGGTGCTGCGCGAGCACGAGATGCCCGAGGCACGCCACCGCGTCGAGGGGGACCTGGAACAGCGCCGGATGGTGGGCATCCGCTCCCGGGCCACCTGGGCCCGGTTCAAGGCGGTGTCGGTGCGAGCCCGGGTGGTGGTGCGCCGCGAGGAGGACGTCGACGCGGTCCGGCGACGCATCCACGACCGGCTGCACCAGACGCTCAGCCCACTGCCCACCGCACTCAACCCGACCGGCTGGCCCTTCGGTGAGCCGCTGCGGGCGTCCAACGTGTACCGCTTGTTGGAGCACGCCGAGCCCGGCGTGCGCTACGTCGAGTCGGTGCGGTTCGTGGTCGACGAGGCGCCCGACGCCGAGGTCCGTGCCCTCGCCGTCGACCAGTACCAACCGCGCACCTGGTACGCCGGGCGCGGCCCGGTGCTGTTCCGCTCCAGCAACGCGGGCGCCGGCTGGGAGCCGGCCGGCCGGTTCGACGACGAGACGGTGCTGCGGGTGGCGCCCGCTCCCGCGCCGGTGCGACCGGGCATCGTCCCGCGACCGGGCTCGGTGGCCGTGGTGACGTTGCGCGAATCCGGCGGGTCCCGGGTGCACCTGAGCACCGACCTGGGCGAGACGTGGTCGCTGCTCACCGACCTGGACTCCCGCATCTCCGACGTGTCGTGGATCGACCGCGACGGCGCGGGCGCGCTGCTGGTGGCGACCGACACCGGGCTGTACGAGGTGTCGCTGCTGCCCGGGGCGGTGCCGTTGCAGATCCTCGTCGACGCGTCCGACGCCGACCGGGGCTTCTACGCCGTACGCGCGTTCGTCTCCGAGCGGGGCGCGCCCGGTGTGGCCGTCGCGGCACAGGCCGGCTTCGGGGTGTACCTGTCGACGGCCGGCGGCCGTCCCGGCAGTTTCGCGCACGTCGGCCTCTCCAACGTGGACAACCGGGTCCTGGCCGTGCAGTACGACGGCCCGGCCACCCTGCTGTGGAGCGGCGCTGGCGAACCGGACCCGAAGAAACCCGGCCAGGGCTGCCACCGCACCCGGCTGTTCGAGTCCGACGTGCAGTGGCAGACCGTGCAGGCCGGCTGGGTCGGCGGCACCTGCCGGGACCTGACCTTCGCCGGCGGGCAGGCGCTGGCCGCTACGCAGAGCGGCGGGGTGCTGCGGCTGGACACCCTCGCGGCGCAGCCGCAGTGGCAGTCGGTGTCGGTCAACTGCGGCCTGCCGTTGCGCGACCGGACCCGGTTCGTGCCTGTGGACGCCGTCGCCGTGAGCGGCCCGGCGACCGTCGGCGCGAGCGGTTCCACGGCGGCGGACCGCCTGGTCCTGGCCTGCGGTGAGCGCGGCGTGTACCGCAGCGCCGACGCGGTCACCTGGACCGCCAGCGCCAACCAGGCCACCGCCGACGTGGTGACCGTCCCGGACACGTGGCTGCTCTGCTCCGGCGAGCACGACATCGAGGTGGTGCGCCAGGATGCGACGCTCGGCGATTGAGCGGCTGCTGCCCGCCGCCTACCAGCGGGCATGCGTGCCGGGCAGCGTGCTCTGGGCGCTGCTGGAGGTGATGGAGGGGCTGCACGCTCCGGACGAGGCGATCCTCGCCGAGGTGGACGCCCTGTTCGACCCGTACCGGGCGCCCGACCACCTGGTCGTGCGGCTGACCCGCTGGGTGGCGATGGACCACGTGGTGGCCTCGCCCCGACCGGACGCCCCGCTGCCGTTGCCGGTGGGCCGGCTGCGGGACCTGGTGGCCAACGCCGCGCTGCTGGCCCGGTGGCGCGGCACCCCGTACGGGCTGCGCCGAGCCCTGGAGCTGGCCACCGGATCGCCGGGCTTCGTCATCGACGAACCCGACGAGCGGCCCTTCCACATCGTGGTGCGGGTGCCGGCGGCCGCCGCCGGTCAGCTCCCCGTGATCACCCGCATCGTCGAGGCGGAGAAGCCCGCGTCGACCACCGCCGAGATCGTCGTCGCCGCTTCGCCGCCAACCACCACGCCGAGCGCGGCACCGACCGCAGAGGAGCCGTCATGACCACCGAATGGACAGTCGTCGCCGCCGCTTCACAGTTCACCCTGGACCCCGCCAACCACGGCGAGCTGACCTTCACCGTCTCCAATCCTCAGCTGGCGCCGGACACCGTGGTCTTCGACGTGGCCCCCGGCGAAGGAAGCCAGCGGGCCTGGTTCACGGTCACCGAGCCGCAGCGGGTGGTCCCCGGGCAGGGCTCGGTCTCGTTCCTGGTCCGTCTCGCCGTACCGGCGGGCACCGCGCCGCGCCGCTACGACATGACCGGGTTCGCGTACTCGGCGAACACCGCGCCGGAGGAGAGTTCCCGCTCCAGCGGCCGGGTGACGTACGAGGTCACGGCGGTGGCCGCGCCGAAACGGACGCCCTGGCCGTGGATCGCCGCGGCGGTCGCCCTGGTGCTCGTGGTCGGCGGCGTGGTCGGGTACCTGCTGACCCGGCCCGACGGCACCCCGTCACCCGGGGCGCCTCGGGTGGTGACACTGGAGGCGGAGAGCCTTGTCGACGGCGCCCGGGTGGAGTCCCCGGCGAAGACCGCCGCGGCGGTCGGGGCGCAACCGAACTGCTGCGCGGTGACCTGGTCGGGCGACAAGCAGCTGTTCTTCACGGGCCTGGCGCCCGGCGACCGGGTGAGCCTCACAGTGGACCTGCCCGCCGAGGCCGTCTGGCGCTTCTCCACCAGGCGCACCACGTCGTTCGACTACGCCAACACGATCTGGCAGGTCGACGGCGCGCAGCTCGGCGGCACCTTCTTCGGCTTCACGCCGAAGGTCGTCCTGCAGGACTTCACCGACGTGGGCACCGTCCGGCTCCGGTCGGGCCGGCACACGCTCACGCTCGTCGCGGTGGGTAAGACCCAGGGCGTCGACAGGTACTTCGCCGGCGTGGACCAGATCCGCTTCACCGAGGTGACCGGGACGGTCGCGCAGCGATGAGCGGTCGGCAGAAGGTGGTGCTGGTGACACTGGCGGCGCTGCTGGTGGCGTTCTTCGTCCTCGCCGTCGGCGTCTCCGGCGGCGACCGGGGCCGCGCGGACGATCCACCGGGGGTCGTCGAGCGGCTGGGCCGGCTCGCCGGTGGGAGCACGAGCGTCGACCCGGCAACCGTGCGAGCCGACTGCGACCGTACCGGCGACGTGCTCAGCTTCGTCGGCGGCTGCGCGGTGCGGGTCGCCGACCCGGGCGAGCTGCGGACGCTTGTGCTGCGCAGTGGTCGCCCGTTCGTGGTGCGTGCGCCGGCGCCCCGCGACGCCGACCTCACCGTGCGCTCCGAGGTCGAGCCGGACGACGGCGGCGAGGCGGTCGCCCGGATCGCCGTCGACAGTGCGGTCACCGTGCTGCTGAGCTGCCCGGGAGGTGTCGGATGCACCGTCACCGTCGCCGCCGACTGACCATGCCACCGGCCGGGCCCGCCGGCGCCTACCGCGCGCCCGCCTCCCGACACGACCGCGAGGAGACCCGACATGGGTGACCTGCGCAAGCCCTTCCTGCTGCTCGCGCTTGTCGCGGTCACGCTTGTGGTCCTCATCGAGGTCGGCTCGTCGCTGCTCACCGGGGGCGGGGACGCCACCGGCGCGCTGCTGGCCAACGCGGCGGACCTCGGCGTGGAGGTGGACGGCGGCGGGATCAGCGAGCCGTCCGGGCGGGGTACGAGCTACCTGGCGCTCATCGATGTGGTGGCGCTCTGGACCACAGGCCTGTTCTGCCTGAGCCTGGTCGTGCCCGAGCGGGTGCAGGGCCGGATCCAGGGCGTGGCGACGCTGATCTTCTCGATCCTGCTCATCCTGGGCTCGCTCGTGCTGCTGATCATCGCCTTCGTGGAGCTGACCATCATGGTGTCGCTGTTCCTGGCGGTGCCGTTCGGCACCCTGGCGTACCTGGCGTTGTGGGGCTTCTTCCCGGTGGGCGAGGCGAGCCTGCTGCTGGGGCTGGCGCTGCTGCTGAAGCTGGTCTGGGTGGTGCTGCTGCTCCTCGCCCAACCACGCTTCCTGCAGAACAAGGGCCTCGTGCTGCTGGCGCTCACCACGCTGCTCTGCACCGTCGTGCTGGAGTTCCTGCACCGGCTCGTCCCGGTCATCGTGGTGAGCATCCTCGACGACGTGGGCGCGCTCGTCTTCGCCGTCGTGGCCATCATCTGGGGCCTGGTCCTGCTGATCGGCTCCATCCCCGCAATAGTCAAGTCCGTCCGGGTAACGGCCGCCCTACCCCGCTGACGAGGGCCGCGCAGCGATCTCGGTCCACGCGGCCGTCTGCAACCCACACCCGGTACCGGCCCTGCCGGGTCGCACCGGCCGGCACCACCGCCGGGACGTCGAACGCGAACGCCACACACACCCCCGGGTACATCGCGGTCCGCACGAACCACCGGTCGCCGGGCCCCAGACCGTCGAAGACCAGGGTGTACGCCCCGCCGCCCGGTCCGACGCCGGTCAGCGCGAGCCAGGGCGCCGCACTACCGTTGACCGCTCCCTCCCCGGCGGCGTCGGCCGTGAACACCGTCGGCTCATCGTCGGCGAGCGCCCGCCAGAAGAACCCGCCGTAACCGGCCCCACCGGGGCGGCCATTGGTGGCCGGGCTGCCCAGGCGCACCTCCCGGTCGGGTGGGGCGGTCAGCGCGGAGTCCACATCGAGCCGCCAGACGTCCGACGCGACCGCCGAGGCGGCGAGCCGCCGCTGCTCCGTGAGCAGCACCGACCCGTGTCGATCCCGCCACTGCAACAGGTGCGCCAACCGGTCGGCGGCCCGCTCGGACCAGCCGGTGTGCGCGATGACGCCATGGTCGTCGCGCCACGTGTAGCCGACGTCGCGCACGTAGGTGCGTCCGCCCCAGAGGTTGACGCCGTCGACGTCCTGCACCGCGAGGGACGCGCCGAGGTGCCAGACGTGGTCGGCGGGCAGCGCGTCGGTGACCACCGTGCCGCCCAGGGTGCGGACCGGGTGCAGGTACGGCCGTGGACCGTGCCGCGGGTCCAGCGCCGGGTCCACCACGTACCGGGCCACCTCCGTGCCGCCGACCAGCAACCGCGCCGGCTCCTCGGTGGGCGCGGCGACCTGCGCGGGATCGGCAAGCGCCGCCGCGTCCCGGCTGGTGGCGGCCGGGCCGCGGTCGGCGCTCACGGCAGCTCCGGCCACGCGGAGACCGGCCGACGGCCGGCGACGGCGGAGCCCGGCCGGCCGACAGCGGCAGTGTCCGGCCCACCGACGCTGACGCCGGTGGGAGTCGGCCGACGGCCGGCGACGGCGTGCAGGGCGGCCACCGTGTAGCCGACGAGGATCGGCACGGCGACCGGGGTGACCAGGACGGCGAGCAGCCCGGCCAGCGTGGCCACCCCGCTGAGGGCGGCCCAGCGGAGCGGAGCGTCGAGGCAGGCGCGGGCGGCGGATCGGGCCGCGACCCGCCACCGCCCGCCCCCGTAGCCGCCCACCTCGACGACGACCAGCCCGGCGTACCCGGCCAGACCGGCCGCGACAAGCGCGGTCACCGCGAGGGCCGGTAGGCCGCCCGGCACCCGCCCGGCGGCCAGCGCCGCCAGGTCGGCGGCGAGCAGCACCGCCACGGCGAGCGCCAGCAGGCTGACCGGCACTCCGGGCAGCACCGCGCGGCCGAACCGGCGCGCGGTGGCCCGCGCCGAGGGCCAGCTTCCGGTACGCGTCCAGTCGTGCACGGCCGCGCTGGCCACGCCGGCCGCCGCGGCGGCGGTGAGCACCGGCGCCGCGGCGAGGGTCAGCAGGATGCCCAGCAGCGCGAGGTCGGCGGCGTCGCGGGCGACGTCGCGCCAGTCCCGCCGCCCGCCGATGTCGAGGGGTTCAGCCCCTGATGCCGGTTCAGCCCTTGATGCCACTGGTGTTGATCCCCTCGACGAGCATCCGCTGGAACGCGACGAAGAACAGGAAGACGGGCAGCAGCGACAGCACCGACATGGCGAACATCGGCCCTACCGCGCTCTGGCTCGTCGAGTCGATGAACAGGGTCAGCGCGACAGGCACGGTGTAGTCCTCCAGTTGGGACAGGAAGACCAACTGGCGGAAGAAGTCGTTCCAGGTCCAGATGAACGAGAAGATCGCGGTGGTGACCAGCGCGGGGCGGCTCAGCGGCAGGATGATGTGCCGGAAGATGCCGTACGGGCCGGCGCCGTCGATCCGGGCCGCCTCGTCCAACTCGCGCGGGACGCCCCGCATGAACTGCACCATGAGGAAGACGAAGAACGCCTCGGTGGCCAGGAACTGCGGGATGATCAACGGCAGGTACGGCCAGTCGCCGCCGACCAGTCCGAGCGTGCGGAACAGGATGTACTGCGGCACGATCAGCACGTGCTGGGGCAGCAGCAGCGTGCCGATCATCACGGCGAACCACATGCCGCGCAGCCGGAACCGTAGGCGGGCGAAGGCGTACGCGGCCAGCAGGCAGGACAGCCCGTTGCCGATGACGGTGAGCAGGCTGACCAGGGCGCTGTTGACGAAGAACCGGCCGAAGCTGACGTCGAAGTTGGACCATCCGGCGGTGTAGTTGCCGGGTGTGAACCGCTCGGGCAGCAGCCCGATGTTGTTGACGATCTCCTCCTGCGACTTCATCGAGGTGCCGACCATCCAGATCAGCGGGTAGAGCACCACGGCGACGACCACCACCAGGATGACCAGCCGCAGCAGGGGCCGCCCGGTCGGACGTCGCCGGCCGACAGGCGTCGGGGTCGCCGTCACCATCACCGGTCCTCCCCGTCGGAGTAGTGCACCCAGAAACGCCCGGTGCTGAAGAGGATCGCGGTGATGACCGCGATGGCGAGCAGGAACACCCAGGCCATCGCCGACGCGTAGCCCATCTGGAGTTCGGTGAAGCCGGTGATGTAGAGGTTCAGCGTGTACATCAGGGTGGAGTCGACCGGGCCGCCGGTGCCGTTGCTGAGCACGAACGCGGCGGTGAATCCCTGGAAGCCGTTGATCGTCTCCAGCACCAGGTTGAAGAAGATGACCGGGGAGAGCATCGGCAGGGTGACGTTGCGGAACTGCCGGAACCGGCCGGCCCCGTCGACCGAGGCCGCCTCGTACAGCTCGGTGGGCACCTGCTTGAGCCCGGCCAGGAAGATCACCATCGGTGCGCCGAACTGCCAGACGGCCAGCACCATGAGCGTCTCCAGGGCCCAGTCCGGGTCGTTGACCCACGGTTTGCCCTCGACGCCGACGAGGCTCAGCAGCGAGTTGAACGCTCCGTCGCGGTTGAACATGCTGACCCAGACGATGGCCAGCGCGACGCTGCCACCGAGCAGCGACGGCAGGTAGAACAGCCCGCGGAACAGCCCCACCCCGCGCCAGGCGCGGTTGAGCAGCAGCGCCACGCCGAGCGCGGCGGCCAGCTTCAGCGGCACGGCGATCAGCGCGAAGGTGAGTGTGACCCGCACGGCGTGCCAGTACGACGGGTCGGCGGTGAACATCCGCTCGTAGTTGGCCAGCCCCACCCACTCCACCTCGGAGAACGGGGTGAGGATGTCGTAGTTGGTGAAGCTCAGATAGAGCGACAGCAGCATGGGGACCGCCGTGACACCCATCAGGCCGATGAGCCACGGCGACAGGAAGACGTACCCCGCCAGACCTTCGCGGTGCCGGATGGTGCCGGGCCCACGCCTCGCGGGGTGGGCCCGGCCGGATCCGGGGCCGCGTCGGGTCGGGTCGGGCGCCGTGGTCAACGCCACGAACAGCTCCTCTCCTCGCCTGGTGCGGCGGTCAGGCGATGGCGGACTTGCACGCCTCGATGAACTGGCCGGCGGCCTCGACGGGCGTGGCCCGGCCGTACTGGACGTTCTCGGCAGCCTTGATCAGTTCCGACTTGACCTTGCTGTGCCCCTTGATCGGCACCTGCGGCGACGGGCCGAACTTCTGGGTCAGCTCCGCCTCGACGGCGATGGACTGCTTCATGGCCGGGTCGGTGGTGCCGTCGCTGACCAGGCGGCGTAGGTCCAGGTTGGACGGCAGGCCACGGTCGGTGCCGAGCAGCTTGACCGCCGCCGGATCGTTGTTCAAGAAGTTGATCACGTCGACCGCGACGTCCTTGTTCTTGCTGCCCTTGAACACCGACCAGTACATCGAGGCCCGGGCCCACTGCGCACTCGGATCACCTGGGTAGGCGATAACGCCCAGCTCGTCCTTCGTGTTCTTCTTCAGGTCCGGCATCTGGTTGGCCCAGACCCAGGAGGTGGCCGCCTTACCGGTGACCACCAGCTGCTTGGTGACGTCGCTGGAGTTGCCCTCGTGGATGACGTCCGGGGTCGGGGTGGCCTTGCGCCTCCGGGCGTCCGTCCACAGCTCGAACCACCCGGTCACGTCCTGGATGGTGAAACCGAGTTCCTTGCCCTTGTAGAGGTCCTTGCCCTGTTGGCGCAGCCACACCCAGAGCGCCTTGTAGTCGGCGCTCGGGTCCTGCGTGCCGGGCATCCTGGTCGCGGCGGTGACCTGCTCGGCCCAGGCGATGTGCTGCTCCCACGTCATCCCGGTGGTGGGCTCGGGCAGGTTGTTCTTGATCAGCAGCGTCTTGTTGTAGACCAGTCCCTGGGTGTTCTCCCCGGCGGCCAGGCCGGCGAGCTTGCCGTCGACCACGCCGTACTGCCAGAGGCTCTCGGGAAACTTCGAGGTGTCCAGCTTGGCGGACTTCTGGTAGGGGGTCAGGTCGAGCGTGGTGCTGCGGGCCGCGTACTCCGCCAGGTAGTTGTCGTCGATCTGGAACAGGTCCGGCGGGTTGCCGCCGGCGGTGAGAGTGGCCAGCTTGTCGAAGTAGCCCTGGTTGGCCTGCCAGGTCGTCTCGAAGGTCACGTTCGGGTGCTTGGCGGTGTAGAGGGCCAGGGCGTCCTCGGTCAGCTTGGCCCTGGCGTCGCCGCCCCACCAGAAGATGGAGAGCTTTACCGCGGCGCTCGGGTCGGCGGCGCCGTCGTCGTCTCCGCAGGCCGCGGCGCCGAGCATCAGCGGTGCGGCGACTGTCGCGGCGAGCAGGCCACGCAGGAGTCGCCGCCGGGGCAGGACGGTACCGTGCCAAAGCCCGGCGGGCGTGTCGGTGGTGGGGGGCGTTGCGGGGTGCATGTGCGCTCACTCCTCGGCATTAGGAGGCGACGGCGTCACCGGTGGCCACGGTCGGGACGCCCGGGCCCGCAGGGCAGGCCGGGCCACGCGAGGCGGTCAGGGGACGTGCCGGTCGGGCGTGTGGGCCCGGACCGGTCGAGTCGCGGATGACCAGGTCGGTCTGCAGCATTACCTGTGCGGTGGTACGACGGACGCCGCGCGCCGTGCCGGCACCGGGGCTCCGCGCGCCGCGCGGTGACTCGATGTCCTGTTGCAGCAGCATGTCGACGGCCGTCCGGCCGGCGGCCCCGGTGGGTGTGGCCACCGTCGTCAGTTTGGGGCGGGTGAGCCGGCTCAGGGCGATGTCGTCGACCCCGACGACACTCACCTCCTGCGGCACCCGGACCCCGAGCGCGTCCAGCCCCGCGATGAGGCCGATCGCCATCAGATCGTTGTAGGCGAGCACTGCCGACACGCCACTGCGCCGCACCTGCTCGGCCACGGCGAAGCCGCCGGTCTCGGTGGGCGCGTTGGGGCCGAGCACTGTCAGCTCCGCGCCGCCGCCGCGGGCGGCCGTTGCGGCGGCGCGGCGCATCTCCCGGTTGGTCCACGAGCTGCGCGGACCGCCGAGCAACGCGATGCCGCGGTGACCGAGACCGATCAGGTGCTCGATCGCCGCCCGGGCGCCCTGCCCGACGTCCATCAGGACGCAGGGCAGGCCTGTCACCTGGCGGTTCACCACCACCAGGGGCACCTCCCGGCTGAGCTGCTCGATCAGGCTGTTGCTCATCCGCGGGCTGCACAGCAGCACGCCGTCGACCTGCTTGGCGAGCGCGTGGACCAGCTCCTCCTCGGCGGTCGGGTCCTCATTGGTGTCGGCCACGAAGACGTGGTAGTCGCGGTGGCGGGCCTGGCTCTCCGCCGCCTTGATCAGCGGCGGGAAGAACGGATTCGCGATGTCGGCGATGATCAGCCCGATGTTGTGCGTCCGCCCGGTGATCAGGGCCCGGGCGGCGCGGTTCGGGCGGTAGCCCAGGTCCTCCGCGCAGGCCAGCACCCGGACCCGCGTCTCCGGGTTGACCAGGTGCGGGGCCGAGAACGTGCGGGACACGGTGGAGATGTGCACCCCGGAGGCGCGGGCGACGTCCCGGATGGTGACTGGCACGGCGGGCCCTTCGTCCGATGTGGCGACGGTCACGTGGGTGCCGCCAATTAATGCAAACGGTTGCTCCAGTGTCAACGGTCAATGGTTGCGCCTCTGTTGCGTCGGCGCTCCTCGTGGTGACCGCCCATGCCGCAAACGCTGACATTTCTCGCCGATTGCGCCGTCGTCGTTGACGTCGTCGCATTGATCGTGATTACTTCACTGCAAACCTTTGCAGGGATCACCTGGGGGCGATCGCATGTCACCGAGATCCGACGGCCGAGTCCGGTACGCCGTCGTGGGCACCGGCGCACGGGCGGAGATGTTCGTCCGCGCCCTGGTGCTCGACCACGCCGACACCAGCGAGCTGGTCGCCTTCGCCGACGTCAACCAGGCCCGGATGGACGCGCACAACCGTTGGCTCGCCGAGCTGGGCCACCGCCCGGTGGCCACCTACCCGGCCGGCGAGTTCGGGGCCATGCTCGACTCCGAACGCGTCGACGTCGTGCTGGTCACCAGTGTGGACGTCACCCACGACGAGTACGTGGTGGCCGCGCTGCGCGCCGGCCGGGACGTGGTCACCGAGAAGCCGATGACAGTGGACGCCGCGCGCTGCCGGCGCATCCTGGACGCGGTGACCGAGACCGGCGGCCGGGTGACCGTCGCCTTCAACTACCGCTACAACCCGCTGCACGAGCAGGTCCGTCGCCTGCTCGCCGACGGCGCGGTCGGCGAGATCGGCTCGGTGCACTTCGAGTGGCTGCTCGACGTGCGGCACGGCGCCGACTACTTCCGCCGCTGGCACCGCGACAAGGCCACCTCAGGCGGGCTCATGGTGCACAAGGCCAGCCACCACTTCGACCTGGTCAACTGGTGGCTGGGGGCCACCCCGGTCGAGGTGTACGCCGCCGGACGCCTGTTCTTCTACGGCGAGGCCGGACGCCGACACGGCTACGCCCGCGACTACGAACGGGCGTACGGCTCCCCCGCCGCCGTCGACGACCCGTTCGCGCTGCGCCTCGACGCGCACCCGAGGCTGCGTGAGCTCTACCTCGACGCCGAGGCCGAGGACGGCTACCAGCGCGACCGCAACGTGTTCGCACCCGGCGTCAGCATCGAGGACGACATGGCGGTGCTCGCCCGCTACTCCTCCGGCGCGACGATGACCTACCACCTCACCGCGTACGCCCCCTGGGAGGGTTACCGGGTGATGGTCAACGGCAGTCGGGGGCGCTTGGAGCTGGAGGTGACCGAGAACGACTTCGTCGACCGGGGCACCGCCGGCGCGGTCAAGGGCGCGGCGCTGCACGGTGTCGAGGCGGCGGCCGAGGGTGGCGGCGCGACGCTCACCGTGCGCCCGTTCTGGGAACCGCCCCGGCAGATCCCGGTCGACTGTCGTACCCGACACGGGCACGGCGGCGCGGACGCCCGGATGACCCGGGTGCTCCTCGGCGGCGAGCCCGATCCGCTGAACCGTGCCGCGACGGCCGACGACGGCGCGCTGGCCCTGCTCACCGGCCTGGCCGCCAACCGGTCCTTCGAGACCGGGCAACCCGTCCGGGTCGCCGACCTGCTCACCCCCCGCTGATCCAGGAGACGAGGAGCCCTCACCCCGTGTCGACGTCCGACCACACCGACCTGCTCCTGCCCTCCGAACCGGGCCAACGCGCGCTCGCCCGGGAGCTGTACGCCCACGCGGCGCGGCAGCCGATCATCTCGCCGCACGGGCACGTCGACCCGGCCCTGCTCGCCGAGGACAGGCCCTTCCCCGACCCGGCGCAACTGCTCATCGTGCCCGACCACTACCTGACCCGGATGCTGCTCAGTCAGGGCGTACCCCCGTCGGACCTGGGCGTGCCGACCCGCGACGGCAGCCCGGTGGAGACCGACGGGCGGGTGATCTGGCGGCGGTTCGCCGCGCACTGGCACCTGTTCCGGGGCACCCCCTCGCGGCTCTGGCTGGAGCAGACCTTCCGCACCGTGTTCGGGGTGCACACCCCGCTTCGCCCGACCACCGCCGACGCCCTCTACGACGAGATCGCGGCCCGCCTCGCCGAGCCGGACTTCCGGCCCCGGGCGCTGTTCGAACGGTTCAACATCGAGGTCCTGGCGACCACCGAGTCGCCGTTGGACGACCTCGCGCAGCACGCCAAGCTCGCCGCCGACGGGTGGGGCGGGCCGGGCGGCCGGGTGGTCACCACGTTCCGCCCGGACGACGTGGTGGACATGGAGCACGAGAGCTGGTCGTCCAACGTGGCGCGCCTGGGCGCGCTGGCCGGTGCGGACACCGGCACGTACACCGGTTATCTGGCCGCCCTGCGGGCCCGGCGGGCCGCGTTCATCGCCGCCGGGGCGACCTCGTCGGACCACGGCCATCCCACGGCCCGCACCCTGGACCTGACCCCGGCCGAGGCCGCCCGGCTGTACGACCGGGGCCTGCGCGGCGAGGCCGACGCGTCCGACGCGGAGGCGTTCCGGGCGCACATGCTTATGGAATTCGCCCGGATGTCGCTCGACGACGGCCTGGTCCTGCAGCTGCACCCGGGAGCGGTGCGCAACCACAACCGCTGGCTGTACGCCAGGCACGGCCGCGACGTGGGCGGCGACGTCCCCCAGGCCACCGAGTTCGTGCACGCGCTCGCTCCGCTGTTGGAGCGCCATGGCAACGATCCCCGCCTGCGGGTGGTGCTCTACACCCTCGACGAGGACACCTTCACCCGTGAGCTGGCGCCTCTCGCGGGTGGCTACGCGGCGCTGCTGCTCGGTGCGCCCTGGTGGTTCCTGGACTCCCCCGAGGTGCTGCGCCGGTTCCGGGAGACGGTCACCGAGAGCGCCGGCTTCTACAACACCACCGGGTTCGTCGACGACACCCGGGCGTTCTGCTCCATCCCGGTACGCCACGACGTGGCCCGCCGGGTCGACGCCGGCTTCCTGGCCCGGCTGGTCGCCGAGCACCGGCTGCCGCTGGACGAGGCGGCCGAGACCATCGTGGACCTGGCGTACCGGCTGCCGAAGCGGGTCTTCAACTTCGGGGGGAACGACAGGTGAGCGCGTGGAGCGCAGCGCAGCGGAGCCCCGCGGTCGCGAACGAGAGGCAGGCTCAGTGAGTGTCACCATCACCTCCGTCGAGGTGCACGACGTGCGGTTCCCGACCGCCGCGCGGGGCGACGGCTCCGACGCGGTCAACCGCGGCGACTACTCGGCGACGTACGTCGAGCTGGGCACCGACGCCGGGCCGACCGGCGCCGGGTTCACGTTCACCAACGGCCGGGGCAACGAGATCACCTGCGCGGCGGTGCGGGCGCTTGCCCACCACGTGCGAGGTCGCACCGTCGAGGAGATCGCGGCCGAGCCGGTGGCGTTCTGGCGTTCGCTCAGCGCCGACGTGCAGTTGCGCTGGCTGGGCCCGGAGAAGGGCGTCATCCACATGGCGACCGGCGCGCTTGTCAACGCCGTGTGGGACCTGCGGGCCCGGATGGCCGGCAAACCGATGTGGCGGTTCCTCGCCGAGCTGCCCACCGACGAGCTCGTCGCCAGCGTCGACTTCCACCACATCACCGACGCGCTCACGCCGGACGACGCAGTCGCCATTCTCGACAAGGGGCGCGACGGCCTCACCGACCGGCTGGCGACGCTCGACCGCGACGGCTTCCCCTCGTACACCACCTCGGTCGGCTGGCTCGGCTACCCCGACGACAAGGTGCGGGCGTTGACGCGCCGGGCGTACGACGACGGATGGCGGGCCATGAAGATGAAGGTCGGCGGTCCACTCGCCGACGACGTGCGCCGGGCCCGCATCATCCGCTCCGAGATCGGCCCGGACGCGCTGCTGATGATGGACGCCAACCAGGTGTGGGACGTCGACCAGGCGATCACCGCGATGACAGCCCTCGCGGAGGTGGACCCCTACTGGATCGAGGAGCCGACCCACGCCGACGACATCCTCGGCCACGCGCGGATCGCCCGCGCCGTCGACGAGCTGACAGGCGGTCGGTGCCGGGTGGCCACCGGCGAGGTCGCCGCCAACCGGGTGATCTTCAAGCAGTTGCTCCAGGCCGAGGCGATAGGCGTGATGCAGGTCGACGCGTGCCGGGTCGGCGGCGTCAACGAGGTCCTGGCCGAGCTGCTGCTGGCGGCGAAGTTCGGGGTGCCGGTCTGCCCGCACGCCGGCGGCGTGGGCCTCTGCGAGTACGTCCAGCACCTGGCGATCTTCGACTACCTGCGGGTGGGCACCAGCCTGGACGGGCGGATGATCGAGTACGTCGACCACCTGCACGAACACTTCGTCGACCCGGTCCGCACCCGCGGCGGCCGATACCTGCTGCCCGACCGGCCCGGCTACAGCGCCACGATGAAACCGGCGTCGATCGCCGAGTTCCGCTTCCCGGACGGCCCGGCATGGCAGTGACCGTCGGCGCCTCCCGCCTCGGGCTGGGCGTGCTGCGCCACCTGCCCGTCGAATCCCGTCCACTCGTCCGTCCGGGCACGGTGCCGGTCGGCGTCGTACACCTGGGGTTGGGCGCCTTCCACCGCGCGCACCAGGCCGTCTACACCGAGGCGGCGGTCGGCGCGGCCGGCGGCGACTGGGGCATCGTGGCCGTCGCCCCGCGCAGCACCGCAGTGGTCGAGGCGCTCGCCGCCCAGGACAACCTGTTCAGCGTCAGCACCCTGTCCGCCACCGGCAGCACCACACGGGTGGTGGGGGCGCTGAGCGGCGTACGGCACGCCCCCAGCGACCCGGACGCCGTGGTCGCGTTGCTCGCCGACCCGGCGGTACGCGTGGTGACGCTCACCGTCACCGAGAAGGCGTACCAACTCGACCCGGTGACCGGCCGACTGTCCCCGGACGCCGCGCTCGCCGCGGACCTCGCCGGCGGTCGGGCGCCGACGACGGTGCCGGGGCTGCTGCTGCGCGGGCTGGCCGCCCGCGCCACCGCCGACGCCGGGCCGCTGGCGCTGGTGAGCTGCGACAACCTGCCGGCCAACGGCCGGCGGCTGCGCGGCCTGGTCGACCAGGCGGTCGAGCGGGCAGCCGGGGTGCCCGCCGGGCTAATCGACTGGGTGGTCGCCAACGTGACCTGCCCCGGCACCATGGTGGACCGGATCGTGCCGGCCAGCACCCCGGAGACCATCGACGCGGCCCGCCGGGCGCTCGGCGTGACCGACCTGGCCGCGGTCGCCGCCGAACCGTACGCGCAGTGGGTGATCGAGGACGACTTCCCCGGCGGCCGGCCGGGCTGGGAGCACGCCGGTGCGGTGCTCACCGACGACGCCGGGCCGTGGGAGCGGTTGAAGCTGCGCAGCCTCAACGGCGTGCACTCGGCCGTGGCGTACCTCGGCGCGCTGGCCGGCCGGGAGACCATCGCCGACGCCCTGGAGATCCCGCACCTGACCGATGTGCTGCGCCGGCTGATCGCCGAGGACGTCGCGGCCAGCTTCACGCCGCCCGACGGGGTGCGCGTGGTCGACTACGGCGAGCAGGTCCTCGCCCGGTTCGCCAACCCGGCGATCCGGCACCGGACCCTCCAGGTCGCGGTGGACGGCTCACAGAAGCTGCCGCAGCGCATCCTGCACACCATCGCCGACCTGCGCGCGGCCGGCCGGTCCGCGCGTTGGGGCGCGCTTGTCGTGGCGTCCTGGTTGCGCTTCGCGCTGGGGTACGCCGACGACGGCGCGCCGCTGCCGTTGCAGGACCCCCTCGCCGGGCCGATCCGGGCCGCCTTGGACGCCGGCGCGCAGAGCCCGGCCGGCGCGGTGGACGCCGTCTTCGCGCTGCGTGAGGTCATCCCGGCCGAGGTCGCCGACGACGACGAGGTACGCGCCGACGTCATCGCCTGGCTGACCGCGCTCGGACGACACGGCGTCGAGGCGACCCTGGCCGGTGCCCGGTGAGCGGTGCCACGCCGGCCGGCGTTCCGTCGGCGCTGTCCGGCGCTCCGGTGAGCCGGGCGACGCCTGCCGACGTCTCGTGAGCGGGTCGGTGCCGCCGACCACGGTGGCGGTGATCGGGGCGAACGGGCACGGCCGCTCGCACCGGCGGGTGATCGCGCCGCTGCACGCCGAGCGCCGGCTGCGGCTGGTCGCCCTTGTCGACGTCCAACCGGTGCGCGACGAGCCGGAGGCGCCGATCCCGCTGGGGGTCGAGGTGTTCACCGACCATCGGGCGATGCTCGCCGCCACCCGACCGGAGGTGGTGGTGATCTGCACCCCGCCGCACACGCATCTGCCGATCGCCCGCGACGCGCTCGCGGCCGGCGCGGACCTGCTGCTGGAGAAGCCGCCGGTGCTGTCGCTGGCCGAGCACGAGGAGCTGATTGATGCGCTGGCGGCGACCGGCCGGGTGGCCCAGATCGGTTTCCAGGCGCTCGGTTCGGCGGCACTGACCGCGCTCACCGACGCGCTGGCCGCCGGCCGGCTCGGCGCGGTCACCCGCATCGCGACAGTCGCGGCCTGGCAGCGGCCGGACGCCTACTACGCCCGCTCCCCGTGGGCCGGTCGCCGGTTCCTGGACGGCCGGCCCGTGCTGGACGGTGCGCTTGTCAACCCGCTCGCGCACGCCGTGATGCAGTGCCTGGCCGTCGCCGAGGCGCTGGGCGGGGCCCCACCGTGGCCGGCCGCCATCGAGGTGGAGCGCTACCGGGTGCGGCCGATCGAGGTGGAGGACACGGCGGTGCTGCGGGTGCGGTTCCGGGCCGGCCCACCGGTGCTGGCGGCGGTCACCCTCGTCGCCGAGGAGTTCGTCGCGGGCGAGGTGGTGGTGACCGGCACGACGGGACAGGCGGTGCTGGAGTATCCGACGGACCGGTTGCGCCTGCCCGGCGACGTGGTGACCCGTCGGATCCCCGGTCGACGGGGCCTGCTGGAGAACCTGCTCGCCCATCGGGCCGACCCGGCCGGGGTGCCGCTGATCGCCCCGCTGGCCCGTACCGCGCCGTTCACAGCCCTGCTGGACGCGCTGCGGGCCGCACCGGAGCCACGGCTGCTCGACGGCGACCTGGTCGACGTGGTGGACGACGGTGGACAACGTGCCCGCCACCTGCGCGGCGTGGTCGACGTGCTGCGCCGCTCCGCCGAGCAGGGAGCCCTGCCGAGCGAGTGGGGCGTGCCGTGGGCCGCCCCGCCGTACCGGGCCGAGCTGACGGCCCATCCCCAGGCGGGTGCGGCGAGCAGGAAGATCAGGTGATGAAAAGTAGGTCGGAATCGGTGTTGGGGCCTACTTTTCATCACCTGATCGAGGCGGGACGATCGGCCTATCCCCGCGCGGGCATGCGTGCCTCACAGGGGACGCGGTGGTGTTCACCACGGCGAGG
Source organism: Micromonospora sp. NPDC049274 (assembly GCF_040678875.1). Taxonomy (NCBI): domain Bacteria; kingdom Bacillati; phylum Actinomycetota; class Actinomycetes; order Micromonosporales; family Micromonosporaceae; genus Micromonospora; species Micromonospora sp. NPDC049274. The sequence goes on from NZ_JBFAQS010000004.1 coordinate 65,633, forward strand.
ATCCTGCTGGTGGCCGGCGTCGTCACCGCCCTGCTGGGCGCCTTCCGGCATCCGCGCCGTCACGCTGGGGGCCTCGTACGACACGGGACTGCGACAGCGACCGCAGCCCCAGATAGAGGAACGGCAACAGCAGGAACAGGTCCGCCAGGTGCGCGATGGACGCCTCCCGGGTGATGCGGCTCAGCGGGAACACGATCGCGCCCAGGCTGACCATGATGCCGACCGGAAGTGGCGCCACGCGCACCTTGGCCAGCACGAGGCCCAGGACGAACAGGCTGATGGGAAACAGCGGTCCGCACGTCCAGTACACCGCGTACGCGGCGAACGGATGCTCGCCGAGTCGCTCGACCGCATCGGCGTGGGAGACGGCGAACAGTCCCTCGTGAATACTCTGTACGCCGTAGGCCACCCCACCGATCGCGCCGAACACCGTTACCGGCAACCCGATCGCGACGTACCTCGGCGTGGTGGGCCGCAGCCGTTCGAACAAGCCGATCAGCCCGATGAGCCAGCACGCGTTCGACAACACGATGATCGTGCCGGCGGTGACGCCTTGAGTGTCGTTCTGCCAGAAGAAGCCGGCGAGCAGATTCAACGCCGGACCAAGAATGAGAAACATGACTGGAACGCTACGAGCGGCGTCCCCGTACCGGATCTGCCATCGGTGGGCGTCGGCCTAGCGCGGTCGCGGTAGGCCGACAAGCCCGCTGCGGTACGCGAACACGACCAGTTGCGCCCGATCGCGAGCCCCGAGCTTCGTCATCGCCCGGTTGGTGTGGGTCTTCGCCGTGGCCGGGCTCATCCCCAGCCGGCCCGCCACCTCCACTGTCGACAGGCCGTCGGCGACGAGACCGACCACCTCCCGCTCCCGCGAGGTCAGGCTGTCCAGGCCCGGTACTGCTGGACCGCTGGCGAAGGCGGCGATGAGCCGTCTCGTCACGGCGGGTGCCAGCAGCGCGTCACCGGCGGCGACCACGCGTACCGCCCGGCGCAGTTCGTCCGGCTCCAGATCCTTGAGCAGGAACCCGCTCGCGCCGGCCTGCAGCGCGGCGAAGACGTACTCGTCCAACTCGAAGGTGGTCAGCACGACAACACGTACGTTGGGCAGCCTGGCATCGGCGAGGATGCGCCGGGCGGCCGTCAAACCGTCCGTGCCCGGCATCCGGATGTCCATCAACACGACATCCGGCCGGTGCGCTCGGGTGAGGGCGATCGCCTCCTTCCCGTCGGTTGCCTCCGCGACAACCTCGATGTCCGGCGCCCGCTCCAGCAGGACCCGGAAGCCCGCGCGGACGAGGGTCTGGTCGTCGGCCAGCAGGACCCGAACCGTCATACCGGCAGCCACCCCCGCACCTCGAAGCCTCCGCCGTCGGCCGGCCCCGCTCGAACCCACCCGCCCAGCCCGCCGGCGCGCTCGGCCATGCCCCGCAGCCCGTTGCCGGCCACCGGAACGCCGCCCCGCCCGTTGTCGCGCACCGTCACGCACAGGCCGTCGGGACGGTATCCGACACGCACCTCGATCTGGGCCGCACCGGCGTGCCGCAGCGCGTTCGTCACTGCCTCTTGAACGATGCGGTAAGCGGTGGTCTCCACCGCCCGCGGCAACGCGCGCGGCTCGCCATCGCAGGTCACGACCGCACCTGTCGACTCGGCCAGCGCGGGCAGCCGATCGAGCGTGGGCGTCGGCGGCTCCGGCCCGGCCGCCGGGGTGCCGTCGCGCAGCACGCCCACCGCCGCGCGTAACTCCACCATCGCCTCGCGGCTGGCCCGGCGTACCTCGCGCAGCGCGCTCCGGGCCTGGTCGGGATCCTCGTCCAGCACGTCGGCAGCGACGCCCGCCTGCACCGACACCACGGCCAGGGTGTGCGCCGTGACGTCGTGGAGCTCTCGGGCGATACGGATACGCTCCTCGACGACCCGCTGCTCGGCGGCCCGGCTCTGGTCGGCGGCCAGCAACGCCAGCTGGGTCCGGCGCCCGCGAACCACCTCGCCGAGCAGCAACGCCGCCACGAACACGACGGTCGAGCTGTCCAGCGACGCGTCGAACGGCCTCGCGCCGGCCACCGCCACCCTCCCCTGGACATCCAGGAGCACGAAGAGCGCCGCGACGATGAGACCCACGCGCTGCCGCGACGCCGCACCGACGGAGTACAGCGCGACCCACGCGGGCACCGCCGGCGCGCCACCCGGGTAGTGGTAGATGTGGTAGGCCAGGTAGAGCCCGCCCACGAGGATCAACACACCGACCGGCCACCGCCGTCGAACGGGCAGCACGAACACCATCACGGCGGCGGCAGCGTACGCCCACAGGTCCGGCGCTCGGTCACCCAGCGCCACAGGCGTCGTCGCGAGCCGGTACGCGGTCAGCACGCCCACGGCCGCCACGATCATCGTCTCCACGACCCACCGCCGCATACCGCCTGACTGTACGGACCGCCGGACCCGTCGACATACCACGAACGTGGTATCCGCCTCGGCGGCCCGTCGTGGATCCGCCTCCACTGCAACATTCCTGCAAACAATAGATATTGACCGACATAAAAGCGTGAACCTACCGTTCCTGGTGGATGCCGAAACACCACCAGCGAACGGAAACAATCAATGCGTACACCCCTCGTGGGCGCGATGGCGCTTGCCCTCCTGCTGGTCGGCGCACCGACGGCCGCATCCCGTTCCGACTCCGTCTCCGCAGACCGGCTGTCCTGGTCGGCCCGTCAACTCGGTCGGCAGGCGCTGCCCGAGCGGGACGGCTGGGCGGCCGAGGGCGCCGGCACCACGGGCGGTTCGGCGGCGGCGCCCGAGCGGACGCGTGTGGTGCACGACCGCGCCGGGCTGGTCGCCGCGCTCGGTGGTGACATCGCCAGCAACGCCACCGACGGCACCGCGAAACTGATCTACGTCGACGGTGTCATCGACGGCTTCGAGGGGCCGGACGGCACCGCGCTGAGCTGTGCGGACCTGGCCGACCCGGCGTACCGGCTGGACGCCTACCTGGCCGCGTACGACCCGGCGGTCTGGGGTCGGGTGCCGCCGGCGGGGCCGCTGGAGGAGGCCCGGGTGCGCTCGGTGGCCAACCAGACGCGCCTGACGCAGCTCAACGTCGGCCCCAACACCACTATCGTCGGGCTGCGCGGCGCCCGGCTGACCGGCCTCACGCTCATGATCGACCGGGCGTCGAACGTCATCGTGCGGAACCTGACCTTCGTGGACGCCCGGGACTGCTTTCCGGCGTGGTCCCCCACCGACGGCGACGCCGGCAACTGGAACAGCCAGTACGACCAGATCTCCGTACGGCGCAGCGAGCACGTCTGGGTCGACCACAACACGTTCACCGACGGCGACAACCCGGACAGCGCGCAGCCGACCTACTTCGGACGGCCGTACCAGGTGCACGACGGGTCGTTGGACGTCACGCACACCGCGAGCGGCGTCACCGCCTCCTGGAACCGCTTCACCGGACGGGACAAGCTGATGCTCATCGGTTCGTCCAACACCGTCGGCCCGGACGTCGGTCGGCTGAAGGTCACCCTGCACCACAATCTCTTCGACGGCGTCCTGCAACGGCTGCCCCGGGTGCGTTTCGGCCAGGTCGACGTGCACAACAACCTGTACCGGCTCGGTGGTCCAGGCTTCCAGTACGCCCTCGGCGTCGGTGTGCAGTCGGCGATCTACGCGCAGAACAACTTCTTCGCCCTCGACGCCGACCTCGATCCGGCCGATCTGCTCTACGACTGGGGCGGCACGGCGCTCACCGAGCGGGGCTCGTGGGTGCGCCGGGGCGGCGGCCGCGCCCGGCCGGTCGACCTGCTGGCGGCGTACAACGCGACCCACGAGCCCGACCTGGGCGGCGACGCCGGCTGGGTGCCCACCCTGCGCCGCGACCCGGTCCTGCCCGCGCCGCTGGTTCCGCTCCTGGTGGGCCCGCTCGCCGGTGCCGATCGGCTGCCGCTCTGAGCGACCGGCTGCGCCGCCGATGCGCTGCCCGCGATGATCGACTCGGTTTCCCTGATATCGCGGTGCCCGAGCGCTCCGGACACCCCGATTACAGGGAAACCGAGTCGATCACCCCGGAAACGCGCGGTCGGGTCGGCGACCGAGCGGGCCATCGACGGGGGAAAGATCGGCTATAAGTGACGCATGGACTTCCCGCCGCACCTGGGCAGCATGCCGATGCACGCGATCACCGAGATCCACGGCGAACCGGGCCTGCTGGAGCGCTTCCGACTGGAGGTCGAGCGCTTCGACGACGCCGAACGGGCCCGCCTGACCGCCGCGCTCGACCTGGCCGCCGAGCTGCACCGTGACGACCGGCGGGTCCGCGAGCCGTACCTCAACCACCTGCTGCGGGTGGCCATCCGGCTGATGCACCACTACCAGGTCCGCGACGTCGACGTGATCGTCGCCGGCCTGCTGCACGACGCGGTGGAGGACCACCCGGCCGAGCTGGCCGACGGCGGCACCGACGCGGCGCTGGCCGCGCTCGCCGCCCGGTTCGGGCCGCGGGTGGCCACCCTGGTCGCCGCCGTCACCAACCCGGCGTACGACCCGCAGCGCGACCGCAACGTCCAGTACCGGGAGCACCTGGCGGTCAGCCTGGACCGGGAACCCTGGGCGCGGGTGATCAAGGTGTCGGACTTCACCGACAACGGCGTCGGGGTGATCCACACGATCGGGCCGAAGGTCGTGTCGTCGGCCAAGAAGTACCGGCCGCTGGTGCCGCTCTTCCGGGATCTGATCGGCCGTCCGGACACCCCGCTGTCGCCGGAGGTGAAGACCCACATCTTCGGCCAGCTCGACCTGGCCGAGGAGCGGTTCAGCGCCATCCTCGACCGGCCGGCCCACTCGCGCTGACCGGCGGCGTTTCCCACGGCGTTCAGGCGCGGGAGAGCACCGCGACCCGGGCCGTGTGGACACTTGGCCGCACCAGCTCGTCGGCGACGGCGCGGGCGTACTGGTCGTACGTCAGCGAGGTGGTCGCCTGCTCGCGGGTGAGGGGTTCGGCGACCAGGCGGTACCCCCGCCCCGCCGCCGACGTGTCAGGCGTCCCGAACCCGGCCGGCGGGGTCAGGACCGCCCAGTCGAGCGTCGTGGCGGCGAGCGCGGGCAGGTGCCGGGCGTGCGCCTGGGCGAACGGCGTCAGCGCGGGCGGGAACAGTGTCGGGTCGTCCATGAACGCGGTGCCGGAGTCGAGCGTCAGCGTGGCGGCCAGCCCCACCGCCACGAGGCGTCGACGGGGCGCTCGCCAGGACGCGTCGATGCCGGCGACGATGGCCGCGAAGTAGTCGAGGTCGAAGTCGTCGAACGACTGCGGCGGGGCGGAGAACGGCGTGACGGCCAGCACCACGGCGTCGACTGCCCGCAGCGTCGACGCCAGCTCCGCGGGGCGCTGGGCGTCGCCGGGCACCATGCGCAGGCTCGGGTGGGGCGGCAGGTCGTGGCGGTGAGGTTGGCGGAGCACGGCGTCGACGTGCAGGCCGTGCGGGAGCAGTGCGGCCGTGACGGCACGGCCGACCCGGCCGCCGGCACCGAGGACCGCGACCCGTCGCGCTGGTGACGTGGTGGACATGGCCACGACGGTAGGTCCCACACCTGTGGTTACCGCAACGTGACCACCTACGCTGGATCGGTGACCCAGTCGGTCGGGCCGTTGCCCTCCTTCGACCCCGCGTGCCCGATGAGCACGTTTCCGATCCAGATCGGCGGCAAGTGGACCGCGATGATCATGCTGTGTCTCCAGGACGGGCCGCGCCGGTTCGGCGTCCTGCGCCGCCACCTGCGCCCGATCAGCACGAAGGTGCTCACCGAGACCCTGGCCCTGATGGGGCGCGACGGCCTGGTGCGCCGCCGCCCGGTCGCCGGCGCCGACGACGGTGGTGTCGAGTACGAGCTGACCGCGCTCGGTCGTTCGCTGCTCGGCGTCGTCGAGCACGCGCGGGCGTGGGCCCGCGATCACGCCGAGGAGCTGGCCCGCTCCAGGGACGCCGCCCAGCGGGCTAGTAGCTGAGCCGCGTCCGGCGGATCACGCCGGCACACCGCCACCGACGCCCGGCGCGAACGCCTGTGTGTGCAGGCCCGCGCGGACCAGGTGCTCCAGCCAGGGCGTCGGGGCGACACCCAGCTCCCGACCGAGGTCGGCGCGGAACAGCTCCAGCCGGCGTACCGCCTCGTTGATGTTGCGTTCGGCCAGGTGCACCGCGATCAGCACGCGGGTGGCGCTCTCCCGCAGCGGCTCCAACTGCACGGCTGTCAACGCCACCTGCACCGCCTCGCTGAAGCGACCCTGCGCGGTGAGCCGTTCGGCGAGCGCCTCCAGCGCGTACAGCTGGGTCTGGCGCAGCCGCTCCCGCTCGGTCAGCACCCAGTCGTCGTACCAGCCGGGCAGCAGCTCGCCCGTGGCCAGCGCCGGCACCCCCGCGCCGACGCCCGCCGGCACCCCGCCGGCCAGCAGCGCCACGGACGCCGCGGCGAGGGTGGCGACATCGCTTGTCACGCCGGCGGCCAGGGCCAGCCGGTCGTCCTCCTCGACGAGGGGCTCGGGGGTGACCCGGTGCAGCCGCCAGAGCATCGTGCGCAGGTTGGCGCGGGCCCGCTCCTCGTGCGAGCCGGGCCAGAGGGTGCCGGCCGCCTCCCAGCGGGCGCACCGCTGGCGTACACCGAGGTAGGCGAGCAGCCGGCGGGCGCCCTGCGGCACCGGGACGGACCGGCCGTCGCGTTCCAGCCCGAAACCGCCGAGCAGACGCAGCGTGTAGCGGGTCGTCCGCCCTGCGCCGGCCTCGTGCGCCCCGGAGCGGAGGTCCTGCGTCACCTCGTGAACTGGCATCCTGCGCCCTTCGCACCCGATCGCCGGTGTGGGAGTTCCACGCTCGGGCGTGGACGGTCGGCGCGCCAGCGCAGTGTCGTCACACCGACCCGGCGAACGACGGGGATCAGCCGTTCGCCGGAGTCCGTGCCGACCGTTCAGCGCAGCTTGCTCAGCGTCCGGGCGTAGCCGGTCCACTCGGCGGCGTCGCCGACCTCGGCGCGTACCCCCGCGTCCTTCATGATGCCGAGCACCCGCTCGGGCGGCGCCTCGGCCAGCTTGCCGAGCGTGCTGATGCCGGCGCGGGTCAGCGCCGCGCGGGCCTTGGTCGGCACCCCGGCGAGCATCGCGATGTCGGCGTCGGCGACGTTCTCCAACTCGGACTCGATGCCGAGCGCCGCAGCGACCGCCGACTGGGCGCCGACAGTGGTCCGGACGATCACCGCCTCCCGTTCGCTCACCTCCGCGAACATCGCGTCCACACTCTGGTAGGCGGTCTCGGCCGGCAGCACCTTCAGCACGTCGCGGACGGTCCGGCCGTCGGCCAGCTCGTCCTCGCCGAAGGTACGGATGAACTCGGTCAGCTTCACCTCCTGCGGGAAGCGCTGCCGGACGTCGCCGTTCTCGGCGGCGTACCGCTCCAGGTAGGCGGCGCCCCGGACCTTCGGGCCGGCGACCACGTCCACACCGAGGGTCTCCACGGCGGGCAGCACGATCGTGCCGGCCTTGGTCTGCCAGATGCTTACCTTCTTGTCCATGAACATGGTGGTGCCCATGTACTTGCCGAAGTCCAACGTGCCGATGTAGTTGGGGATCTGCTCGAGCTGGTACGGGCCGGGGCTGACCTTGGTCTCGTGCACCGTGGAGTGCAGCCTGTTGATCTCGGCGCGGATCTCGTCGAGCAGGTGGCGCAGGCTCACCCGCATCGCGGCCATGCAGGAGAACGCCTTGGCCAGGTCGGTGCCGAGGTGGTCGAGGTCGTGCTCGATGCGGTGGAACCGTTCGTTGAAGCCCTGTTCGCCGGGCGTCTGCCCGGCCTGGACGACGTCCTCGCCGTCGACCCAGTCGCTGTGCGCGAAGGTACGGGCGAACGGTGGCGGCGCGCAGCCCGGCTCCACCGCCGAGAACGGCTCGGCGTAGTTGAACACCCGCTTCGCGGTGCCCACGTTCTCGTAGATCCAGGAGGAGACCAGCACGCTGGCGTCCGACTGCGGGATGCCGTGTTTGGTGAACGCCTCGTACAGCTCGGTGACGGTCACCCCGTCGTAGTTGATCTCGCTCGCCATGATGATGTCCCTCTCAGAGCTGGTCGTACACGCCGCGGTGCCGGCGCTGTTGGAAGGTGCGGAAGGTCCGGGCCACCGCCGGGCGCAGCGGTTCGGCGTCGCCGTCGGCATCGAGGTCGACGTGGTCCCGCCGGATCCCGAAGGTGTTGATCTCCACGCCGAGCGGGCAGACCCGCATCAGCGCGTTCATCAGCCGCTCGTACTGCGCGAGGGTCAACGTCACCCCGTCGGGCAGCTCCACCCGGAACTCGTACGGGTCGGTGAGACCGGTCCGCACGTAGGAGAGCGCCACCACGGCCACCAGCCCGGCGTGGGTGGGCCGCAGCGTGGTCCGCGCGCCGACGGCCTTGATCTCCGCCGTCCCGCCGCCGAGCCCGACTGTGTACCAGCGGAAGCCCGTGGCCCGCCGCTCGGCCAGGTTGAGCCCGGCCTGGGGCAGCCCGATCACGCTGCACACCAGCAGCACCCGGTTGCCGGTGTCGACGAGCGGCAGCGCGGCGGCGAGATGCTGGTCGCGCAGCAGGCCGACCAGTCGGGCCAGCCGGTCGGCGGCGGCCGGCTGCCCGGCGATCAGCGCGGACGCCAACGCCGCCGGCAGCTCGATGGTCTCCACCAGCTCGTCGGGGAGCCGGTTCAGCGCGGCCACCACGGGCGCCGGGTCGCGTACCGCGGGCAGGCCGGCGGCGGCCAGCACCTCGTCGACCGGCTGCCCGGCCGGCCGGGTCGGTACGCCCGCCCACCGGGTCCGGGCCGCCGCGTCGGTCAGCGGCGTCCACGCCGGCTCCCCCGCGCCCGTCCAGGCCGTGGCGGCCGCGGCCAGGCCGGCCAGCAGCAGCGCGTTGCCGCCCGGGTCGCCCGGCGCGTGGAACTGCGCCTCGACGGCCACGTCCACGCCGACCGTGGCGACCGTCGGCGCGGTCACCGCCAGCCCACGGGTGGGCAGGTGCGACAGGTACATCCTGGTGGTGCTGATCCGGTGCGCGGTCTGCACGCCGCACACCCGCCACAGCCAGGCCACCTCGCCGTCGGCGGCCACCGTGGGCACACCGGCGGCGCGGGCGGCGGCGATCAGGGCCTCGGCGGTCCGGTCGGCGGTGATCGCGCGACCGGTGTCCAGCACCCGGTTGCGCAGGTCGGTGGCCTGCGCGGGGGTCGGCCAGCTGACGTCCACGCCGAGACCCAGCTCGTAGCGGCTGCCGCCGGCGTCGTCCTGGGCCCGGGTCACCTGCCACACAAGTGTCGAGCCGAGCGCCCGGCAGACCCGCCCGGCCCGGTCCAGGGCGGTGGCCAGCGGCGGCGCGACGGCGTGCGCGCTGTCGAAGGCGTACGACTGGCGCAGGCTGGCGCGCAGCGCGGTGACCTCGGCGAGCCGGCTGGCCGGCAACGCGCGTCCGGCGTGCACGGTGTTGTTCGGTGGGGTGTTGGCGGGCAGCACGAGGCGGTCGCGGCGCAGTTGGGCGAGGAAGTTGGTGCGGTGCTGCGGGTCACCGGCGGCGACCAGCCGGATCGCCACCGCGAACCGGTCGTCGTCCTCGCGCAGCGTGAAGCGGGCGCCGCCGGGCAGGTCGGCGAAGAGCCCCGCGTTCGGGTCGGTGTCCGCACCGGGGCCGTTGAGCAGTCGCCGCACCCCGCCCGGGGTGGGCAGCAGGAACCGCCGGTAGAGCCCCAACCGGTGGGCGTACGCCGCGTCCGGCTCGCGGGCCGGCGGGGCCAGCCGCCGGGCGTACACCTCGCCGCTGGCCGGCTCGTGCACCAGCTCGTCGACGAAGCGGGCCACCCCGACGTCCGCGCCGATCCGGTCCAGCGCGTCCCGGCGGGCGTGCGCCAGGGTCCGGTACGCGTGCACCTCCCGCAGGGTCCGACGCAGTCGGTGCTTCTCGTGTGTCACCAGGTAGAGCAGCCGGCCCATGTTGCCCTCCAGCACGGCCAGCTCGACCAGCTCGGCCAGTGCCGCGCCGGTGACCGCCGTGGCGGCGGCGTCGTCGTCGACCGCGCGGTCGACGGCCACGGCGACGGTGAACGGCGCGACCAGCGGCTCGGCGGCAGTGTCCGGCACGTGCGCAGGCACCGACGCGCCGCTGGCCGACCAGGGCGCGAAGACCGCCGGTGGCAGCGCCCGCTCGTCGGCGCCGCCCGGGTCCAGGGTGACCGTCACCCGGACGGTCTCCTCGGCGAGGTCCCGGCGCAGCACCACGGTGAGCAGCGGATGCCGGGTCGTCCAGTCCACGGCGGCGACGCCCGTGACCTCGACCGGCACCACCACCCGCCGCACGGCACCCGGGTACGGGCCCTCCAACTGGTCGATGAGGTTCTGCTCGACGGACGGGTCGGCCCCGTCCACCGGCACCCGAAGGTCGGTCATCGCGCCCCCGCTCAGACGATCCGGAACGGCCGGGGATCGTCCCGGTCGACGTAGACGGGCACCTGGTTCGCCGCGAGCACGGCGTTGTCCCCGACCGGAAGGCGCTGCACCCCGTCGCCGGTCGGCGCGCTGCCGGTCACCACCACCGCCGAGTCGGCCGGGAAGCGGACCAGCCGCAGCCCGCGTACGTCGGCGACGCCCGGCTCGTTCATCAACGTCCAGATCACCTCGGCGGCCCGGACCGGCTCACCGAAGGGCAGCTCGTCGACGTAGCGGCGCAGTCGGGCGTGCAGGCGGGCGCGTAGCTCGGAGGCGGCGGTGGAGGCGTTCACCGTCTCCTTGGAGCCGGTGGGCAGCGGCAGGCCACGGATCACCAGGTCCGCCTCGACGCCGATGCCGACCTCGTCGGCCCGGTCCACCGAGGCGAAGATGCCCACCGGACGCAGGTCCTCGATGACCGACTCGACGGAGGCGTGCAGCCCGTCCGGGCCGTCCCAGATGGCGGCGGCGGTCGGCGCGACGAGCACCGTGACGTAGTACGGGTTACCCAGGTCGCGTTCGGTGCTGAAGACCCGCTCGATGAAGTTGAAGTTGCCGAAGATGGACTGGTTGAGGTCCAGCCCGCCCCGGCCGTCGAAGACCTGCACCTGACGTACGCCGGGCACGGTGGCCACGGCCAGGCCGATCGCCTCGGCCGTCCAGATCGAGCGGGGCGCGGCCAGCAGGAGCTGTCGGTAGCGGGCGTCGGAGACCTGCTGCTCACCTCCGGTCAGCGCCACCGTGTGGGTGATCTCCACGAGCTCCTCGCCGGCGGCCAGTTCGGCGGCGTTCAGGTCGGCGAGCAGGGTGTCGGCCCGGTTCCAGCGGTCGATCTTCTGGCTGGCCTGGGTGGGGTCGAGGTTGTGCGTCGGGCCGGGGTAGAAGGCGGCGACGGCCGGCTCGCGCTCGCCGACGGCGGCGGAGAGCACCACCGTCTCGTCGAGGGCGACGTGGTGCCCACCGGGGGTGGACAGCCGCGCGCCGCGGGGCAGGGTGAGCTGGGTCCGGCCGGCCGGCAGGGCGGCCTTCAGCTTCAGTTTCAGCGTGCCCCGCGCCTGCAGGTGCGGCCGGGGGGTGCCGAGCTCCTCGCCGAGGCGGGTCAGCGCCTCGGCGGTGGCCGACACCGCGTACGTGTTGTCGTAGAACGAGCCGCACATCGCCCACAGTCGGGCGTCCTCCAGCGAGGCCAACTCCAGTGTCTTGCGCAGGACCGCACCGCTGGTCAGGTCGATGTCCTCGCCGAAGAGCAGGCGGGCGGTGGCCAGCTTCTCGGCGAGCAGCCGGGCGAAGGACTTCGGCACGAAGCCGGTCTCGACGATGCCGAAGCCTGTCGAGCCGGTGGCCCGCAGCGCGGCGGCGTCGACGGCGAGGACGTCGGCCAGTTCGGCCGGTAGGGTCGGATCAGACACTGGGGAGCTCCCCGAGATGCACCGAGAGCCGGTCGTCGGTGATGGTTTCGAACTGGACCTGCACCTGGAGGGTGCGAGAGGACCGCAGCGCGGCCGCCGCCGCGTCGTCGGCACGGCCCGCGCCGAGCCGGCCGTCGTCGAGGTTCACGTCGACGATCTTGCGGACGCGGGGATCGCGGTCGAGCAGCGTGATGATGCCGATGCGGACCTGCTCGCGGACGAGGTTCGGCTCGATCTGCTCGGCCAGGGCGTTGAGCCCGTCGAAGCCGAAGGTGGCGTCGAAGACGTTCGAGCCGCGCAGCGTGGTCAGCGCCACCGCGAGGCTCTGCGCCACGTTGCCGGTGCCTTCGACGAGGGCCAGCACGCGGCCGTTCGGGCCGTCGTCGAAGACGATGTCGCGGGCCAGGTCCACCCCCGGCATGGTGGGTTCAAAGGCGAGACCCCAGCCGAGGTAGCGGCGCTGGGCGGCCTGCCGTTCCCGCTCGGTACGGTCCACCTCAGACCGCCTTCAGCTTGCTCTGCCCGGCGCTGGCGGCCAGCCCGGGGCTGGAGCCGTCCGTGGCGCCGCTGAGCGAGCCCAGGGCCACCGCGACGTTGCCGACCTTGAGCTTGCCGGCGGCGCCGGTCGCCGAGGTCACCGTGCTGCACTGCTTGGTGGAGTTGCTGGTGGTGATGGTGCACCCGGCCACCGACTTGCCGCTGATGCCGTCGAGGCGGACCACCGGCGCGTGGCCGACGGTCAGCTTGCCCTGCCCGGCCGGGGTGACCTTCCCCGAGTTGGGGCAGTGCACGTCGCTCGACGTGGTGAGCACGAATGCCATCTCGCTCTCCTCAGTGGACGTTCATCGCGTTGTCGACCTGGACGTCGACGTCGGCGGCGGCGATGTTCACGGTGCCGCCGCTGATGTTCACCGCGCCGTTGCCCGCGTCCAGGTCGATCTGGGTGGCGGTGATGGTGATCGAGCCGTCCTGCTTCATGACGATCGACGACCCGCCGGCGGCGTGCTCGATGGTGATGCTGCCGGCCTCCTTGGTGCGGGCCGGGCGCTGACCGCGTTCCTGCAACTGGGCCCGGCCCACCCGCACGGTCAGCTCACCCAGCTCGATGACCCGGTTGCCGTCGCCGTCGGTGAGGTCGTGCACCACCTTGCCGTTGTGGTCGGCGGGCACCACCGCGTCCGCGATCGAGGAGCGGCTGTTGCTGGCCACGCCGACCGGCAGCGACAGCCACCAGTCCCCCGGCTGGGACACCGGGGCGTGCCCGGTGGGCCAGAGCGCGCCCACGTCCACCGGGTCGTCCGGGGCGCCGTTGCGATAGGCCAGGGCCACCCGGGTGCCCGGATAGCGGGGCAGGATGAGCCCGCAACCACCCCACGCGAACGGGGTCAGGTAGGTCACTCCGGGCAGGGGCGCGGGCTGCTCGCGGCGTACCGGCAGGCGACGGGCGCCGTTGGGGCGACCGTCCGGGCGGACCAGGCCCTCCCACACCGTCTCGGTCTGTGCCGGCGGCTCGACCGCGCCGCTGGCGTTGGTGGCCGCCGCGCGGACCTCGCCGATCTCCAGGCCGCGCGTCTCGCCCCGGGCCGCACGGGCCGCCCGGCGGACCGCCTCGGCGGCGGCCACCCCGGGCGACGACGCCGGGCCGGCCGGCTCGGCGGGGCCCACGCCGGACGCGTCGCTCCAGCTGTCCCAGGCCTGAGCGGGCGCGGCGATCTCGACGCCCTGCACCACAGTGACGAACCCGGCGGTACGCGACAGAGTGTGCCGGGCGGCGCTGAGGTAGAGCAGCTTCGCCCCGGCGCCCAGCTCCCCGGTCGACGGGGCGAACGGCGCGGCGAATGAGCCGAGCAGCGCCGCGCCGACGCTGCCCAGAGTGGTGGCCTCGTCGGTCGCCGGCGGATCGAAGCGCACCAGGTCGCCGGGCTTCAGGTCGGGGCGGCCCTTGAGGGTCAGCGTCCACGCCCGACGGCGCGGCGCGGCGGTGCCGCCGGCCTCGGTGGCCGCGTACGGGTCGGTGTCCTGGGTGCCGTTCTCGGTGCACTCCAGCAGGCCGGTGGCGAGGGTGAGCGGCTTCGGCTCCCCCTCCGGGTACGGGATCGGGCGTTTCCCGACGTGCACGGTGCCGTCGCGGATCAGCAGCATCCCCCGCCCGTACGCGTTGAGCGACTGCTGCAACGCGCCACCGATGCGCTCCAGGGCGGCGCGGTAGAGCAGCCCGGCCCCGAAGGCGACCCGCTCGTCGCCGGCCGCCTCGGTGGCGCCTCGGGTCATCGTGCCGTCCGGGTTGGCGCCCCACCCGGTCACGTCGACCCGGGTCCGCTCGCCGATGGCCCGGATCGCGGCAGTGAAGGTGGCCGCCTCGAACCGCTCGGCGACGCGCTGCCCGAGCCGGGCGTACGCCTGCTCGACCAGGGTCAGCTCGGTGTCGTACGTCCGCTCGCCGGTGAGCCGGCGCACCTTTGTCACCCGCAGCACGGCGACGAGTGCCTGGGTCAGCTCGGCCGGGGTCGGGCCGGCGTTGACGCCGACCAGGTTGGTGAAGAACGCGCCGACGGAGGTGTTGGCGTCGCGCCAGTACAGGTGCAGTTTCGCGACCAGCGGCGGCTGTCCCTCGGCGGTGCGCAGCGCGGCGAAGTGCTCGTCGATCAGCCCCTGGACGGTGATCGTGTACGCGCCGGGACCCAGCCCGTCGGGCAGCGCGGCGTCGATGGCGGCGTAGTAGTCGGCGCTGGACAGGGTGAGCGCGACGTCCGGGCTGAGCCCGGTCGGGGTCTCCCGGTGAAACGTCAGGGTCCAGCCGGCGTCGTTGCCGACCGCGCCCTGGCGCACCTGGCCGGTCTGGAACGGCGTGAGCGTCACCGCAGTACCCTCCGCATCTTCTTGTCGAGCAGGTAGCGGTAGCGCAACCTGCCGGGGCCCAGCTCGGATTCGACGCGCTGCGCCGGTGGGCGGCGACGCCAGACGAACTCGTTGATCGGCGGCGGCCCGAAGGTGTCGACCGCGCGGTCGGCGGGGCGCCAGGCCAGCGTCAGCGTCGAGCCGTAGTCGCCGGAGCCGCGTACCGTCCCGGCGTGCAGCAGCCAGGCGAGCACCACCACCTCGACGGCGACCGGGGTGGATCCGTTGGTGGCTGCCGGGCCGGCGTCGGGGCAGACCCGGCGCAGGCCCGCGGCGAGCGGCACCGAGCCGAGGATCCGGGTGCCCTGGCGGACGACCAGGCGCAGCGGCACCCGGCCGACCAGGGCGGGCGTCCGGGGCGTGGCGGGCGGCGCGGGTCGGGGCATCAGGTCGTCGGCGGAGGTGCTGACCACGGCGAGGGGATCGGTGGCGAGCCACTGCCGGGCCAGCCCGGTGGGCAGGATCAGCACGGCGTGTACGCCGCCGCCCAGCTCGACGCGGTGCGGCAGGCCGGCGGTGAGGCTCTGCCGGACCTCGGTGAATCCGGCGGGCACCTCGATGGGCGTCTCCGGCAGCAGGTAACGGTCGATCGGGAACGGTGGCATCAGTTGCCCAACCCGTCGGCGAGCGCGCCGACTCCGATGCTGGCCACGTCGAGCAGCTTGCCGAGCAGGCTGGGACGGGGCACGTGGACGAGGGTGATGGTGGTGTCCAGGACGTCGCGGCGGGCGGCCGAGGCGTTGAAGGTCAGCGACTGCACCTGCATGTCGGTGCGGATGGTCATCGACGTGACGAGGATGAGCCCGCCGAACTTCCCACCGGAGTACGCCGCGAGGGCGGTGCCGCGTTTGCTGGCCTCGGCCATCGTCTCCAGGGCGAACTTCCAGGCGTAGCGTTCCGCGCCGACGAGCACGCCGGTCAGCGTGATGGTGTCGTCGTGGGTGGCCACGATGGCCTTGTGCGCGGTGGAGCCGATCGGCGGCAGGTGGTACGTCTGCGCGAGCGAGATGGCGGTGACCGCCCAGAGCGGGATCGGCAGCACCCCGTCGCTGATGATCGCCGACGGCACTGTGCCGTACCGCATGAAACTGCTGGTGATGGCCATGCTCAGCGCCCTCCGATGGGTGGCGGCGGCACCGGCGTGCGGGTGGGACTGACGGCCAGACCCAGCTCACGCAGCGCCTCGGTGAGCTCGCGAACCTGTCCGGCGGCGCTGGTGACCCGCAGCCGCAGCTTGCGCTGCCGCAGTGCCCGCCTGATCCGCGCCGAACGAGTGGACTCGGCGCCGCGCAGGTTGATCTGCTCGATCTCGGCGGCGGCGTCCTCGATGCGGAAGATCGCGTCGAGGATCCGCGGGTCGGGGGTGAAGCCGGAGTCGTCGCGTTGCAGCCGAGCGATGGCGTCGCGGAAGTCGGCGGCGTCGCGGCGCAGGTTGGTGACCAGGTTGTCGGTGAGCGCGGTGACCCCATTGACGCTTCTCACTCGGTGCGACTTGTCGTCGATCAGCCATACCCAGCCGTCGTGGCCGATGCCGACGAGGTCGGTGCCGCGGGCAGTGACGTCGGCGTCCGGGCCCTTGAGGAACAGTTCGATGCTGCTGATCGAGAACGCGGCCGTGTACTCGCCGAGCACGCCCCGGCCGTGGGTGACCATGTCGTGGCGCAGGTAGGCGCGGAAGCCGGCGCGGTCGTCGGCGCGGCCACCCTGGTCGCGGAAGCGCCGCCACAGGGTCGCCAGTGCCTCCGGGTTGTGCACGGCGAGCTGCTGGGTGAGCCAGACATCGCCGCCGGCCACCACCGCCCGCAGGTCCGGGTCGGCGATGCGGGCCAGGGCCTCGGCCAGCCGGGCGTCGCTCATCTGCACGCCGCGCGAGCGGGCCCGCCCGAGATCGTCGACGGCGGTCCGCAGCCGGGCCACCTCGTCGGGGGTGAGCCGACCACCGAGCCGGGTCTCCAGGTCCGCCACGGCGGCCCGCTTGCCGGCCTCGGACTCGGCGGCCACGGCGTGCCACAGCGCGGCCGGTTCCAGCTCGGCGGCACGGCGCAGCGCGGCCTGCCGGTCCGCCGGCATGGCCCGGAACGCGTCACCGACGATGGCGGTGGGCTCGACGTGCCGGCCGGCCGCGCCGCCACCGTCGAACTCGCGTAGCAGCGATTCGGCGTACGCGGCGGAGTCGTCGGCCAGCCGCAGCGGCGCGTCGCCCACGATGCCGTCGCGGGGTCGGCTCAGCTCGCGCATCTCGGTGCTGAGCTGGTCGAAGTACTCCCCGAGGGTCGCCACCCGCACCCCGTCGGGGAGGGTGCCGCCCTCCAACACGTGGTCGAGGATCGCGGCGATGTTGTCCCGCAGCACGGCGATGCGTTCCAGCCGGTTGAGCGCGTTGCCCAGGTGCAGGTCACCGACGTCGTCGACGATGCGGCGGATGAGGTGTTCCAGCAGGCGGCGGGAGCGCACCTCGCCGGCCTCGCTGTGCGCGGCCACCGTCCGCAAAAACTGGCGCAGCCGGGGGTTCGCGTCTGCGGCGGCGTGCACGGCGGCGGCGTCGAGGAACCGGCCGGCGCGGAACCGGCGGGGCCCGGTCACTGCCGCACCTCCGGCACGCGCGGGCCGGACGCGGCGGCGTGCGGCGAGTCGAGCACCATGAGGATGAACCGGGCGCCCTCGGGGCCGCCGACCGCGCCGTTGAGCATCGCCTCCCGCTCCACGTAGGCCAACACGGGCTCCATCAGCTTCTGCACCACCCGTTCCAGCACCTCGTTGAGCAGGATCTCGGTCAGGAACCCCTGGAGCAGGTCCCGGGAGGCGGCCTCGACGATCTGCCGGGTGACCCGGCGTACCACGTACCCCCGGGCGGTGCGCAGCCCCGCGCGGACGCCGAAGCGCAGGGCGACCCGGCCGCCGCGCACGGCCGCGCCGCCGATGGTGCCGGCCTCCGGGATCAGCGACAGGGCCAGACCGAGGTACGCGGCGAACAGCTCGACCTCGACCTCGGTGCGGGTGAGCACCAGCTCCGGGTCGAGCATGGAGGAGTAGAGGCGCTCACGCTGGTGGGCGTGCGCCACGTCGACGGCGGCGACGGCCACCCCGACCACGAAGCCCAGCGGCGGGCAGAGCAGCGACAGCGCGATGATCCCGACCATGATGGCGAACGCGCTCAGCGCCTCCCGGCCCAGCTCGGTGCCGAACAGCTCGTCGACGCCCGTGGCGTAGTAGAGGTTGCCGCCGAAGAACTCGCCGAGCTGCTGGTGGGTGACCAGGTGGACGCCCTGCAACGCGAAGCGTCCACCGGGGATGGTGGCCGACGGGATGTGCTCGCTGATCCGGCTGGACCGGAAGGCGAACCGCGCGTCGGTGCGGGCGCGGCCCAGCATCTCGGTGTTGTTGCGCCGCATGTCCTGCAGCACCCGCCACAGCTCGTCGCGGATCGCCGACCGGTCACCGGCGAAGCGGGCCAGTACGTCTGGTATGTCGGTGATCTGCTTGACCAGTGGGTCGATTCCCTCGGCCTCGCCGCGGTGGATGACGAGCGCCTGCTCGATCTCGGCGAGGGTCCACAGCACCGCGTGGGAGTCGCGGATCCGCGTCACGCCGTCGCGTTCGACGATCTCGCCGGCCGCGCCGGGACTGGTCAGGGCGGCCTCGGCGGCGAGGAACGCGCTGGAGATGGCGCGGGCCGCCCCGTACCAGGCGGTGGACGGGTTGGCCACGCTCACCGTGGCGAGAACGCCACCGCCGGCGTCGGTGTGCGCGGCCGTCCACCGGGCCGCCTCGTGGCGGCGCAGCCGCTCGCGCAGCCCCTGCAGCTCGGCGTAGTCGGTGAGCTGGGAGACGATCAACCGCTCGAAGATCGGCGCGTACTGGTCGAAGCGGGCGATCCGCGCGTCGATGCCGGTACGCGAGCTGAGCAGCAGTTGCACGAGCATGGCCTGGCTGCCGACGACGAAGAGTTGCCCGACCGCGGCCTTGACGGCCGGGCTGAACGCCTGGACGAAGTGCAGGTTCCAGGAGGCCGACGAGTCGATCCAGCCACCCTGGACGCGGGCGAAGTGCTCGGGCTGGCTGTAGCGGCGCATGACGAGCTGGGCGAGGTGATCCAGGCGGGGCACCACGCCGGCCAGGTGGCGCAGGAACTGCACGGCGGGCGAGGCGACCGGCCGGAAGTCCAGCGGGCCCAGCCCTCCAGTCCCCTGGGGTACGGGCCGGGTGAACGCCTCGCGCTCGGCCGCGCCGACCAGCAGGCTGATGGCCGCGGCCCGGCCGCGCAGCACGGCCGCGGCCTGGAGGCAGAAGTTCGCCGGGTAGCGGCACGGCTCACCCATCTGCAACCGGAACGCGATGTCGTCCATCAGCCGGCGCAGCTCGTCGCCGTCCGCACCGAGCGCGGCCAGCTCCGGTTCGCCGTTGAACGACGCGCAGGCGGGCATCGCCGAGTGCCCCGCGCCGACGACGGGGAACCGGCTGCCCTCGGCGCCGGCCGGCGCGCTCGGGCTGCTCGGGTCGAAGACGAACCCGCCCCGCCGCCCGCCGCCACCGTCACCGGTGCCGCCACCCGGGCTGGAGCCCGTGCCGTTGCCGCCGTTGCCCGTTCCGCTGCCGCCGGTGCCGCCCGTGCCGCCCGGCCCGCTGCCGGACCCGGTGCCCGTGCCGGTGCCGCCCGTGCCCGGCCCCGTGCCGTCGCCGATGCCGCCGCCGGGTGGGGCGTTCGGGTCCGGCGGGGCGGCCGGGTGCTGCTCGACCGTGATCGGCAGCAGGTTCGCCGTGCCGGTCCAGTGCATCGTGGCGTCGGTCTCCTCGGTGCCGACCAGCAGCAGGGACACCCCGCCGATGCTGACCACCACCAGGCAGGTAGGCGTCGCCCCGCCCACCGAGGCGAGGATCGCGTCGACCCGCCGGGTCACCTCCGCGTCGACGGCCCGCTCGATCTGCGCCTGGTACTCGTCCACGCTTGTGGTCTCGCCGCGCGGCGAGGCGGTCCGCAGCCGCTGCCGGATGTCGGCGCTCAGCTCCTCGTCCACAATGGCGACCAGGGCATTCCGGTCGGCTACCGGCCGCCGCTGCACCGTCCCGGGCTGCGGGCTGGGCACCCGCTCCTCCACCTCGAAGTGCGGCTGCGGCGTGGCCCGGAACACCGTCTCGCCGAACCGCTCGAACGTGAGGACCGACAGCGGGGTCGTGGTCACCATGATCGCCCAGACCTGTCGCCCGTCCGAGCCGACGACGCGGGCGATCACACCCTGCGGGGTGCCCGACGGCAGTCCACCGTGCTGGCGTACCGCCTCGCGGGCCAGCTCGGCGAAGTGGCCCGCCAGGTAGGTGGCCGGGCGCAGCAGCCACTGGTAGGTGACGCCGGGCGGCTCGTCGCCGTCCACAGGCACCTCGGCCGCGTCACCACCGTCGTCGTAGGACGGCACCCGGTAGACGGCCAGCAGGTGCCGCATCCGAGACGCGTCGAACACCTCGGTCGCCGGTCGGCTCAGCGGCGCGGCCACCCCGGTCGGCAGCCCCGGGTCCAGCCGCGCCGCGGCGATCACCTCGTCGATGCGCCGACGCAACCGTGCCTCGAGGGCCCGCCGGCCGTCCGGGGACACCCGCTCGGCGCCGGCGCCGGTCCAGCGGAAGTCCGGCGCCGCGGCGCGTACCTCCAGATAGCCGCCGCGCGGCGCGACCACCTCCTGCCGGGAGCGTTCCAGGGCGCGGGCCAGGGCCGCGGCGAGCGCGTCGGTCACGGCCGCCGGCCGCTCGGTCACCGACCGGGCGTCCAGCCGGATCCGCACCGGCACGTGCACCGAGATGGCCACCGTCAGACCCGCCCGTCCAGGTGCTCGGCGAGGCGGGCCAGCGCGAGGTCGGCGAGCGCGTCGGCGTCGAGGGCGCCGCCGGCCGCGACCACCTCGATCTCCACCGGGAAGTGGTACGCGATGACCGCGCGATCATCCTCGGCCACCTGCTCGGCCTGCGCCTCGCTGCCGGCCGCCGGCAGCACCAGCTCACCCGCGTGCACCAGGGCCAGCCCGGTACGGGTGACCCGGGCGGCGCGGCCAGATCCGGTCGCCATCTGCTACCTCCGGTTGATCGTCGCGCGGTTACGGCAGGACGGACGGGTCGCCGGTCTTCGGGTCGACCGAGGCGGCCAGGCTGAAGCCGCTGAAGGTCGCCGCCGGGGCGCCGGAGATGGTGGCGGTGGTCGGTGTGGCGCTGGTGATCAGGCAGTCCCGCAAGACGAAGGACGAGAACGACCAGTCGTCGCCGGTGTGCTCCAGCAGCGCGATGTCGAACAGTTCGCCGTCCAGGGCCAGCTTGGTGAGCCGGCCGGCGACGTCCCCGATCGCCTTGACTGTCATCGTGAAGTTCATCGACACCGGCGCGTGGATGGCGCCCAGGTGGGTCACCTCGCACGAGTGCAGCGCCTCGACGTTGAGCGAGAAGGACGGGCTGAACGAGTCGATCGGGCTGATCAACACCGTCTCGGTGCCCTTGGTGTACTGCACCGCGAGGCGGGTCTTCCACTCCATGGTCTGGTTCCTCCGGGTCAGAACTTGGCCACGAGCGTGACCAGCAGGCGGCTCACGGCCGGGCCGTACGTGACGGTGACGACCAGATCGACCGTGCGGTCGGCCCGGGCGGCGGTGACGATCGAGGTGTCGGTGGCGGTACGGGCCACCTCGGGGATGGTGAGGATGTCCAGCACCGGGATCTCGACCCCGTAGTCGTCGATCACGGCCTGCCGCTTGAGCGGGCCGAGGATGCCGTCCACCTGGGTCTTGAGCAGGGTCATGCCCGGCTTGGTGATGCGGGCGTCACCGACCAGGCCGATCAGGCCGGCGCGGAGCATGAACTCGATCTGGTCGAGGGTGCGGACCAGGTCGACGTGCAGCAGGCTCGCGTCGGAGGTGAACAGCCGTCCGTCGGCGAAGTGCAGGCTCTCGCCGGTGATCAGAGTCGGGTCGATGATCGGGGTGAGGTTGGCCTCGGAGAGGCCCTTGATCTCGGCCGGGCTGTACTGCTTGGCCACCGGGACGGCCACCCCGCGGATCTTCTTCAGCACGATGCTGTGGTGCACCGGCAGTCCGGCCACGGCGGCCATCGCGGCGGTGGCGGCGTCACCGTCGGCGCCCCGGGCAGCGATCATCACCATCCGGCTGGTGCTGCTCTTGAGCGGGTTCGCGGCGGTGGTGACGTCCGCGACGTAGGTGGGGCCCTTCTCGGTCGCCGGGTTGACCATGGCGAAACCGATCCGCCGTTGGCCGGCGGCCGACATCGTCTCCACGTGCGCCTTGAGCGCCTGCAACCCGGTGGGCGCCCCCGCTCCGGCCGGGTTGCCGACGTTCGACTCGTTGGCCAGCGACACCATCGTCACGTCGTCGGCGGCCTCCAGACCGCTCAGCGCGGCGGCGTAGTCGTCGCCGGCCACCTTGACCCCGTACACCTTCGCCGGGCGCGGGTCCTGCAGGAACGCCAGTTCCAGGGAGTTGTAGAGGGCGTTGCGGACCACGTTGCCGGCCTGCCGGCGGGCGAAGTTGGTGACCGCGTCGTCGAGGGTCTCGATCCGCACCGGCGTGTTCGCCGGCGCCGAACCACCGTCGGCCGTGGAGGGCGCCTTGCCCACCACGGCAATGACGCCCGGCGAGCGCTGGGCCAGCGGCGCCGGTGGCGGCACGATCCGGACCTCGATGAACGGGAATGCTGCTGTCGGTGCCACGGGTCCTCCCGGACGAAGTTGCTGCTGCGGTAGTTGTGCGGCTGCCTGCCGCTGGTGCTGCCAGTGGCCGGGAGTCTCAGGTCGTCAGGGCGGCCAGTCCGATGCCGCTACGGGCGAGCCACTGGCCGGCGCGGGCGAACCGGGCGGCCCGCTTCTGCACGTTGGTGCCGGCGTCGCCGCCGGGCCAGCCGTCGTCGTCGAACGTCTCGATGGGAACCACCCAGACGGCTACCACCCGATGCCGCCGCCGGACGTCGTCGGGCGCGGGCGTCTCCAGACCCAACTCCTCGGCGCGGGCCCGGACCAGCCGCGTCTCGACGAGCAGGTCGGCGAGGGAGAAACCCCGATCACGGATCAGCACGGCCGCGGCGAACGGCAGCGGACGCGGCGTGGGCGGCGCGGCCGGCGGGTCCGCGTAGCGCAGCTTCACGGTGGCCCCGGCGGCCTGCCCGCGCATCCGCGCCACCAGATCACCGGCATTCGCGGCGCCCACGCCGGCGAGCAGCCGGTCCAGGTGCGCGTCGGTGAAGGCGGTCGGCTGGTGCAGGCCGGCCCGCAGCCGGGCCACCAGTCGGGTACGACGCTCGGTCTCCAGCAGCGCCGGGTCGGTCGGCAGCGCGCCGAGGTCGGCGATGATCTGCGGGTCGACGTCGAAGGCGGGCACCGCCACGTCGAGGTCCTCGACCCGGTCCCGCGCGAGGCTCGTACGCACCACCAGACTGCCCCGCCAGAGCGCGTCGATCCGCAGCGCCGACCCGCCGAGACCGTGCAGCCGGACCCGCAGCTCGGTACGGGTGGTGCCGCCGGAGCCCAGCCACTCCCCCTCGGCCAGCGTCGCGGGCGCGGCGGCGAAGCCGAGGGTCAGCTCGTCGAAGACCGCCGCGTACGGGGGCGCGACAGGCATCGCCTCGGTGTCGTACGCGGCCTCGACCAGGTGGGCCAGTGACGCGTCGTCGAAGACGGAGGCGCGGGTGCCCGGATCGGCCAACCGCACCAGCACCTGATCGACGAAGTCCACCGCACCGGCCTCCCCGCTGCCCCGGCCGGGGCACACCGCCCGGCTGGGCACGAGGATCGCGAAGGGGCCGTCACCCGAGCGTCACCACCACCGTCACCGCGCAGGGAGGCGCCCCGGACTGTCGGGAACTGAGCACGGGCACAGCCGCCCGCCGTCCCCAACCGCGTGCCCGGCCCTCAACCGGCTGCCCTCAGACGGCCGTCCTCGGCGCGAGACGGCTGCCGTCGGCGCACGGCGCGGGGCCGAGGCATGCCACCCCGCAGAGCGGTATACCTCAGAGTCGGTTTCGGTCGAGGGTGACGCGCAGCGGGTGCGGGGCGCTGGTGGCGAGGTCGTCGAGCACGGCGAGCAGGAGGGCGTACTGATCGCTCGGCTCGTCGGCGAGCAACTGGCCGGCGTCGGTGATCAGCACTGTGAGCGGGCCGGCGTCGAGCCGGTCGGCGAGGACGTCGGAGAGGGCGTCCCAGGTGTCCCCCAGGTACGTCGGCAGGGCCAGCGCGCCGGCGAGCGCGGCGAACAGGTCGCTCCTGGTCCGGGTCGCGGCTCCGACCAGCACCACCGCGTCGGACACGTCGTGGGTGTCGTCGCGGCGGACGTTCAGCCAGTCGGGTGTCCGACCCGCGTTCTCATCGGCCATCATGTGCCTCCTGATCGGACCGGACGGCATCGGACTGGGCGACATCCGACCGGGGCGACGACGCGGGCCGGCCGACCGCGGCCGGCCGGCCCGGATCGGTCAGAGCCGGTAGAAGTCGGTGTAGTGGTTGGGCGAGAACCAGGTGACCCCGGTGCTGCGATTCACCACGATCCGGTACGCGTCGCGGGCGGCGCCCTGGGTACGCGGATACACGTCGTACTCGTAGTAGGTGGCGTTGGTGGGCAGTTGACCCTCGTAGTTGTAGAACCGGCCGCCGGCGAAGTTGGACAGCCCGCCGCTCCAGGAGTACCAGCCGCGGCTGGTTGGGAAGCCCTTGGCGGACCAGCCGGAGCGGGCAGAACGCGCATCCGCGCACCGGCTGACGGTGCAGGAGCCATAGACCGCCGCCGACGCGGAGTCGGTCAGGCGAGGGGTCACCACGGACGGGCCGACCAGCGCGGCGGCGACCATGGTGAGGAGCAGGGCGAGGGTGGTGGTACGCCGGCGGATCGCGCCGAGCGTGGCCAGCGGGGACACGAGGGTGAACACAGGCTGCCTCCAGACCATCCGATCCATCGATCCGCGTCGTTGGCGGATCGGAGTCAGTCTCGCCGTTGCCGGGGTTCGGCGACAGCCCCCACCACCCCAACTGCTCCACAATGCTCGGTGAACCCCGGGCGATCGCCCCCTCCACGAGCGAGCGGATCGCGCGTTTCCCGACGCCGGCCCAACCTGGGACCATCGGCGCGGCTACGGGCATATCGGTCATCCGTTGTTAGCGTGACATGCGGATCGGTGACCGTGAAGGGGTGCCATGACGGACGCTCCCGAGGAGAGGCCGAGGCCCGCGGATCTGTGGCGTCGGCGGGGCGTCCGTGGGCTGACCATCGCCCGGGACGTGAGTGTCCGGGGTTGGCGGTGGTGGGCACGGACGTGGGACCGGCTGGTGGCCGCGCTCCAGGACGAGGCGCCCGTCGGGGCCGGGGCCGGCCCGTCCCCACCGGGGCCGCTCGTCGAACAGCGCGACGCGCCACGGCTGATCGCGGTCCCCGCCCGGGGGTACGTGTACGCGTTCTACGTCCGCGCCACGTTCGCCTGGTCGTCACCGGCGAGCCTGCGCGCCGAGGTGTTGAGCTGGTACGTGCAGTACTTCGAGCCGAACGCGATCCAACGGCTGACCCGGCTCGCCGCCGACGCCGCCCGGGACCTACCGCCGCATCGGGCAGGTGATCTGGAGGTGGCGTTGCAGCGGGCGCTCGCCGACGAGCCGGAGTGGCGCTACCAGCGCGGCGACGTCATCATCACCTGCCGACCCGATGCCACCGTCCGGCTCGACGAGCGGATCATGCCGGCGCTCCGGCCGCACGTCGACCGGATGGTGAAACTGGAGTACCAGTTCGACGAGCAGTTGCGCAGGGCGACGTACGCCGAGGAGCTGAGCCGACGGTGGACGGCGATCCTGGGCGACCACCTCGACGCGGACGCCGACCAGGAGGTGGCTGACGCCCGCCAGCACCTGCTCGACGCCCAGAGGGAGGCCGCGCGGTGGATCGGCGAACTCCTTCACCTCCGCGCTACCAAATCTTGATCACGTCAACGAGGAAAGCTGGCTAGCATCCTTCCGTCCTTCCGCTCGGGGAGGCACGGGGAGGAACGTACGCCATGGAGCTCGAACGCAACTGGAAGCCGTACGCCAAGGGTCCGGCACTGCTCGTGCTGGCGGTGTTCCTGGCGTTCTCGCCGGAGATCCTGTCGGCGATGGGCCGGGAGTTCACCTTCGGCAACTGGGTCGGCTACGTGATGGCGCTGCTCGCCCTGATCGCCGGCCTGGGCGCGGTGCGGGAGAGCCGCCAGGCATTCGCCGTCCGCATCGGCGAGCGGGGCATCAGCTGGACCAGGGGCGAGGCGACCGTGGACTTCGCCTGGTCGGACGTGAGCCGGGTCGCGGTCGAGAAGAAGCCCAACGCCGGCAAGCTGGAGAAGCCGAGCATCCTGACCGTCTGGGTCGCCGACCAGACCGAGCGGGCGCTGCCGCCCGACGTCGAGCTGACCGGCCTGCGGGGCTACCACATCGCCGACCTGAAGAGCACCAAGCAGTCGCGCGACCAGGTCGAGGCGGCCCTGCGCCAGTACGGCGGAGACCGCTACCCCGCAGCGGCCAACTGACCCGTCGCCCCCTCGGAGCCCACAATGTCGACGATGCCCACGCCCGGGGCCGTGCCGCCCCCGGCCCTCCGCCCGCCCGCCGACGGGGAGTGCCAGTTCTGCGGCAGCCACCCCGCCGCCCACGTGTCCTTCCAGTCGATGACCAGCATCGTGATCCTGTACGTCGTCTCCGCACAACGCGGCTGGATGTGCCGCAACTGCGGCCTCTCGGTGTACCGCCACCACGCGAACAAGACCATGCTCGCCGCGTGGTGGGGAGTCGGCATCATCGGCATTCCGATCTTCCTCGGCGTGGACCGCCTCCGGTTGCGTCGCATCCTGCGCCTCGCCCCGCCGCAGCCCACGCCGGGCGTCGCGGCATCGCTGCCGGCGCCCCTGGATCCCGGCAAACCGCTGATCCAACGCCCGGGCGCCATCCTGAGCATCGTCCTGGTGACAGTGCTCGCCCTGGTGATCGGCTGCGGCGCCCTGGCCGTCGCCACCTCCGAGTAGCATTCCTCGCCCGCTCAGCCCCACCCCACCCCGGCCCGGCCCGGCCCGGCCATGCTCGGCCCGCCTCCCATGATCAAGTGATGGCAAACAGGTCCGGAGGCCCTCTGAGACCTACTTTTCATCACCTGATCATGGGGGAATGGCGACGGGCGGCGAGGATGGCGAGGGTTTCCTGGCGGACTTCGGCGGGGTTCGCCACGAGGCGGCGGTGGGTGAAGCGGACGACGAGGATCCCGACGGTGGCCAGCAGGGCGTCGCGGCGAAGGTCGATCTCGCGCTCGGCCGGATCGGCGTGGGTGCCGGCGCCGTCCAGTTCGACGTTGACGCGCTCCGCCTCGACGAACATGTCGAGGTAGATGGTTCGGGCACCGACCCGCACCCGCACCTGTCGGGTGAACGCCGGCATACCGGGGCCCGTGAAGACTCGATCGTGGCCCCAGATCTCCAGCGGACTGCGGCAGCCGGCGGTGAGCCGATCCAGCAGACCACGCAGCGCCGCGCGATCGGTGATCCGGGGCACCTCGGCGAGGGCCGCGACGAGTCGCTGTGGCGTGGTCAGCCGATCGTTTACCGCACGGATCAGCGGGTTGGGCCGCTCGACCGGCGGCAGTAACGACCAACAATCCACCAGGGTCCGGTCGAGCCGCGTCACCGGCAACCCACCCCGCACCACCACCTGCGGCGGTTCGACCGCGAACCCGGCGCGATGGCGTACCACGAGATGCGGCCGGCCGCGCAGGCCCGACCCCCTGGGCAGGTCGACGTACAGCGGCTCGCCGGGTGCCTGCTGGCGTAGACCCCACGCGTCGAGTGCGCTCAGTCCGCTGAGAGCGCCACGCCCGTCGGTGTACGCCAGCACGGCGCGACGAGCCACCTCCGGATCGACCCGGGCCAGAGGTGGCAGGTCGGACGTGGTGTCCCGGATCAGCGCGGCGTCACCATAGACCCGGGGCAGCAGCCGCACGAGCCGTCCCGCCCGCCAGGCCGTCTGGATCGTCCACACCGGCGTGACCCGTAGCGCGTCCCGCCGGACGACCAGGCCGCCACCGCGCACGAGGAGTTCGCGCAGCTTCGGGTCCACGGGCCCCACCCTGCCCCGACCTGCCCCCGATCGCGGTCTGAGCCCGAGCTGCTGTGGACGGCGCGGGTGACTGTGGACGAAGCCCGCACCTGATCCGTATGTGATACGGCCCGTCCGGTCCCTGGAGAGAGCATGAATGAAGAAAGACTCTCGACGGACGGGATGAGATCGTGGCTGCGCGGCGTCTGTCACGCCGCCCCGCACGGGCAGCCCCGCCACCGGAGGCGTCGTCCGGTCGGGCCGCGTTCACGGCTGGAGGGCAGATCACCATGGCGCACATCGATCTCGGGATCGACGAGAAGGAATTTCCCGGCGTCACCGGCCCGATGCGGTACCGCCCGGAGACGGCGAAGCCGCTCAACGAGCTGGCCGAGGTGCTGCTGCGGGCCCCGCACTCGCTCCCGGCCGGCGAGCGCGAGCTGATCGCCGCGTACGTCTCCGGGCGCAACGAGTGCACCTTCTGCTGCGCGTCGCACTCGGCCTTCGCCGCCGCGCAGCTCGACGAGGGCATGAGCCTCGTCGACCAGGTACGCGCCGACCTCGACGCCGCCCCGATCTCGGCCAAGCTGCGGGCGCTGCTGCGGATCGCCGGCGCGGTGCAGATCAGTGGCCGCAACGTCACCACCGAACTGGTGGCCGACGCCCGCGCCGAGGGCGCCACCGACCTGGAGATCCACGACACAGTTCTGATCGCCGCCGCGTTCTGCATGTTCAACAGGTACGTCGACGGGCTGGGCACCTTCGCGCCCGAGGGCCAGGAGGCGTACGCCGGGATGGCGCACCGGATCGTCGAATTCGGCTACGGGTCGGCGGCCAACGCGCCGGCGGTCTGAGCACAACCACGGGTGACCGCACCCCGATCCCCCTGCGATTGTCGACTGGCACGCCTGATGAAGCCCGTCGGCCGTGCGGTTGGAGGGATCGATGGACCGTCCCCGTTTCCTGCTCGACGCCGCCCAGCGGCGCCGAGCCGACATGGTCGATCGGCTGAGCACGCTCGTCTCCCGCGAGTCGGCGCCGGGTTCGCTGCCCCAGCTCGAATCCTGCGCCGACCTGCTCGCCGACTGGGGGCAGGACGTGCTCGGCCGGCCCGCCCACCGGGTCGTGATCGACGGTCTGCCGCACCTGCTGTGGCCTGCCGTACACCAGCGTGTGCTGCTGCTCGGCCACTTCGACACCGTCTTCCCGGTGGGCACGATCCGGTCCCGGCCGTTCGACGTGCGCGGAGACGTGGCGACCGGGCCCGGCGTGTGCGACATGAAGGCCGGCATCGTGCAGATGGTCACGGCCCTGAGCCTGGTCGAGGACACCTCGACGGTCGGCGTGCTGCTCACCTGCGACGAGGAGAGCGGGTCCGGCACGTCGCGACACCTGATCGAACGGGAGGCGCGGCGCTCGGGCGCGGTCCTGGTCTGCGAGGCGGCCACCCCGGACGGGCACCTGAAGGTGGCCCGCAAGGGTGGCTCGGTCTACCGCGTCACCGTCTCGGGTCGGGCGGCCCACGCCGGCGTCGAGCCGCAGCGCGGAGTCAACGCCACGGTCGAGGTCGCCCACCAGGTTCTCACGCTGGGCGGGCTTGGCGTGGCCGACAGCGGCGGCACCTCGGTCACGCCGACAGTGCTCTCCGCCGGCACCACCACGAACACGGTGCCCGAGCGCGCCAGCCTGGCCGTCGACGTCCGGGCCTGGACGAGGGACGAGCTCGAACGCGTCGACCACGCCATCCGCGGGCTCGTCCCGTTCCTGCCCGAGGCGACGCTTGCCGTCCAGGGCGGCATCAACCGCTATCCGATGTCCGCGGAGCTCGCGTGGCCACTGCTGGAGGTGGCCCAGTCGATCGCCCGCCGACTGGGCATCCCGCGCCTGACCGGCGCGTACGCCGCAGGCGCGTCCGACGGCAACTTCACCGCCGCGCTGGGCGTACCGACGCTTGACGGCCTGGGCGCGGTCGGGGGCGGAGCGCACGCCGCCGACGAGTACGTCTGCCTCGACCGGATGCCGGAACGGACGGCGCTGTTGGCCGGGCTCGTGGAAGCCCTGTCCACGATGGAGCGTTTCGGGGAGCGACCCGTCGACGACATACCGTAACGTGCTCAGTGCCGGCGTACGACCGGCAGCGAGGACGCGACATGACGACGGGACAGCTCTCGGGACCGCCCCTGCTCGGCGTGGAGGAGGAGTTCCTCGTCGTCGACGCCGACCGGGGCGAGGTCGTACCGCTGGCGGCGACCGTCGTCGACGGCGCGCGCCCGACGCTCGGCCCCCGGGTGGGCGGCGAGATCACCACCTTGCAGATCGAGACGCGCACCGACCCGTGCCACAGCGTCGACGACCTCGCCGCCCAGCTCGTCGAAGGCAGGGCCGCCATTCAGGCCGCCGCTCGCTCGGCGGGTCTGCGGGTGATCGCCAGCGGCTCGCCGGTGCTGGGCCAGGCGGTGCCGCCGCCCCTCACCAAGGGGCCGCGGCAGGATCGAGGCACCGCGACCTTTCGTGGGCTGCACGACGAGCTGGCGATCTGCGCCGTCCACGTCCACGTGGAGCAGCCCGACCGGGACCGGGCCGTGCTGATCGGCAACCACCTGCGCGTACACCTACCGGTGCTCATCGCCCTCACCGCCAACTCGCCCTACTGGGCGGAGCGCGACACCGGCTACGCGAGTTGGCGCACCGTCACGTGGGGGCGCTGGCCGGTGGCCGGCCCACCGCCGTACCTGACGTCCGCCCGGCAGTACGACGACCACGTGGACATGCTTCTCGACGCGGGCGCGCTCGTCGACCACGGGACGATCTTCTGGGATCTCCGCCTGTCCACCCGCCACCCCACACTTGAGGTACGGGTGGCCGACGTCCCCGTCACCGCCACCGAGTCCGCGGCGCTCGCCGCCCTGGTGCGGGCCCTGGTGGTCGTCGCCGGCGAGGCCGTGGACCGGGGCGACGAGGGCCCGCGACTGACCCCCGAGCTGCTGCGGCTCGCCTACTGGCGGGCCGCCCGCGACGGCATGGGCGGCCACGGTGTCGACGTCGCCACGGGCCGGCTGCTGCCCGCGGCATCTCTCGCCGAACGGCTCGTCGAGTACGCCCGGCCGGCGCTGGACGCCGCGGGTGACAGCCATCGGGTGCGGCGCTGGCTGACGTGGCTCGCCGCGGACGGCGACGGCGCGACCCGTCAGCGGGCCGCCCACGCGGTGCGCGGACGACTGACCGACGTCGTCGACGAGATCGCCAGCCGGACCGCGCCCGACGTGCCCGCACACGAAGAGGGCACGCCTGCGTAACGACAAGTCGCCCGGCCTCCGACATGCTGGGGAAACCGGATGTCGGCGGCAGGGGAGGCCACAGGTGAACCACACTGACCTGACACCCAGGGTCCCCGTCCAGCACCATCGCAGGCCACCGGCGGACATGGTGCGCGAGGCCGAGGCGTTCGCGCAACGGATGGCGCAGCGCCGATCGGTACGCGACTTCACCGGTGACCCTCTGCCCGACGGGGTGGTCGAGGCCGCCATCCGGGCCGCGTCGACAGCGCCCAGCGGCGCCAACGTGCAGCCGTGGCGGTTCGTCGTCCTGACCGATCCGGCCCGCAAACGCCGGCTGCGCGAGGCCGCCGAAGCCGAGGAACGCGCGTTCTACGACCGTCGCGCCTCGGCCGAGTGGCTGGGTGCGATCGCCGGGCTCGGCACCGACTGGCGCAAGCCGTTCCTGGAGACCGCGCCGGCCGTCATCGTCGTGTTCGAGGTGCACCAGGGGCCGCACAGCCC
Source organism: Micromonospora sp. NPDC049274 (assembly GCF_040678875.1). Taxonomy (NCBI): domain Bacteria; kingdom Bacillati; phylum Actinomycetota; class Actinomycetes; order Micromonosporales; family Micromonosporaceae; genus Micromonospora; species Micromonospora sp. NPDC049274. The sequence goes on from NZ_JBFAQS010000004.1 coordinate 97,277, forward strand.
GAAGCCGTACTACGTCAAGGAGTCCGTCGGCATCGCGGTCGGCCTGCTGATCACCGCGCTGCACCACGCCGGCCTGGTCACGCTTACCCACACGCCCAGCCCGATGCGGTTCCTCAACGAGGTGTGCGAGCGGCCACCGGAGGAACGCCCGTACGTGGTGATGCCCGTCGGTTATCCCACAGCGGACGCCCTCGTCCCCGACCTGCCCCGCAAACCCCTCGACGAGATCATGGTCCGCTGGTGAGATCCTCGGTCAGGAACTCGACCAACGGTTCCACGTGCCGGTCCGGACGCCGCCACTCGGCGAGCAGATCCTCCAGCAGATGCTGCTCGGCGACGAGCTCCGTGCCGCGGTAACGCCTGATCACCGGGTGGATGAAGGCGCTCTCCCGGGCACGGTCGGGGGTCGGGTGCCTGTCGATGGCGAAGACGTCACCGTAGTCGTCGCGGCCCCACCGCAGCGCGAGCGTGTACCACTGCGTGGCCGCCGCGAAACGCTCCACGGCGTAGTCCTCCGGCAGGTCCTCGTAGTGGTGGATGTCGCCGGTGGCGCCGTCGCGGACGAAGACGTCACAGAGGTACTCGAACTGCGTCCACAGCGCCGAGGACCAGTTGACCCGGTCGAGCATCAGCTTCGTCAGCGACACGGCGTCGGCAGGCGTCGTCGCGTACGACAGCGGCACGCCGTCGTAGCGCTCCCGCAGGATCCGGGTGAACGTCCGCAGGTTGTACCGGAAGCCGTCGATGAACGGTGACGACGCGTGCTTGGCGTCGCGGGCCTGGGCGATGGTGCCGGCGAAGTACAGGCCGTCGACGTTGCTCGACTGCCAGTCGGGGCGCAGACCGGGCATACGGCCGTCGCGCACCATGTCGGGCCGGGACGTCTCGTCGAACAGCGCGGTGTCCATCCGGAAGCCGGTGCACCGCAACACCGTGTGGTAGTCCAGCTCGGCGGTCTCGCCCTCGGCATGGGTGTACGTGATCGACACCCGGAACCGCCCGTCGACGGGCCGGATCTCGTCGATCGTGCAGTCCAGCACCGAGTGCAGCGTCTTGAACTGGTAGCTGTCGAGGATCGCGCCGTACTGACCGCGTACGTCGCCGGGGTGTTTGGTGTTCCACGCCAGCCGCAGGGGCTGCCGGCTGGCGAGGTGCACCATCGACGCCCGGCCGAGGATGGCCGACGCGGTCTCGAAGGCGGAGTTGCCCTTGCCGATGATGAGGACCCGCTGCCCGTCGTACGCCGTGGGGTCGACGACCATGTCCTCGTACCCGATGGCATGTTCGATGCCCTTGATGGCCGGCACGAAGGGCCGGCCCCAGCCGGTCGCGACGACCAGGCAGCGCGCACGCACGTCCCCCCGGTCGGTGCGCAGCGTGAAACCGTCGCCGGTCCGCGTGATCCGCTCGACAGTCGTGCCGAAACGGATGTTGAGCTGGTGGACCCGCTGGAACTCGGCGAGGTAGCGGACGAGGTCGTCGGCCGCCGGCAGGTACTCGTCGCTGAAGCGCGGAAACAGCAGGTCCGGGGAGTCGTTGAGCAGCGAGTTCCAGTCCCAGCGCAGGCGAATCTCCGGATCGGCGCTGTCGGTGTGCACCTTGTTCAGCGAGATGAGCCGCCGGTGGCGCGGAAACCGCCGGAAGAAACCGCCGGGCTCGTCGCCGCTCTCCAGCGTCAGGTAGTCGGCACCGTGTTGCTGCAGGTAATAGCTCAGTTGGAGGCCGGCGGGCCCCGCCCCGACGATGACGTACCGGTGTTCGCTGCTGACCATCCTGTGGCCCTTCGACGGAGGGAAGACTCCATCGACCATGGGATGCGAAGCGACGCCTGTCAATGCCCACCATGGCTTCGCACCAGCAGCACAGTAGGCCCGCACCCGGCAGGCTGGTCGGGCAGCCAATGATCATCGGTCGATCATGCAGAGGATTGGTACGCCACTCGCGTGGGTTGGGCAAGCACGGCCCGGGCCGCTGGGATGTCTGCCAGTCGAGCAGCCAGCGTGGCGACGGCAAGGCGTTCTGGCAATGCTGCACTGAACTTTAGGCCGGCAAGCGCCTTATCGGAGACTTCCGGCAGGCAGATCCGCTCGACCGCATCCGCCATTGCTGCTCGCAGCGTCCCGTTGTCAACGTCCGCTCGCAGCCTTATCGATGCGTCGTCGTACCGCTGAGCCGGGTCGGCGAGTTCACTCAGGGTCGCGATAAGGGTGGCGTTCGCCCGGAAGCCCGCCCACGTCCACCATCTGACCTCATCGTCACCGTCCCTGACGACCACCGTGCCGCCGGGATGGACGACAGAGGTCGCGTCGTCCCGTAGATCGGCCAGTCTGGTCTTCGCTCGGCCGGTGAGGGCGACAGGCGGTTCAGCGCCGAGTAGCACATCACGCATCGAACGGACCATCTGGTACGACAGCCCTTGGGGAGACCCGTTGGTCATCCAGAGCGCCTTTCCGCCGCCCTCTGCCGGTTCCACGAAGCATCGGCGGCGTTTCCAGTCGATGTAGGTGACACGCCAACTTCGGCCAGCGAGCAGCAGTAGCCGGGGACCGAACACCTTCGCCGTCAACAGCGCTGGATCGGTCCGGCCGATCTCGGTACGACCGGCCAGCACGGTGAACTGCGGCGGTGCGGTGAACACCGCCAACATCTCCATGAAGTGCCGACGTCCGAAGCGCAGTTCCGCTTCCGGCCCGATGAAGAGCATTCCGGAGTCGACATCGAGATAGCCATGCTGGACGAGGTGCCGCACGATCACTTCCGCGCTCTTGTCGAAGGGCGACAGCCCATTCCACTCCTGCGCCCAGAGGTTGTCACCGACTCGATGCTTCTGCAGCGCGAGCGCCAGCAGCTGCTGCGCCACAATGTGTCGTGGTTCCGGTGGGGGTACGACTGGCTCGACCCAACCCTGTGCCCAGAGGTTCAGGAGACCAGCGGCGTGCAGCAGCCCTTCACCGTCCAAGGTGAGGAAGAGACAGTTACGGCTGCTACCGGGACGCCTACCCGTTCGGCCGATCCGCTGAAGAAAGGCGGCGACGCTGCGCGGAGCATTGATTTGGATGACCCGGTCAAGGTCACCCACGTCGATACCGAGCTCCAGAGTGCTGGTGGCGACGATGACGCAGTCGCGCTCCTGAGCGAAGGCTTCTTCTGCCCGCCGCCGCTCGTCGATCGAGAGGGACGCATGGGAGAGGAAAGTCGTCACGTTGAGGGCGCGCAGTCGCTGGCCAAGATCCTCGACAAGCGCGCGAGAGTCGCAGAAGACCAATCGCTTCTGTCCGTGATGAAGGGCCGCAATGACCTTCGCCGCATTGTGCACCGATCCGACGTAGTCGAGCTCAACCTCACCATCTGGATGCGAGACGGACGTCGCTGACGCCGCCGAAGTGCGACGATCAGGTGCGATCACCCGTGCGGACCGCTGACCCCGGCCAGCGCCCTGTAACCATGCCAGCAAGTCGTCCGGGTTGCCGACCGTCGCCGAAAGGCCGATTCGCTGTACCGATCGCCCAGCCACCCGGCTGAGTCGTTCCAACACGGCCAGCAGGTGCCAGCCTCGATCATCACCGGCGAAGGCGTGCACCTCGTCGACGACGATCGCCTGCAGTTGCCCAAAGAACGCATCGTGATCGACCGCGGTGCTGACCAGCATCGACTCCAGGGACTCCGGAGTGGTCAGCAGAATGTCGGGCCTCTGGCGGAGAATCACACGGCGACGCCCCATCGTCACATCGCCGTGCCAGAGCGCCGTGCGACGCCCCAGCCACGCCGTGTAAGTCTCCAGGCGGGGCAGAAGATTGTTGAGCAGCGCCTTCAGCGGGCAGACGTACAGCACGGAGGTACCCGACCAGTTCTCCTGTGCCATCCGGGACAGCAGCGGAAACACCGCCGCCTCAGTCTTTCCACCGGCCGTGGGCGCGAGCAGGAGTGCGTCCTCGCCCGCCAGCAGTGGCTGCACGGCTGCTTCCTGCAGCGGTCGCAATACCGGCCATTGCAATGAGTTGACGACGTGATGCAGCACGACTGGATGCAAAAGTTCGGCACCGCTCGTCATACCCGACGCTCCTCAGAGTTCGATCGAGATCTCGTCGGCACTCGTGGCGTTCCGCTCCACGTCCGTCATCTCGGCAGCGGCCAGAGTGAGCGCATAGTGTTGCCGAGGGTCGAACTCGGGGAACTGATCCACCCGGTCGAGCACCTCCCCCACGAGCTTCTTGAGGAAGAGGCGCGGCGCCACTCCGACTCTGCCACCGAGACCACCGGCGACTGCCCGTGCCAGTTCGCCGAGGTATCCGTCGTCGACGAGCGCGGACACTCGCTCCGGTGCGGCGGACCCGTCGGCGTAGAGGTCCCGTACTCGGCCGCCGAGCTCGACGAGGGAATCGGCGATGAAGCCCGGCAGCCGGATCTGCACGGCGCGCGGATTGTCGAATCGTGGGTCGGTGTTGAAATCCACCGCGAGCCGTTGCGCCAACGGGGCGAGTCGTTGGACGCCCTGCGGACCGTCGTAAAACGCCGGCGTGCCGGTGATCACCAGGTAGAGACCGGGAAATCGCCCGGAATGCACCTCGTCGATAAGTTGCCGGAGGGCGTTGAGTGCCTTGTCCCTGGCATCCGAGCGGACCCGTTGCAGGGTCTCCACCTCGTCGAGCACCAGCAGCAGACCGGGATGCCCACTGTCACGAAGTACGGCCAGCAGTCCCTGCAGGAAGCTGAGCGCCGCGAAGTGGTCGAGGTCGCCGCGTACTCCGGCTGCCCGACGGGCGGCGGCCGCGACGTGCGGCTGCCCGCCGAGCCAGGCGAGCACGGCGTCCGCGGTCGCGGCGTCCCCTCGTGCGGCAGCAGCGCGGTAGCCACGCAACGCGGCAGCGAACGCAGGAGCGCTGCGGCTCACGATGGCCAGCCGTTGGTCGAGCAGGTTATCCACCGCCCGGTCGAGCATGTCGGCGTCATGGCAGTCGATCTGCCCCGCTGCCAGGACGTCCTCCTCCAGCGCGTAGAACCAGCCGTCCACGATCGGGCGGAGCGCGCTGGGCGGGAAAGTCGAGGTGGTGAGTCGCTCGCTGAGCCGGCGATAGACGGTCTCGAGCTTGTGCAACGGCGTCTCGTTCTCCGAAATCTGCACCTCGGCGACGGCGAGGTTTGCTTGTTTCGCTCGCTCGGCGATCCACCGGGCGAAGAACGTCTTGCCCGAACCGTATTCGCCCCGGACCGCCTTGAAGACGGATCCGCCGGCGGCGACGCCGTCCAGGTCGTCACCGATCGCGGCGCCGAAGCGGTCCAGTCCCACCGCGAAGAGATCCAGACCAGCCGATGGCACGGCGCCGCGGCGCAGCGCGTCGATCACCTCGCGGCGGCGGGCCGGGCTGACCGTCGTCACGCCGGCCTCCCGGGCAGGCGGAACTGCTCTTGGAGAAGCCGGAGGTCCAACCGGACGGTCCGGGAGTTGTCAGTGAGCGACAACACCGGATAGTTGTCCACGTTGAAGATTCGTTGAAGAGTGGTGGCGAAGCCGACCGCCCGCACCGGCGCCTCGCCAGCTCGTTGAGCCAGTACCGCCACGGGCAGCACGCCTTTGGCGTCGACCAAGGCCCGCATAGCTGCCTGGATCTTCTTCAACTCCACCCGGCGGGGCGTCAGACTGTGCTGCGCCTCGAACAGTTCGGTGGCCAACACCATCGCCACCAGGTCGCTGTCGCTGACGGACGGGGCCGTCTGCGGCAGGGTCGCCGCTTCGGGTACGTCGAAGAGCGCGTCTCCGGCGACAGCAGAGGCCTTACGGCGCGGCTTCGGCGTGGACGTCGGCTTCGCCGAAGAACTCGGCTGCGGATCGGCAGTGTTTTTCTGCCACCACTCCGGTGTGCGTTCCTCTATGGGCGCCCACCCGGCCGGTGGTTCGACCACGTTGGGCAGCAGGTAGGCCAATAGCGGGATGGTCACCTCGGCCAGGGACGCGCCGCCGTGGTAACCCGCCCGGCTCGGACGGTGGCGCAGCAGCGGATCCCAGAGCGCGATGATGCGGTTTCCGTCCGAGACGACGCGCGGACCGGCCAGTTCCACCTCACCGGCCCCTGCCGGCCCGGCGCCGGTTCGGTGTCGGGCGGATGCGGCATCCGGGGTCTTGAGGTGCTGGCCGCCGCGCTCGAGCACGTGTCCGTGGTCGCTGGTGATGATGACGGCTCGACCGGTGGAGCGGGCCTGGTCGAGCAGGCTCTTCAGGAAGCCGAGATCGTTGAGCTGCCAACCGGCCTCGTCGCCCTCTCGACCGTGTGCCAACGAGTCGTCCACCGTATTGATCACGACGGCCACCACGGGAGCCGAACTCGCCACCGCGTCGGTCAACTCGGTGGCGATCACCTCGCCCGCTCCGCCACGGGCTGGACCCTTGTGGAAGATCCGCGAGTCCCGACCCCATCGCCCCTCGGCAAAGAGCCTCCGCTCAAGATCCTGACTGCCGGCACGTAGCGCCCCGGCGAAGAGCGATGTGCGGGAGACTGCGGTGAGGGTGGGCAACGCTGCGACCATTCCCCGACGTCTGGCCGCTCCCGATTTCGCCAACGGGTCGTACTCCACCCAGTGCGGGGCCAACTGGTCGGCGAGCTGCACCGCGACGGCGGCACTCATGCCGTCGAGCACGGTGAGCAGCACAGGTCGGCCGGCGCGAATCAGCGGATCGACCACCCGCGGCAGGAGGTTCTCGACAGTGAGTAGGTTGCCGTCGCCTCCCGGGCCGGCGGTGGCCCATGCCGCAAGCCGGCCCGCAAATGCGCCGTCGAGTTCACGCCGCCGCTGCTGCGCCAGCTCATGGATCTCCCGGTATGCCCGCTGCAGCTGCGGATGCGTCTCTTCACCAGCCCAGACGTGGTTGAGCGCCCGGTCCACCCACCCCCACTCGGCAATGTGGCGTTGCACGCCGTCTGCGACGCTCTGCGGAGGCACCACCGTCGTGCCGAGCCAACGCACAAGCCGCTGGGCCATGCGGGCTCGGCGGACCCGTTCTGCCTCGGCCTCGGCGAGCCGGTGCTCGGCGAGGTGATCGACCGCCAGCTCGACTTCCGGGTTCGTGGGGTTCCGCAGACCGGCAAGTAGTACATCCGCCGCAGCACCCAGTCGGTAGGTGAAGCCGGTCCGCAGGATCGGACTGTGCGCCGCGCTGCTGACTGCGGAGAACTGGATGAGCAACTGCTCCGCGCGGTCGAGGATGGCGTGCCCGTCGCGGCGAACCGCCGGGCGGGGCGCGTTCAGCAGCGCGCTGACCACCTGCACGGCCGCCGCCGCGAAGCCGCGGACTGTCGCGTCGTCGTTGAGGTTGCCGAAGTACTGCTCGACGCGTCCCTGAGCGCGCACCGCATCGGCGCCCTCGGTGCTCCAGAGCGCGTCGCAGACCAAGCCCAGCGGCAGCGCCTCGGCCCCGCGCCCCGCGTCGACAAGCGCGAAAAGTGCCTTCGCCGGTCGGCCGAACTGTTCCAACAGCCACCGGGAAAGTCCGACTCGCTCGGCTTCCCGCAACAGTCCGAACGCCTCTACGGCACCGGACTCCGTGCTCCATCGCAACAGGGCCGTTGCATCCAGGTCGTCCGGACCGAGGCCGTGACGGTCGAGGCCGAGCCGCACCGCCGCGAGATGCCGCAGAGCCACGTCCCGGGTCAGCACGGACGTGGCGAGCCTCGGCCAGCCGGCCGGTGGCATAGCGTCGAGCAGCGCCTCCCCCGCCCACGCCTCGCGCTCAAGGGCGGCGTCCGGCAGGTGGGCGCCGAAGGCGTCGACGACCAGATCCCACGGCTGCACGGTGATGACGTGTTGACGGAAGATCCGGCTCCGCACCCCGTGGTGCAGCACCGATTCCGGAACGTCGGTGAGCAGCACCAGCACCTCCTCGCCGCGGTCGGCGACGAGGTGCTCCCACACGGCAAGCGGTGACACGCACGGCACTACCCGAACCTGGCGTCCGTCCGGCAACAGCACCGCGGGGTCGTATGGCCATACCGGCTCGGCCCGGATCACCATCACCGGGTACGCCTCGCCATTGCGGTGCCGCTCAAGTTGTTGCGTCACCTTCTGGCGGAGCGCGACCGGGCTGATCCGCAGTGCCTGAGCGGGTGCAGGTGCCTGAGTCACGAAACGATTCTCCAGCTCACCTCAATGGTGGCTTCCGGGTGGGCGGAGGCGAAGGCCCGTAGCTTGTCCAGGGCTTGGCCGAGGTCGGCGGCGGGTACCGCAACGAGATCCGGCGCGGCCGGCTTGCTCCGCCCCCCGCCGCCTGGCCCGACGTACTCGGGTGGCCCGACCTTCCCGCCAGCAGTGCCGCTCTGAGGGGGGTTGTCACGCCGACGGGTAGCACGACGGATGAGGGAAACGGCATCGGACTGCGCGCCATGGAGTGCTGGGCTGAGTGCGGCGGTCAACTCGTCGGCCTGACCAACGCGGCGCACCTCAGCCAGGATTGCCGCGGCCTCCCCGGCATACGGATCGCCGAGGCCGGCGATGATCTCGAAGTTGTCCCAGGCCGTGCTGGCGAGGCTTGAGGACACCTGCTGAGCGCTCTTGATGCTCTTCCCGATTCGTTCAGCCGGCCCGGAGAGATCCGCCTGCGAGAGCCGTTCGATCGTCTCGACCGCCGTACGCCCGGTCGCCAGCCGTTCCAGCAGGTCGGCCGCAGCGCGAGCGGTGACGAGCCGGCCGGACAGGGATGCTTGGTCGATCCCCAGCCACTTGTCGTGCTGCTCGAGCCGGGCGGTGAGGCTGTGCGCGGCTTCCCGGTAGCGGGCGGCCTCGTTGCTGATGTCGCGGCCGAACATTGCCACCAGCCGCCCTCGCCGCAGGTTCAGGTTATGAACACCGAAGATCGCACCAGCACGGGCCCGAGCCTCGGCCCAGTCCTCCTCGCTCGGCAGCCGCTCCTCGCGCAGAGCATGGTCGGTCGTGATCCGGCCCGGTTCCGGGGCTGGCGTGACGGTGCTTCCGTGTAGGTAGAAGGCACGGTCCGTCTGCTCGGCGAAGGTGGCCACAACAAGTTGCGCCACGATCGGATCGAGACCACGGGGGCTGGGTTCGTCGATCCAGCGCAGCAGGTCGGCGACGCGTAGCTCACCGGTGATGCTTTCGATTGCTGCCTTGTGGTGGAAGTGCTGGGCCCACTGACCGTCGATGACGAAGGCTGCCTCGTGCATCGTGCCGAGTCCGAGCGGGTTGGCGATCCGCCGCATGGTCTGCCGATGCGCCCGCTCGACCTCGACGCGTCCCTCCGGCGACTCGACCGCACGCCGGACATGGTCCAGCACGACCTTCACGTCCGGCAGGCGCACCGGCTCGCCCTTGCGGTCAGGGTCGAAGTCAGGATGGGCAGGGAACTGCTGGCCGAGCATCTGGTCACCGAGGCTGCGTAGGGCATCGGCGAACGTGGCGCCCATCGGAAGCTTTGGCTCCAAGGCACGGGTGAGCGACTGTAGGTGATCATCGAACCCCAGCTGCACATCGGAGGGCTGCTTACCTGCCAGCCCGTAAGCCTGGCGCAGCACCGACTGCATCTTGTTCAACAGCGCGGTGCGCTGGTTGGTCAGGGCCGCGTGAGCCCGCCGACGGTCGTCGGGGTTGAGGTGCTCGGCGTGGCTGTCGAAACGCTGACCCTCCAGCAACTTGTCGATGATGGCGAGCTTGCCCAATTCGTTCCGGCGTTCGATGGTCAGGGCCGCCGGGATCCAACAGAGCGTGCGCGGCGTCATCCGCCCGCTCAGCTCCTGGACTCGCTGCCGGTCGTCGGCCGGCCCGTGACTCCCGTCGTCGAACGGATAGTCAATGATCATCCGCCAGCCGAAGGGATCATTAGGCGGGAATGCCTCGTCGCGGATGTCATGCGGGTCGCGGACGTTGCCGTACACCAGCTCGATCGAGCGGCGACTGCCCCGCCAGCTCAGCGCAGCCTCGGCGAAGAACGAGTCGCTCCACGGGACGCCGAGCTGTTTCCAGAGCAGCCGCTGGACGAGGTGCTTGCGGGCACCCTCGTTGTCGTAGTGCTTGGCAGTAGCGAGCACGCTGTCGACGTCGACACCGACCAGCTCCAGCGACACGATCGGGTCATCACCCTCACCGATACGAATCTCGCCAAAGCGGCCGGCCCAGTCGGTCAACTTCCGGTTGACCTGGCCGACCTCGCCTCCCGGGATCGGGCTGGTGATGCTGCCGTGGTTAAGCGCAGATAGCCGTCGGGCGGTGAGATTGCGCAGCGCCGGGACGCTGGGCGCCAGCGCGGCCAGCAGCAGAGTCTTGATCAGCCGGTCGTCGCCAGTGAAGGCACGGACACGTCCCGCCGTCTCGCCCGGCTGGGCGTCACCGCGGCGAGCCGCGTCAAGGTCGTCGTCCGTGAGGTCGTACTGGCTGAGCAGGTAGGGGCGCAGCTTCAGGTCATAGAGCTTCTGAGCCATTTCGAACTCGGCCTTGAGCTTTTCGGTGAAAGGCTGGTCCCCGCCCGTGCTGATGACGTCGTAGAGGTCGCCGAGGGGTACCAGCTGACCGAGGCGCAGCGTGTCACGGCGATCGACCAGCAACTGGCGCATCAGCTTCAACGCGGTCCGGGACCGCTGCAGGGCGCTGGAGACGTGCACCAGGGTGGAGAGGAACGCCGGGCTGAACGGGTACGTCGACCGGAAGGCGTCGATGTCGGCGCCACTGCCGGAGTCGGTGCCGAGCAGGGTGTCGAACACCTCTCGCCGTACCTTGGTGGTGGCGTCGAAGGACCGGGAGATGGCCTCGCCCGCCCCGGGTCGGTCGTCGCGAGCCTTGAGCAGCCGGCGGCGAGCGATCTCTGGGAGGTTACGGTCCTCCAGCTTGATCACGTCGAACCGGCCGCTGGCCAGGTTGAGGGTGTCCTGATAGCTCAGCTCGTTTGCGCCGGTGACCTCCTCGCCGACCAGCTCGCGCAGGTCACGCTGCCGAGCGATGAAGCTGACCACCGGGATCGGCCGGCGGGTGTCGCCGCCCTCGACGAAGTTGGTGATCTTCTGGATCTCCCGCGAGACGAACTGCTGGTCACCGATCGAATTGGCCAGCCAGAGGATCAGCTCGTCGAGAAAGAGGATCAGACCGTGGTAGCCGAGTTCTTTGGCGTGCCGGCTGATCTCGGTCAGACCCCGATCGAGCGAGACAAACGCCTCGGCGTCTTCCCGGGCGTTGCTGAAGAAGCCGACGTTCCAACTGGTCAGCAGGTCGTTCACCAGCTTGCGGCGCAGTTCGTCGGAGTACGCGCCGACGAACGCCTCATCCAGTCGCTCGGGCGTCCAGAACGTCTCGCTGTCGCCCCACTCGTCTTCGGCGTCGCCGCCGGGTAGGCCGTCGATGAACTGCTTGTCGCCGATCTTCTCGCGGAGCGAGGCCGCCTGATCCAGCAGCGCGTCGGTACGGTGGACCGCCGGGATGGACGCGTCCGGGTGCAACGCACGAACCCGGTCGACGTAGCCGCCCAGCACCCGCTGCTCCAGCGAGCGGGCGTCGAGCAGGTGGTACGGAATGAGCAGGAACTTGCGGCCATCCAGCCAGACGCTGTGCTTCGCCACCAGCGGGGCCAACTCGTCGCGACCGCGAGCGGCCGATTCGCCTCGCAGCAGCGCGTGCAGCACGGCCATGAAGTGCGACTTGCCGGAACCGAATGAGCCGTGCAGGTAGGCGGCCTTGGAAGCATGCCCCTCGACTGCGGAGCGGATCAGCCCAAGCGCCTCGTCGAAGTTGACGAGCAGACGGTCCGTGACGACATAGTCGCGAAGGGTGGCGTCGACGTCGACAACGCTGTCGGCGAGCTTGAGCACGAAGTCGCTCGTGCTCGTGCGCTCAGGGATGTCGATGAACTCCCGAAGCAGCGGCGCGGGGCTGGGCGAAGACATGCTGCATACCGTACCGACCAACGCCAGCACGTTCGGTACAGGCGCGTTCGTGCCTGTACCGAATTGGCTTTCTGGCTGACGCACGTCAACCAGACCCTCCATGCGACCGGCGCCACGCACAAATCGAGCGGCCGATCATGGGGTGGACAGGCCTACGCATGCACGGTAGGACTTCAGTCGGGCCAATCGCTCAGCGCGTCCTGCTGTCTATCGACAGACGGCGGGCCGGGTGCGGCCGGAACTGCGGCTCGGCTGGGTGGACACCGGCTCGGCGTTCCAAAACCTTCGTGGGGATGAAGAGGTTGACTGATGCACGTCGACAGGATTGAGCGGTCCATCGGGAAACTGATCGACGAGATCTCGAGTGCCGAGATCCTGCTTCCTGAGATCCAGCGCGAATATGTCTGGAAGCCGACACAGGTTGCCAAGCTGATGGACTCCATCTACCGGGGCTACCCCTTCGGCTCGCTCCTGTTCTGGGAGACCGACGATGTCCCGGAGACCCGGGAGATGTTCGTCAGCGGACCTGAACGGGCGCCCTCGAAGCCGCCGCTCTTCCTACTCGACGGCCAGCAACGCCTGACGTCCCTGCACAGGGTGTTCAGTGACCACCCCGAGGCGCAGGTCGTCTTCCACGTCGAGAACCAGAAATTCCAGAACCAGAGCGCGGCCACCCAGCGCGACCCGAAATGGGTGAAGGTGGCGGACGTGCTCGACCCGAAGGCGAGCATGTTGCGCCTGACCCAGCGGCTACTCGACGCGGGCTCCACTCTTGAGGACCATGAGATCGAGGATCGACTCGGCAAGATCAAGGAGCTGCGCAACCGGCGGTTCTTCATGGAGGTCCTCAAGGGTTTCCCGTACGAGGAGGTCGCGGAGATCTTCGTCCGGGTCAACAGCGGTGGCCGTCGTCTCGGCACCCTCGACCTCGCCATGGCGACCCTTTCCACCAGGTGGACGGGCGTGCTGACCAGGCTGCAGCGCGAGTCGGAGCACTGGCTCCGCCACGGCTACGGGCACATCGACGTCAACTTCCTGTCCCGGGCGCTGGCAGGCGTCGTTTTGGGGCGCGGTCTGTCAGTGTGGTCCCACAGCAAGCTGCGGCAGACCGGTGACACGGAACTCGAGCAGGGCTGGGAGGTGGTCAAGCGCGGCCTCCGGCGGCTGATTCCACTGTTGCAGACACACCTCGAGCTGACCCGGTCGGACCCGCTGCCCTCGATGATCGTCCTGATTCCACTTGTCGTGCTTCTCGGTGAGCGCACCGACGACACGGTCGACGAGGAAACCTCGAACGGGATCATCTACTGGCTCCTGCTCGCCACCATCCGGACCCGCTACAGCGGCTCCACTGACACCAGGTTGAGCCAGGACATTCGGGCGGCGCGACAGTCAGATCCCGTCCGGGCGCTGCTCGAGGGTCTGAACGTCGAGAACTCCCGGGCTGAGGTCACCGAGCGAGCGCTGCGGGGCCGGACGAAGGAAAGTCCCTACTTCTTCCTCAGTCTGCTCGTGTCCATGGCCCGCGGTGCCCGTGACTGGTGGTACGGCTCCGACATCCTTCCTGAGAAGGAGACCGCGCCCAGACTCGAGCACCACCACGTCCATCCGCCGTCGACCCTCGACGATCGCCGCTTCGACAAGGGCATGGTCAACGATCTGGCCAATCTGGTGTTCATCTCCGCCCAGGCCAACAAGAAGATCAACGGTCGGAGCCCCATCGAGTACTTCCCGACCCTGGACGAGCACGAACTGCGGGCGCATCTGGTACCACTCGACGAGTCACTACGGGACCCGGACGGCTACCAGCGATTCCTGAACGCCCGCCGCGCGCTTCTCGCGGAGGCCATGAACGATCTCCTGGACCGATTCCGGCCGCCATTCCTCGATGAGGTGCCAGTCGAGAACGCCGACCCAAGCGCCGGACTGTCGCTCGATCTGGCTCTTTACGGCAGCGTCCGCGACGGTGGCCGGATCGTCTTCACGGCGTCCGGCGACGGCATCTCCTGGGTGGGCTCGGCCAGCATGGCCGAGCTGGACAGCGCCATCGAATCAGCGCGGGTCGCGGGTATCGACAGCGATGTGACAATCGCTGGCGAGTCCACCCCGGTCGAAATGATCGAGGACTCGTTGCAGGTGCACATCGGCCCGTTTCTTGTTACCGGCACTCCCGAGGAGTGGCGCGGTGTCTTCGACCGGGAACTCGACACCTCCCAGCCCCTCTCCGCGCTTCCCCGGATCGAGGCAAAGCAGTGGGACGGTGAGCCCACGAAGTTCCCCATCACCAGCACGGACTGACCCGCACACCGACACCCCTTCAAAGGAGATCCGATGACGAAGGCATGGATCGTGCGGGCGGGACGCGATGACAGCTACGACGCCCTCGCCCTCGACAAGAATCTGATCGCGGTCGGCTGGTCCGGCGCGGGTGACCTGACGGAGACCACGACCCACACCGACATCTACGAGCGTGTCAGAGCCGCCTACCCAGAGGTCGAGCGGCGTTCGGTGGAAAATTACGCGATCCAGTTGGTCGCGTTCCGGTCGCGGATGTCCGAGGGCGACATCGTGCTGTACCTCCAACGAACCAGCCCCGACGTTGCTGTCGGCCGCGTGACCGGCTCCTACGAGTACCGGACCGACCTACCCTCTGACATCCGCCACGTACGTCCCGTGCACTGGTCTCGCACCGACATTCCTCGGGCGTCGGTGGAGCGGGAAGTGCTTGCCCTCCCGTCGCTGACCACCGTCTACCGGATCAACCAGGCTGACAGCGTCACCCGACTCGAGCGGCTTCTACGTCCCAACACAGCGACCGCACCTCCCGAGGAGCCCGTTACCTCTAGTCCACCTGGCCAGGACGACGGCTCCAGTCCCTTCACGAACCTGCGGCGGAACCTGAACTACGCCCGTAGCCTTGCCACCGCCGGCCAGCACCTGGATCAGCTCAAGGTGGGGTCGTTCGAGGTCTCGGATGTATTCCGAGCAGCCTGGGTCCAGAGCGTCGCCGCACTGGACCACTGGGTCCGGCAGGAGATCCGGAGCCGGATGCTCAAGCTGGTCGAACAGCCCACGGCCCAGAGGCCGAAAGGCTTCACGGCTTTCCAGATCACGCTCGGCTTGGTCGAGCAGGTCCAGCTGGGCACGAAGACACTCGTCGAAGCCCTGGATCAACAGCTACGCGATCAGGGCCATCTTGTTTACCAGAATCCGGACAAGATTCGCGAGGGCTTCGGTCTCGTCCATGACGTCAAGGGCTTCTGGGACCGGGTGGCGCGAGTCCTCACAGAGCAGAGCGGCGACGGGGTCGCATTCACCGGCAAGGACATCCAGGAACAACTCCGGCAGGTCGTGCAGCGCCGTCACAAGATCGCCCACGAGTACGACGAGGATCCTGAGGACACCAGTCGGAAGCGCCCTATCGACGGGCCCAGCACCACGCAGACGATCGACTACATCGAGCAGGTGGCCGCCGCGATCCTGGACGTCCTCAACACGCCCGAGCCCGGCGCGGGGTGAGTCCGTGGCCAAGTACGACGGTTTACGTGAACACCTCCGGCAACATTCCGGGGATGTCGAGATGAGCTTCGAGGAGATCTCGGACCTGGTTCCCGGAGGCTTGCCCAGTTCGGCCTTCCGCTACTCGGCCTGGTGGTCGAACGAGGACAGGACCCATGCGCAGTCCACGTCATGGCGCGATGCTGGAATCTCTGCCCACCCGGATATCGCCGGTCGCCGGGTCCACTTCGAGCAGCGGAGCTGACCCAACGGCAGTGTCATGGGAGATCAGGCACTCTGCGGCATGTACAAGCCGGGCCCCTTGTTCACGTCAGATCTGCGGATGGGCGTCCTCAACCCGTTCCGCTCGTACGCATGCGAGGAAGTCGACCTGCTCGGCGCGATCCAGGGCCTCGAATGCGGCGTAGGCCCTCGCCCGTGCGTGCGGAGTCTCTGCTGCCAACAGGCCGATGATCGCCGCCCACGCGAGCGAGACCAGGTGGAATGCGCGGTCTTCGCGCAGGGCTGGTAGCCGGCTCAGCTGATCGAGCCGGGTGGCCGCATCGTCGTCGGACCGCGCCCGGTCAACAAGCTCGAACACCGCCTTGCCCCGGTACGGGCCCCCGCTCGCGGCCAGGTCCGCCAACCCGGCGTTGGTCATCTGCCCCACCGGCGGGACTGGGAGGTTAGGCGGGGGCGGTGCGGTCATGGATCAACTCCGAAAATTCTCGAATACTCTTCGCGAATCGCCTGGTTCAGGCGTTCGACGGACTCGTGGTCACCGATCGAGTTGGCATAGTCAATCTCCTTCTGGTACGCCCGAACCTCGTTCTCGTACCGCACGACCGGGTCCTCGAACCAGCCTCTCATGCCCGCCCAGCCGGCAGCCTGGTCGTCGCGCAGGTGCTGCATCTCGTGCAGCAGCGCCCCATACGACGCCTCGGGGTCGAGCACGAGTTGACCAGGGCTGCCCGGCGCGGGGGCCGGACCGTAGGCTAGGGCGTCCGGGCGGAAGGTAATGTCGACGCCCAAATCTCGCGCCTCCTGGATGGCTCCCTCCCACTCCTCGGGGTGGGTCTGGCGCGCCGGGCCCCACTTCCGAAGCGGATCGGCGTCGGCGTGAAACAGGTGGGTGCCCCGATCTAGCGCCGATGCCGGCGCCGCTCCCCCGGGCGTGGCGCCTCGGAGAAGAGCCTTCAGATCCGCGATGAGCTGTTCGAGGCGGCGCAGGATGGGCGCCAGCCGGCGCAGGCTCTCGATCAGTCCGTGCAACAGGCGGGCGATCCGGGCTACCCACTTGCCGGCGAGAGCGGTCACCTGCGTGATCACCCACGGGGTTGCCACGCCCAGCGTCAGGCCGGCCTCGGCGAGCCATTCCCAAAGGCGCACCGCCAGCACCGACACGAACTCCGCGATGAGATCACGGACCAGACCGCGGACCATCGCGACGAGTAGCCCGGCGCCAGTGGTGATCTCCGCCATGGCGTCCGCAGCCTTGGTGAGCGCGTTCATTGCGGCAATGTGCCGGTCGCTGGTTCGACGGTACGCATCGGCAGCGGAGCCGCCCCAGCCTGATATCTGGCTACCGACTTTTGCCCTGAGGTCTGCGCCCGTCTCGGCTGCGGCCCTCCCAACGTTGCGCCAGGTCTGTGCGTACGCGGTGATCTGATCTGGGTCGCCGGCCAACTCATCCAGCGCATCGGACAGGGGCTTGACGTGCTCGATCAGCCAGCCCACTCCCCATGCGACCAGTTGCCCGAGCGGATCCGTGACGAAGGCGAGGGCATCCATCGAGGTCGCGACACCGCCGATCGCGACATCGATCCAGCCGCCGGAGGTGTAGCCCGCCATCAGCGCGTCGATATCCTCCGCGATGAAGATGCCGCTGAACGCCGTCGTGCTGTCGTGGCGGGCGGCGACCAAGGGAGATGGCTGGCTCACCGTGTGCCTCCACCGAAACGGCTGGCCGCGCGTTCGTCACCCCGCTCATACCGGTCAGAAACCGTACGTAGCCCGTCGGCCGCCTCCTGCAGCGCCCGAACTGTCTCGCCGAGGCTGTCGATGGTGGCCTCTTGAATCGGGTGAAGCAGGCTGGGTATCAGCTGGCACAACCGGCCATACGCATCACGGCCCAGCGCAATCGAGGACGCCGCTCGACGGCACTCCTCCATTGCGTCGGCGGTGTCGTCGACTGCGCGGGCGTGGACTCGCAGCGACTGCGAATCCACCTCGAAGCCGCCGGTCACCAGCCGTCCTGTCGCCGTCGGGAGCGATCATCATCAACCTCGGGCGGCACGGGAAACCGGCTGCCATGCTTACCCACGTCGCATCCCCTCGTACGCCACGGAAGCATCACCCTACCGAAAGTGATCGTTGCTCAGCTGTCCTCGGAGGGGTCAATCGTCCGGTTCAGGACGTCAGGCAGCCATGCCCTGTACTCGTCAACGGGCGCCGAACGAGAGTCCTGTCAGCGGGCGCGATGGTGTGGCTTGACGTAGGTGATCCCGTCTGGAAGCCCGCGGTCCACGATCCGCGCCTCCCGGACCGCCTCGCGGTATGCGTCCTCCTGCTCAGGGGATGCCTTCGCACCCGGCGGCAATCGCCGAAGAAACCCGGCTACCTCATGCGGGCGTCGCTGCGAGTGCACTTCGACCAATGGGTCGTGTCTTGTGGCCACCACCTCGACCCGCGGTCGGTAGCGCAGTAGCGGAATTCGAGGCTGCCTCGCCAGCGGCGGGTACCAGGGATGACCGGAGCTGTCTTGGCTGCCGGTTACCCGATCGAGGGTACGAGCGCGCACGAGTTGCCGAACGGCGTCCGGGATAGCGGCGGCGCGGCTGGCGGGCAGACCCAATCTCAGACAGTTGTCCACCAGCGCATCTTCGGCAAGGATCGCCTCGCCGTCCTCGGTCAGGTAGCCCAGCTTGCGCAGTGTATGCAGTGTCCAGCCCGTGTCGGTGAGGTCCGGAATCCGGTCATACTGGTCGGCACCAGGCGCATTCTGTCTCGTCACCACGTGCGGGTCGTACTCGTGGGTGAAGTAGACGCCGTCGATTCGCTCGGGCATTGGTAGCGGGGCGGTGTCGCCGGTGACGAAGCCCTGCGTGAGGCGCCAGGTGAAGGTAATCAGCGTTCCTGGCGCGAGGCCCGCCGGCCAGGTGAGCCCGGCGAGTTCCCACTGGCCCCCACGCTGGCGTAGGGCGACGCGTTGCACCGGCCTGTGCGACGTGTCCTCAGAGTCGTGGTTGAGGTACAGGCGGAGATGCCGTCCGTCCTCATGATCAGGCGTCCAGCCATCGGGCAAAGGGCACCATTTGTTGTCGAGGTGGACGCGATGCAGGCCGACCCGCCACGACATCTCCACGCCCTGGCCACCGTTGGTGGTAAGCCATCGGGCTGCGCCGGCTTCGTCGTCGGGCCCGACAAGCCGACCTGGGGCCGAAGGCACGAGCGCGCGGGTCGCCACGTGAGGGCCGAGGAGCGACTCGTCCCGAGGTCCGTCCGCTGGGCCATCCGTGCCCAGCGCCGCGAGCCGCGCCAATTCCTCTGCCCTCAGAGAGCCTCGGTGGCGTTGCTCGCACGTGTCGATCGAGACAGCGATGCCATGCGGACGCTCGGCCACCTGCCGCAGCCACTCTCGCGTCGCTTCGGACAGCGGGGTGTCCAACGGGGTGTAGACGTCGCCCGATCGCAGCGTCAGGTGGACGATGTTCGCTGCCCTCAGGTGGCGACTAACGAGGCGCACGCTCGACCCCGTCTCGCGGATCAGGAGTGCGGTGCTGCAGAGCGCCTGCACCGTCTGGTCCAGGTCGTTGAGCGCGGT
This sequence comes from Micromonospora sp. NPDC049274, assembly GCF_040678875.1. NCBI lineage: Bacteria > Bacillati > Actinomycetota > Actinomycetes > Micromonosporales > Micromonosporaceae > Micromonospora > Micromonospora sp. NPDC049274. The sequence continues at coordinate 116,468 of NZ_JBFAQS010000004.1, forward strand.
ACCCGTTCCCTGTCCGTGACTACCGTCCCGCGCCAGCCACGCATAGCCGAAGGTGCTGTCGTCCGGCCGGGTCTGGCATTCCACGATGACGAGGCTCAGCTTCTTCTGGTCAGCGAAGTTCTTCAGCAGCTCTTCACAAGCGAAGAGCCCGTCGGAAAGCTGTTCGGTGTTCTCCGTCTCCGGCGGCTGCTGGAGGTCGCGCTGCGCGGGCTGTCGCGGCACGTCGACCACCGGGGCCTGGCGCAGTCGCTCACGCACCACGTCCGCCACCGAGGGCGAGCAGTCCGCGCAGGGATAGGCGGCACCGACCGCTGGGCATGCGGCCCGATGCTGCTGGCACGCTTCCGCCACAATCGCGCCGAGTACGGGGTCCGCCTCAATCGCCGTCTTGGTCGCTTCGGCGAGACAATCGGCGCGCAGCTTCCGCATCCCTTGAGTCCGGTACTTCCGAACAGCGCGAAGGTGAAGGTGGCCGACGATCAATCGAGCCTCGAGGCACCTGGCGCTGCCTCTGGCGTATGCCTCCTCGCTTTGCCGAAGTTGGGCCCCTAACGCGGCCCTAGCCGGCGGAGGCGCGCTGCCCAACTCCGACTCCAACGATTCCCGTACCCGCATCAGCGCGGACACGATCTCATTGGCACAGCTCACCCACTGCTCTGCGACGGCCTCGTGTGCCAGGTTCGGATCACAATCCGACCCGTTGAGGTCGATGAACGCTTTGCGGGTGAATGCTGCGGGGTCCAGTCTGCACATCCGGCGCACTCCGGACGGCAGTGACCGCCACCGCGAACCTTCGTGTTCATCGAGCCAGCGCCAGACGTCTGTGGTGGGTCGCTCGAGTGCGCGCTCTCGAAGCGAGCGCCGCTTGAGTGCCTGGGTCAACGCTTCGGTGAAGCGGTCACTGGTCACGGCACGGACAACCGCCGTCTCCAGCGGCTCTGGTGTGGCGGGCTCCGCATCCAGAGCGGCCCGCTCCCGCTGGTACTCATCCTTGAAGGTCAGTCCTGCCGCCTGGCACGACTGAGCCAGAATGTCCCGAACACCGGTCAGCTTTCGAGCCAGTTGGGCGTCGCCGGACACGGTGGCGATCCGCGCCTCGCTGTCGACCAGCAGCCCCGCGTAGCGCATGGCAGCGATCGAGGCCGGACTGCCAGCCCTTGCCTTGAGAATCTCCTGTTCCGCCGGTGCAAGCCGGCCGCCCTCGGCGACAGTGCGATGCAGCGAGGCCAGCCACATCATGTCCCGAGGCAGCGGACTGGCAACCGGCTGCGGACGCGGTGACACGGCGGTCGGCTCGGCCTTGGGTCTGGGCTCTCTCGCAACGGTCGTATCCGTCTTCACACGGCTGTAGCACCGGATGCAGAGCAACTTTCCCCAGTCTCCGGACACCGTTACCACCGAGCTGGACATGCTCGTCTGCTGGCACTCGGAGCACCGCAGGGTAATCGGCTGGTCAAGGAGGAACCGCTGCAACTTCCCCCGCGCCGGGTAGACCCGCGTGATGCGGTAGCGGGGTGAGTTCTTTTTTGATGCCATCACGCCTCCCACAGCCACAGGACTTGGTTGTGAAACGGTGCTCGACCCTGAGCCGCAGGTGAGGGGCAGATGCCGACTCAGGTGATCAGCCCGCGCCGGCCATCGGGGTCAGGCGGCGACTGCAGGGAACACCACGAGCGATCCGTCGCTGCCTCGTTCGATCTCAATCGCCACGTCAGCTTGGTGGCTCCCAACGGGGAGCCCATCACCCCAGGCGCGCAGGCGATACGCGGCCTTGAGCAGCTCGTCGACCTCGCCCTGCGTGAACATGATGTTCCGGATGCCACCGTGACGCTTCAATTGCATAGCCGACAGTCGTAGCAGGACCGAGTTGATGCCTGACTCCAGCTGGTCCACGCGACGCTCGTCCTCGCGCAGGCTTGCGACGAAGCTCTCGAACGGATTGTCCGCACCCGCCAGCTGGGCATGCTCCACCGCTTGAAGCACGAGCACTCGGCGTTTGAGCGCGATGGCGAGTCGCGCCAGTTCCAGATGCGCGCGGAATGCGCCGCCTTCCTCGTTGATGCCGGGGAACGACTTCATCAACACGCCGAGTTCCACCGGACCGTCGGGCAGCGCAGCGAGCGCGTTTTGCCACTTCATGAGCCGACGCTTGGTTCCCTCGACCGCTGTGTTGATCGCGTACGAGGAGGAATCGAGCCCCAACGACAGGCCGACGCGTCCCTGGTCGAGGAGGACCGACGTCGCCTTGTCGATCGCGTCACGACAACCGTCCAACGCGTTGCGTTCCCTATCCAGGCTGTCCTCGTGCAACTGCTCCAGGAGGTCGGTGATTCGCTCGATCGCTTGCTGGCGTTGCTGATCGGCGTAGGCGCTGACGCCAACCGCGACGGCCATCAACACAAGTGGTGCGGCCACTGTCAACGCTCCGGCGCTGGCCGCGGCCACCCCAGCTGTGGTGGCCGAGCCGGTTGCCGCACCTGCAACAGCGGCCTTGCCAGCAACGGGCACAAACGTGGCTTGGGCTGCGATCCCGGTGGAGTTGACCAACGCGCCGTGGATTCCCCCCGCAGCAGCTTTGGAAGTCATGGGCCGCACGAGTCCCTTACCAACCTGCGCGGCGACCTTGGCCGGCACCACCAATCGGTAGAGCACATCACCGGAAGCGGCGACGTTCAGCGTGGGGGGCGCTGATTTCGCCGTCTGGTTCACGAGGTGCGAAAGCTGCTGAGCGAGCGGGCTCGTCGCGTGTAGCGAAATTCCGCTGCTCCGGTCGCGTTTGATCGACACCGGGTGCGCTTCCAGCGTGGCGATGGGGGACTCCGCAAATGTCGCCAGGGCCGTTCTCAGCTCGGCGAGTCGGGCGGGCGTCATGCCATCCTCGCTGAGCACGTTCGGCACCCGGACGGCCTCCGTGGCGAGCGTCCACACCGGCACGTGTGCCTTGTCAACAGTGGTCACGTCTTGTCCCCTCCCGAACTGGCATCACCACCATCGGCGGTAGCGACGCCACCACAATCCTCAGGCCGCGGATCGCAGCCTGGCCGTCCAATCCGACACGTCCTCGCCCTGAAGCAGGACGACGTGGTTCTCACCGCAGATGTCGAACCATGCCTCGTCTGTGTATCTCGACACGACCAGCACGGGCGTCGCGACCAATCCGCGCGTCGCGAGGCGGTGACGGTATTCGAGGACCTGACCGAGGCCCAGCCGAAGCTGCTCAACTTCATTGAGCCCGACCACGCTCTTCACCTCAGCGATGAACTGCCGCCCGTCGGCGTCCCGCCAGGCCAGATCCACCGGTACCTCATGCAGTCCCGCACCAACCCGTACACCCTCGGCACCGAGGTGGTCGATCAGCACCCGGCACAGTCGGTCGTGCTCAGTCACCCCGGCCCGATAGGCGTCCGCGTCGAACGACCGCTGCGCCGGCAGGTCGGGCGAGACTGCCGACTCCGCGTACTCCCGGTCGTAGCCCCGCTCACCGCCGGACTGAGCGGGCGCCGGACCGGCGAGCAGGGTTTCGGCGGCCTGCCAGGCTCGGCCGACGACCTCGGGCCGGTACCGGCTTTCGAACGGGAACGGGCCGGCCGCCACCCAGGCATTGAGCATCCGAGCGGCGGCGATGACCGGCGGCTGCCGGAGCAGCCACAGCGCCGTGTCGATGTCCGGGCAGGTGAGGAGCAGCTTCTCCTCGGCGAGGGTCTTCGTCCGGTCCTCCCCCACGTCGATGCCGCGCCGCCCCCACTCCTCCAGGTCCACCGCGCCCGCGTCCATGGCAAGGCCGATAGGTGCTCCGGCCACCCGCAGCCACACCTCCTCGCCGGATTCGTACACGCCGAGGGTTTCCAGCACTCCTACCGTCAGCCGCAGCAGCGGACCGTCGCCCTCGTCCACCCGCGACAGCAGCCAGTGCCTGCCGGCGGTCGGTGCGGCTTCGGGCACCGTCATCCGGGCCAGCCATCCGGCCAGGGCCCACGCCGCGCGCTGCGGCTCGTCCAGCCCGTGGGCCCAGTTACCGTCGAAGGCTGCTGGCGACGGGTCGAGCGGCGCCGGCTCCGGGTCGGCGAACACCCATGCCGCCAGGTCGGCCGGCTGGGTGATCTGCCACAGCCGGGAACGGCGAGCCGCCAGGATCTCGGTCAGCTCCTCGACGTCCGCCGCCAAGCCGGTCGACATTGACTCGGTCGTCACGCCTTGGCCTTACGGCCGCGGGTCGCCTTGGCCGGGCGCCATGAGGTCAGCGCCTCGTCGGTGAGGTGCAGCCGGTTGGTGGTCTCGGCGAGGAAGCCGTCGTAGATGTCCGCCGGCGACGCTCCCCACTCGGGGTCGAACTCGCCGTGCCACTGGCGTACCCAGGGAAGGATCTGGCGCAGCCCCGCGACCAGCGGCAACAGCCGGTCGTCGGCCCAGCCGTCCTCCTGCTCGCGGGCCACGATCAGGGTGGCCAGGGCCTGGGCCTGCTCGCGGTGGTCCCAGCCGGCCCAGCCGACCAGCAGCGACGGGTCACCGTCGCGGCTGGCGCCGGGGTACGAGACAAACCGCTCCTTGGGTACGTCGAGCTTGCCCCGATGCTTCCAGAAGCTGCTCTTGAGGAAGTCCGCCGAGGTGTACTTCGGCGGCACCGGGATGCCCTTACGGAACTCCCGCTTCGCCGCCTCGTCGGGCAGCGCGTCCTCCTGCCGTTGCAGGTCCCACACCTGCTCCCAGTCGGCGCGCTTGGCCAGCCCGGTGTCCTTGTACCGCAGCGCGGCCAGATGTGGCACGTGCTCGCCGGCGACCAGATCGGCGACCACTTTGCCGAGATCCTGACCGGGCGCGTAGAGGTTGGCGACGGCGAGCACATCGTCGTCGCGGCGCAACTCGTCGGCGAGCTGGGCGGTGGTCAGTGGGCGCGGCTGTTCGAGACCGTCGACGTGCTGGTACCACAACTCCCGCGCCTCACACCGGTCCAACAGCCAGTCGCGCAGCGCCTTCTGCTGCATGACCTCCCAGCCCTCGGTGGCCCAGCGGCGCTTGCACTCCGGCCGCTCGATCAACCCGATGTTGCGATTGCCCTCAATGACCGCGATCCGCCGCTCCACGACCGCCCGGTACTCGTCCGACCAGTGCGCCGGCAGTTCGGTGATCGGCGTCGACCCGTGCCGAGCGAACCACTGCGTCTCCGCCTCACCGGCGGCCAAGTTGCGAGCGAGCACGATCTCGAACGCCCGCTCTCCGAGACAGAGCATCGGCGGCCGGACGCTCTCCGGCGCGGTCAGCTCCTCGTCCAGCAACCCATACAGCGTGTAGACCTGCCAGTCCAACTCCTCCTGCAGGGAGATCATCTGGCCCCGTGTGATGTGCCAGTCGTATGCGGCGGGGTCCATCCGCTCACGGGTGGGAACACCGGAGGCCGCAACCGCCGCCGGGGTCACGGTGGCGAGCCGCTGCGCCAGACCGTCGATCTGCCGGCTCAATTCAAGGGGGTAAGCCGACGGCAGCGGAAACTCCTGCAACTTCGTGCCGGTGAACTCGTAGAACTCTTCCCACTCGTCGCCTCGGTAACCCTCGTTGACGCCCCCATTGCCCTTGCCATGGCTGACCTGCTTAAGCCAGAAGCATGCGGTCGAGCTGTTGAGCAACCCAAGCAGCCGCAGATGATCTTCCTCCGACGCCGCCTCCGGCAACTTGATCACCGGGGCGTGCCGGTTGAAGACCTTCCCACCGCGGTCCAACACAAAATGGTTATGTGTCGCAACAACCGCGAAGGATATCTTCATCGAAGCGGACCACCTCGATGGATGGAAATCCGAATATTCGAACCAAGAAAGCCCTCGATCTTCCTGAGTCCCAGAAAGGGCCTGACGCGTTCGCAGCTGCGCTCGGCAGGCCCAAAGAATCCGCCGCGCTGCTTCTCCAATCGCTGGAGTCCGACCATCGACGGAGTATGGGAAAACAACATCGCTTTCGGGGTCGTTGCTATAGTCACGAAGGGATGTGCCGGTGGCGAAAGGAACAATCCGGGTCTCGGCTGCCAGTCGCCGCCCGAGGGACCGCTCGACGAGGTAAACGTCATCAGCGCGTGTAACCGCCATGAATCCGGCCGAGTTGATGACCCCGGACAGCAGCTGCTCGGATGCGCTGACGATGTGCTGCAAGACATTTACAGCGCCGCCACCGCTGAGACTCCACGGGTAGGCTGCTAGACGCTCCCGCGGAGTGTCCGCAACGCTGACCCACTCCGACTCAGAGCCAACCTGGTCAATCTGGGAAACGATGGCTTGCCAGATAAGTCCTTTGCTCGGGTCGGCGGGAGCGCTGGGCTCCCCCCGAATGCCGAGCACACTCCGCACGGTTGCACCGCGGTTACGTTTGCGGTTGCGGCCCACCAGGATCACCGTCGGTGTACCGTGCCCTGGAATGTATGCACCTGAGGTATCGATGACTTGCGTCAAGTCAACCTCCTGGCCAAAGACCTGTTCAATTAGCTTTCTACCGAACTCACGCTTCATGAACGAGTTCGCGGTGATTTGGCCGACCATACCCGCACTCCTACCGTCCGAATCGGCGGGTTTCGCCAGCTGAAAGAAGCGCTGAGCGAAGGGCACCGAGAGGGCGTACTGCATGTGGCAGGCCGAATAGATAGCGCGGTAAAGGTCGTTGAGGCGCTTGTCCTTGACAGTAATGTAGGGCGGATTACCGACCACAACGTGATAGCGGCCCTCTTCGAGAATGCCGGGATGGTCCTGCCCGTCCTCGGTGGCGTATCGGAAGTCGGCCAATTCGTCCGCACCGCCGAAGAGGTCGAGCTGCCGGTGCTTGATGAGGGCGTCACCGACCGCCAAGTGGAGCGGGAAGGCGTACCCAGCGCTGTCGGCGAGGCTCTTGAAGTCGCATGCCCCCAGCGCGGCTACCAGGAGGCGGAAGCGGGCGATGGCTACCGCGAAGGGGTTGATGTCGACGCCGTGGACGGCGTCGAGGGCGAGGTGCACGCGCTCGTGGGGGTCGCGGTTGGGGGCGTGCTGCTCCCACTCCTTCAGCAGGCGGTGGAAGGCGCCGAGGACGAAGTGGCCCGAGCCGCAGGTGGGGTCGACCATCTTGACCACGTCGTGGCCGAACTCGTCGATCGCTGGCGTCAGCGTGAGGTCGAGGATGAACTCCTCGACGAACTCCGGGGTCTGGAGCAGGGCGTAGGTCTTACGGGCTGCCTCGGAAAGGTCCTGGTACAGGTCGCCGAGGAAGCGGGTGTCCCACTCTGGGTCGGTGAAGTCATGCGCCAAACTTCCGGTCTCGCCGCGCCGTCGCCAGAAGGCGATCAGGTTCTTGGCCTCGTCGTGGGACAGCGGGATCTGGTAGAGCGGGTTGTGCCGCTTGTCGAAGAGTGACTTGCCAGCCTGCGTGCTGGCGATGGCGTCGTAGCCCTGATGCAGCCAGTCGCGGAGGGTCTTGTCGGGCTGGTCACGGAAGAACTGCGCCTCGGCCTCCTCGGCCAGCACCAGGCGATCCCCCGGGCCGGCCAGGTAGGGATCTGGCAGCAGGCCATTGTCCTCGCAGAAGCGTACGAAAACCGTGCCGAGTACCCAGGCGACGGCGGCCTGGGTGACTCGCTCGTCGCGCCAGGCTGTCCAGGTGGCTGCGGTGCGTCCGACTTTGAAGGCGTGGTCGTACTCACCACGCAGGCGGAGGCGCACCTCCTCGACCGACTCGGCCTGCTCCCGCAGGTCCTTTTCCAGGTTCTTGACCTGCTTCTGCAGGTCGGACAACAGCAGCTTCCGGTCGATCACGCGCCGACTCTAGTCGTCCCGCTGACGGGACGGGGGTACCCAAAAGGCTCGTATAGGTAGCCGGCCCGCTACCTACGGCTCCCGCATCCAGGTCTTCGGCTCGGTGATGAAGATGCCCTTGCCCTGGTGACGTCGGATGACGCCCAGGGCTTCGAGCCGCACGTAGACCATCTGGATGGTGGACGTGCCGACCCGGTAGTCCGTTGCCATCTGCGCGATCGGCGGCAACTTGTCTTCAGGCTTGAGCCTCTTCGCCTTGACCCCAGCGATGATGTCATCGGCGATGCGGATGTAGTCAGGTGTTGTAGGCATGGCGCTCCTTGCGTGGCTCGCCAATTCGATCACGAACCGCCCAGGAACGACAACAGTCAGTGGTTGCCTTAAACGACTAGGTCGTTACTCTTGACCCTGAGCCGCTCCTCGCGTGGCAACGAGTTCGGCTCACCCCCTCGGTCGGGGCGGGTGCGTGTGCCCGTCCCGACCCATCGGACTGCTCTGCTGTCGTACCGCCGAATTGGGCTGCGGCGGCGGAGCGGGCGGGTCGCCCGCGGCCCCCGCGCGGACGGCCCGCCCTTCCAGCCCCACCACAAGGACCTTCCGCGCTCCCGCCTGCCCCCAGAAAGGACCGTCGTGGCTCAGGTGTATCGAGGTGGCCAGCCCTACCCCGCCGGCTTCCCGGCCCGGTTGACGCCGCACGAGGTGCGGACCCGCGGGTTCGCCGCGTGCCGGCGCGGCGTCGACCCCGATGAGGTACGCGAGTTCCAGGCCAGGGTGGCCGACGAACTGGCCATGCTCAACGAGACGGTACGGCTGCTCAGCCAGGAGAACGACCGGATCAAGCGCGCGCTGCGCGACTGGCAGATCATGCATGCGCAGGAGTGCCGGCCGCAGCAGGAGCACCACCACAACGCCGGCCACTGGTGACCGCGCGTCCCTCTCCGGGCGACCTGCTCCTCGTCGACGGCCGGGCCTCGGTGCAGTTCGCCGGGGATCGTGCGCTGGCCTTCCGCGTCGTCTCCGTCTCGGACCAGCCGACATACCAGGGCTGGGTCTGGCTGACCGGCTACGTCCTCAATCGCCGAGGCGACGCGACGGCCAAACGCGAGATCTTCGTCCAACTCGCCGGCGTCCGACCCACAACCGCCCCCGCCTCACCGTCGCGAGGCGGCCGCGCTCTTCGGCCCCAAATGGCTCAGTGAGCCAAGGGGCTCACTGATGCCGCCGGCGGGTGTCACAGCGCAGGTTCAGGGCCCTTGCGCTGCCACCACGCGGTGAAGAGGGTGACCACCTGCGCCTTGACGTCCTCCGAAACGAACCCCTTGGCGTCGCCCATGAGCGGCACGACGGCGTGCTGGTAGACGTCCCGGTGCCGTTCTACCGAGGGGCAGGCGAACACGGCCAGCATCCGGAGGACGCGCACGGTGTCGGTGCCCAGGAGGGGAAAGTGGGCTTCGAGCAGCCGCATCAGGGCCGCCCACACCTTGTCGACGACGATGTCGACGACAGCGTCCTTCACCAGCTCGGAGATGCGGGACGTGAGGTGATTCGACAACGCCTTCTTGACGGCCTGCTTGGCCGCGTCGGTGACGAGGCCGATGGCCTTGTTGATCCTCTCGATCAACTGGATCAGCGCCACCAGCAGACTGCACCAGCCATGACTGGCCAGGCCCTTCTTGACCTCACGGGCCGTTGCCTCGTTCTGAACGAGGTTGTAGATGTCGTGCGATATCTCGTCCCAGGGGTCCACCATGATCGCATCGGCGAGGATGTTCATCCGCCCGTTGTCGAACGCCAGCGCCGCCCTGTCGCCGACCTCGAAGTCACGTTCAAGCCTGCCCTCGGCCCTGGGACGCGGGTCCGTGGCCCACAGGTGCTCAGCGATGTCCAAACGGGCAAGATCGAGGGACACCTGTCGGTTCTTCGCGTTGGACTTCAGTTCCCCGGCGCGGCCCTTCTGGATGTCACCGTTGAGCGCACGTCGCCGCTCGTCACGCATGTCGGGGCGCGCGACGGCGAGCGTTGCCCACCCATCCCAGCCATGCAGCGAGCCGCCACAGCCAGAGCACTTGCAGCCCGGATTTTTGGCATTCGCGCAGTTCGCTCGATGCGTGTTCACAGCCATCCGCAGTCCGCCAATCGGCTCGCCGTCGCTTGGGGTGAAGCACCGGTAACCCTAAGTACCCGGCTGGTCGCTGCCAATCGCGTCCTGTCGCTGAAGATCAGGCATTTGCCGCTCCAGCGAGGTTGCTTGGCTGCCAGACACGTACGCGCCTCGCGCGCATCGATCGATGCTGTCGGATTTCTGATGGACGCGGCCGAGACGATCTGCAAGTCCAGGCGGCCGACGATCTGGCCGCGACCAACGCGCTGAGGGCTGCCGCTGACACAGCTGGCAGCAGCACGAGACGAAGTGTCGGTAGGGCGTTGCATGATCGGTTCTTCGTACCCGACAAGTGTGAGGCGTGAGGGTCAATGCGAACGAGGTCTGACTACACCCTTCGGCTCCTGATCGAGAAGATCATCGAGCTGGGCGTCTCGGAGCATGTCCATGGCTTCCTTCAGGACGCGCTGAGGCACATGGGCGGTCGCAGCCCGTACCGCGGCGGCAAGGAACTGCTGTCCCTGCTCCGCTATGCGGAGGGCGCCGCACGGGAAGAGGAGGACCGACTCGCGAGCGAGCGCATCGAGGATGCGCTGGCGTACGCGATGAACACGATGCTTCGCCCCGACGTCGAGATCAAGTATCAACTCTTCCCGGGATCTCGACTCAACCTGCTCACCTTCGTACGTCGCACCATGGATGCCTTCGGCGGTGTCGTTCTGTCGTCCGCGCGCACGTTCCTCACCGACAACCCGTCGGCTACAGCCAGTGATCTCCAGAGTCATCTCGTTGGTGTATTCGAGTCCGCGTCCGCGATCTCTGAGGACGAGGATCAGCCTGGGCACTATGTGCTTCGCGGCCAACGGGAGTCATCCGCTTGGCTACACGAGGTCTTGACGAGCCGCCTGACTCTCGAGGGTCGGCCGGTGGGAGCTGGCGCAGACGCTGCCCAACTCACGATGGCTGAACAGATGAGCATGGAAGAGCTAGCTCATCTCGCCCAGCTCAGGATCCGATCGGACGCCCTGCAACGACTGACTGCTGCGGTTCACAATCCGCACAGCAGCGAGGCCGACCTTCAACGGGAAATTCAGAGGAACCTCTGGGTCTTTGGTGGGTCCTACCTCCCGGACCTCGGCCATCGCCGGCTCGTCGCGGGGAGCGAGCTGGACGTCCCCCTGCTCCGCCCGGACGGCTCGCTGCACGTGGTGGAGCTGAAGCGGGCCAACGTGCGCATCATGACCCATCAGCGCAATGGCCTGATCCCCAACGGTGAGGTGCATCGTGCGGTGGGGCAGGTGATGAACTACCTCCTCGCCCTCGACGAAGCCCGCCCACGCATCCTCGACCGGCACGGCGTGGATGTGCGCCGGGCAGGGGCGACGGTGGTGATCGGCCATCCACGCTTCCAGCCGGACCTCGACGAGGCGGAGGTGAACGAGGTTCTACGGACCTACAGCAGCCACCTCGCCCGGATCGAGGTCATCACCTACAAGCAACTGCTCGACGGAGCGAGCAGGGCGCTCGGGCTCGCAGGGGCCGAGGCGTCACGTCGCGCATACGACAGCGACGATGCAATGTACAGCTACCGACTGTCGTGAACTCGACAACATGACGCGCCCACCGTCAGCATCGACGCCGACCATCGCACAAGCAACATGGGATTTCCTATTGGGAACGACGATTCCTATCGGCGCTGGGTCGCTAGCGCCACGGCCGAAGCTTTCTTGACAGGTATCGCGGCGTTGGCATACTGGGCGATGCCCGCTCCCCCCGATGTGCGTCATCACAACAGATGCGGTGATCCATGGACGACCTGTCGGCAGCAGGCCTGGCCGCCGCAGCGAGCGCGGCTTTGATCCAGGCCATGGCTTCGGACGTCTGGCTCAACGTGAAGGACCATGCGACACGCATTCTCGGTCGCGATGGAGCTGCATCCACGGCGAATCTGGACCGGGTCCTGGAGGATGCGCGCGACAGGGTGTTGACCGCCTCCCCAGAGCGCAGGGGTGAGGCGTCCGCCCTGGAGGTGGCTCGGTGGGAAGGCCGTTTGCAGGCCCGCCTTGAGGAGGACCCGGCAGTTGCCGGCGCCATACGTGACCTGATCAGTGCGGTGCGGACTGGCGGTGAACGAGTCGATCAGTCGACAACAGTCCAGCAGAACGTGACCGCCGGCCGGGATTCTTACACCGCGGGCCGTGATCTCACCGTGGGTCGCCCCGAACGAGCACCGTGAGTGGCGCGTGACCGTCCCCCAGCAGGATGTCAGCGCACGGCGCGACGGCTATGTCGCAGGCCGGGACCTGCACCTGCACTTAGCAGGGCAGCAGCTCAGCCTCTATTCAGAGGAACGCTTCACGACGCCGCTGACCTACGATCGGGCACGGCCGATCTTCGTGCAGTATCTGAATCCGGAGATCCGGTCCTGTTACGGCCGCTTACCGACGGCCCGTTTCACCGAGACCGACCTTGCCCAAGCGCTGCACGCGACACGACTGGCCGTACTCGCCACCGATGAGGAACTGATCCTTCCCGCGTCATACCTCTTCGAGGTGTCCGGCCTGTCGGTCTTCCTCACCCGGATTAGGTCACTCGTGGTTCACGGTGTGATCCACTATTGCTCACACATCGCTAACCTCGACTCCTACTTGGAGCACAAGGCCACCGAATATCGCAGCGACACCCGCAATCCCTACGAGCTGACCCCGCCCCGCAGCCTCACCGACGGCCTTGTCTGGCGGCCCCGCTACGCGCAGAACACCGCAACCGACATCGGGCAAAGCTGGGGCACCGCGTTACAGCCTGACGGCGAGTTGGCGACGACGCTCGTGAGCATCGCCCGTCGCTGGCCCACGAGAGCCGGTGACGTCGAGACACGCATGCATGAGGTACCCGAGCAGCTCGACGGGCAGGCGTTCATCGGCCGGTTCGTCCGCGCCACGGTGCCGGTGACGCTGGGGGCCGAGGAGCAGGCCAGGATCGACATGTTCCTGTCCCGGGAGTATCTCGCCAGCTATCTCCGTGACCTCGACGCCGCCATCGTCGCCGACTTCGACTTCGGCGACTTCTCCTGCGGCATCCGCCAGATGCGCGCATCCCTCGCCGACCGTGTACTGTCCGCCCGCTCGCTCGACCTCGGCCTGCGATGGCTCGGCATCCACGACTTCGTCCACCACACCGCCCACTGGTCCGAGTTGCTCACTCTGCGCTCGACTCCCGAGTTCGGCACCGTCGCCACCGCCACGCAGCACCCGGCGCTCCGGCCACGGCTCCGCGAGGCGGTGATCCGGGGCCGGAAGCGCGTCAGGTTCCAGAATGCGGCAACCATCCAGCAGGCTCTGACCGTGGTGGCCGTCGTCGCCAACAAGCTCGATGTCACGTTGAACCCGACAGACTCCGATCGAAGGGCACGATGATGTTGGTATCCGTTTATTGTTCGGGATCGATCATCAAGGGCGGGGGTGACCAACAGCGTCTTTGCTGGACGGATGTGGAGCGAGAGGAGGTCGCGGGCGGCGCTGCCTCGTGCGAGGTTGTCTTCCTCAATCCAGATGATCCGATACCGGACGCGGGCAACACGTTGGGCCAGTTCGGCCGGGACATGTACCAGGTGATGGTTGCGACGGCGGTCATCGTCGACGCGCGGGTGCGCCGCGGTATCGGCATCGGTGTCGAGATGGCGGCGGCGGTCACGCTGGGAACGCCGGTGGTCGTGGTCGCTCCCCGCAACTCGCAATATCGCAGTGACGTCCTGGAATATCGAGGTGTGCGGGTGACCGACTACGTGCACCCGCACGTGGCGGCGCTGGCCACCCAGGTGGTCGACGACTTCGCCGCCGCCGGCCGCGCCCTCGTGGCACTGGCCCACCGACCGAAGGCGTCTCAACCTCGCCCCGCCTGGCTGTCCGCCGCTCTCGACGAGTACGAGAACAACGTGCTCGACATCGACACACCGATGCTTGTCGCGCTTCAAAAGATCCGGGCTGGCGTGTCGCGAGTGCCCAGCACGACGGCATGATCAAGGACACCGGGTCCAGCGCTGTCGAGTCGATCGGCAGCAGAACGGGGGTGACCGGTCTCCACCTGGTGCACAACCGGCACCTCGAGGCGCTCTTGTTCGATCGAAACCTGACGGACCTGCCGTTCCGACGGGCGTGCCTCGCCAGCAGCCGAGAGTTCGTCCGGCACATCCGGGACGAACTCGACGGCGCCGACCTCACCGAGTTGATCATTCTGAGCAAGGGCTTGGTATACCAACTCGCTGAGGCGGTCGCCCTTGACGCGGGCCGGAACCTGCCGGCAAATCTGGTTTCCACGAGCAGAGTGGCCGTCGCCTCCGACGACGCCACCGTCGAGGTGTCCTACGCGCGGTTCGACGCTGGCGGTTCGACGCTGCTGATCGGCGACACGGTCGCCTCCGGCGCGACGATTGTCGCGGCGCTGCGGGAGTACCGGCGGTTCCACCCAGTCCGCCGTCTGTATGTGCTGTCGTACGCCGGCGCCCTGCACGGCGCGGCTCGCATCGCGGACTACTGCGCCGGCAGCGGGATCGAGTGCACCCTGCTTTTTGGCCTTGCCGCGTTCGGGCTCGCCGAGAACGGGTTCGACCTGTCTTTCCTGCATCCTGCGACAGTCACCAGGGACGCCTACCGTGAACGGGCCCGCCGGCAGTTTGCCGGCAAGCCCGTGTCAGCCGTTGGCTGGGACTTCGGCTCTCAGGCCATGGCACCGGAGAAATACCGCCAGCTCTGTTGGATTGAGGCACGCTTGTGGGACCTGCATGGCTCAGCGGCCCTCGCCGTCGCCCGCGCGCCGGAGAACATGGAAGCCCTCGCACACGAGGCCCCCGCGTACGCGAATACGACCTTTCAGGCTCCCGGCAACGATGTCGCCCGAAGCGGCGAGACCGCGACAGGCATTCGTCCGTCACGCGCTGACTGCGCTCCGGTGGGCATTGACGACCCAGGCGTCGGGTAGTGCAATCCACTCGTTGTCGCCTACTCGCACCACCGCACCGTCCAGCTTTGGCAGCAGCGCCGGGTCCTCCATCGGGCAGAGCAGCCACACGTCTCCTGCCCCGCCGCGCGCCGCATCGGCCAGCTCGTGTAGCCGCTCCATCGCCCGGTACCGCGCCAGCACCGCCGCGTCGTGCAGCAGCATCGGCCCCTCTGCCGCCGGCAGAATGGCGTGTAGCGACGGCGCGGTCAGCTGCCACGCCTGCTCGACGTACTCCCCGAGCTTGATCGCCGCCCGCGACCCCTCTTCGGCGACGTCCGCGCCGAGGACGGTCTCCCACGTCGGCTTCGGGCGCGCGTCGACCAGGGCGTGCAGGTGGTTTAGGAAGCGTGCCGCCACGTTGACCGGTCGGGCGTCGAAGCGCCGGGCCAGCTCCTCCCGGGCCAGGTGATACCGGTTGAGGCGTACGGTCAGCGCCCGGAACCCTCCCGCGGACCGCGCGCCGGCCAGTCGTTCCTCGGCCCGCATTGCCGCCGCCAGCTCAGGTGAATCCGCTGTCCAGCGACTCGGCGGGGCCGTCGCCGACGGACGCCGCTGGATGATCGACACCGAGGACGAGGCCGCGCGCGGCGGCGGTGAAACATACCGGTCACGGTCCCAGCGCAGCTCAAAGCCGGCCTCGGCGAGCAGCCGGTCCAGTTTGGGGTGACCTGGCAGCGGGTCCAGCTCCGGAAAGCGCGCGGTAACCCGGTCGGCGACGTGCGTCGGGGTCAGCCCACGTCGGCCGTCGGGCGCGCTCGTCGGCGGCACCACGCCGGCCTGGGCCAGCCGCAGCGCCCGCACCGGGTCAAGGTCGCGCGGGTAGAGCTCGAGCCGCGCGGTGGCGGCTGCCCGCTCCGAGGCCACCGCGGCGAGCAGCACTCGGCGCCGCTCGTCGAACGCGTCAGCCGCGCCGCCGGGAGCGGTCACCGCCGCGAGGGTACGCAGCACCGTCGCCGGGCTGGGCAGTACCTCGCTGGCGGCGAGCTTGTCGGCGGCCTTGCCGAGTGCGTCGGCATAGTCGAGCAGTGCCGGCGCGGCCGGAGTGTCCGGCGCATCGTCCTCGCTGACCTCCAGCGCCACCAGCAGCCGGTCACCGCGCGGGTGCGGCTTGCCGTCGATGTCGGCTCGGGCGTGGCGGCGCAGCAGCAGGCGCGGCTCGTCGGCGAGCGCGTCGACCTCTACGGCGGCGCGCACTGCGGCGACGGCCACCGCGAGCCGCAGCGCGTCCCCGGTGCGCACCGAGCCACGACTGCTCAGCAGCGCCGCGGCCAGCTCGGCCACGCCCATCACCCGGCCGCCGTCGTGCAACAGTTCGATGATCTGGGTACGGACGCTGCCGACCACCGGAATGTCGTGCCACCGTTTGCGTTGCTTGCCAAGGATCTGCGCGACTCGGCCAGCGGTGACGCCCAGCGCGGTGGCGACCTGCGGCTGCTGTGGCCAGAGTTGCAACGCCGGCAGCGCACCCGATTCGTCGGGCAGGTGCAGCAGCAGCCGGGTGCCTCCGATCTCGGTGGCGTTGCGGCCGTTTTTCGCCGGGACGAGCAGCGTGGCAATGGCGTCCAGGCCGACGCGTACCAGATCAGTGTCGCCGTGGCCGGCGTTGGTCTCGGTGGCCGCCTCTTCGCTGGCCGCCTTGCGGGCGGCGGGCGTGGTGGGCAGGGTTTCCCGCTCCCCCAGGCGCTGGCGCCATTCCTTGACCCGGCGTTGCAACTCCTGGCGGGTTTTCGCGCCAAGACCGGGCAGGTGAGCGAGCTTGTTGGAGACTGCGAGCAGCTCACCGACGGTGGTGGCTTCCAGGCGATGTGCGGCCGAGACCGCGCGCGGGGTGAGACCGGCGGCCTCCAGCGTGGTGGCCCGAGTGGCCTTGCCGGCGGCCTCGTCGCGGGCCGTCGCGGCGACCTGCTCGTCCGGCTCGTCGACGTCCGGGTGCTCGCTGCCGACCGGCGTGCTGGCGTCCGAGCGGCGGAAGACGTCCTGCCAGGCGTCGCGCAGGTCCTTCAACGAGGCGTGGCGTCGACGGTGGTCGCGGTGCAGGGCGCGCTGGAAGAACTCCAGGAGGCCGTCGCGGATCGCCGGGTCGAACGCCTCGACGGCCAGCACCGGCGGGCCGTCGGTGAGCTGTGGTTCGGTGCCGCCGTCGCCCCAGACCGGCAGTTCCCCGGAGGCCATCTCGTGCAGGGTGACCGCGAGCGCGTACCACTCGGCGTGCTTGTCATAGACGGGACGGTTGGCGGCGCCGAGGAACGGGTCCAGGTAGCGGGGTGTGCCGGCGCTGATCTCCTTGACCGATACTCCAGCGAGGGAGAAATCGAACAGCACCAACTGCCGGGTGCGGTTGGGCCGGATCCGGATGGCGATGTTGTCCGGCTTGATGTCGCGGTGGTAGACGCCCTCGCCCTCCAGATAGTCCAGGGCGCCGAACAGGTAGTCGCTGTACGTTTCCAGCTCGTCGACGGTGAGCCGGCCGTCGTCGCGCAGCTTCCGAGCGAGGGTGTGGTCGCCGGCGTGCTCCAGAACAACGACGGTGCGGTTGCCCAGCTGCAGCGGCTCGGGCCGGGCCAGCCGGATCACCCGCGAATCGGTGAGTGGGCCGAGCACCCGAGCCTCGTGAGCCAGCCGGGCGCCCTTCTCATCGGAGAGCCCGACCTTCAGGACCTCCTCCCGGCGGGTGCGCTCGTTGAAGCCGAGGAACGCTCGACAGGTCGAGCCGGTGCCGAGGCGACGGACGATCTTCCACTCGCCGACCCGGTCGCCGCCGCGCGCCTCCAGCGGGTCGGGCTGCTCGGGCTCCGACTCCTCCGGATGCACCGAGCCCGGCGGTGGGCTGGTCAGCTCGTCCTCGACGAGTTGGAGCATCTCGACGAAGTCGGCGACCGTGGTGAGCCGCTGCGCCGGGACCGGTGCGGTGGCGGCCTGGATCAGCTCATCGGCGAACTCGCTGATGCCGTCGGTAACAGCAGCCGCACGCAGACCGTTGTCCCGAGCCAATCGGGCCAGCAGTTCGGGGCGCTTAGTTGCCGGCGGTTGACCCGTCAGGATCAGGTAGGCCAGCGCGCCGAGGCCGAAGACGTCCATTGCCACCGCGTCGGGCGTCGGCGCGGTCAACTCCGGTGCGAGGTACGCCTCGGCGGACCGCTCGATGTGCGCCGCCGCGTGCGAGGAGAGGGTCACCGGATCACCGCTGCTGCCGCCGGCGCTGTCCGCGCCCCGGGTCGCCGCCTGCCAGTCGCTGATCTTCAGTTGGGGTGTGAGCCACGCTTCGTCCTCGCTGCCGCCACGCCGCATCCGACCGGGGTTGACCAACACGCTGCGAGCCGAAAGTGCCCGGTGGTGCAGCCGCCGCCGGTGTGAATACGCCACCGTCTCGGCGAGTTGGCGGATCATCACCAGCCGGCTCAGCGCGTCGAGACGGTCGCCGTACTGGGCCATGTAGTGGTCCAGGCGTACCGAGCGGGGGTCGTACCGAAATATCAGCGCCGGGCCGGCCTCGTGCGACTCCATCGAGTCAACCTGCACGATGCCCGGGTGGTTGATGCCGTGCAGAGCAAGCATCTCCCGCTTGGCGGCACGTTCAATGCTGGCCCGTTCGGTCTGTACGGCGTTGCGCTCGACCAGGTAGATCCGCACTCGGCGACGTTCGCGTTCCAGGTCGCGGTGCCGAGCCTGGTGGTCCTGCCAGGTGGGGCCGACATCGAAGGGGCGAGGCTCAAGCTCCCATGCGCCGACCTGGTAGTGCCGGCGGCTACGGGCGATGCCGACCGCCTCGAGCAGATCGGGCAGCGCCGCGGACATCTCCTTGGTGACCCGCTGCCGTTCGTCCTGTGGCGGTCGTTGCAGCAGCGACGTGATCGTCGGCAACGCTCCGGGCGCATGACCCGGGGCTGGTTCCGGACCGAAGATGCCGTGCAAGTGATGCTCCGACAGTTCCACCTGCAAGCCGGGCTTGGACAGGAACACCGCCGCCTGCACGAAGGGGATCCTGACCTGCTGACCCTTGCGTCGCGAGGCGGCCACCTGGAGTAACGACTTGAGCTTCTTCGCCTTGCCGTCGGCCAGATGCAGCGGATTGTCGAAGGTGCGGGTGCCGTTCGCGCCCTGAAGGATCCAGTTGGAGCCGCTGGACCGAAGCCGGCCGTTCAGGCTCTTGATCTCGATGAGGTAGAGGCCGCCAGGCGCGGCGACCAACAGGTCAACCTCGTAGGGATGCCCGGTCTGGGCGGTGAAGGTGAAATTCGACCAGGCGCGGTAGGGCTCGCTGTCCGGCAGCAGCGCCTGGACGTGCGCCAGCGCCTCCCGCTCGTGCGCGAACTGCGACGGCGTGATCGTCGTCCACCGGCCCTCCTGCATGCCAGAGATCCTAGGGCCCGCCAGCAGGGAATGAGGACCGCCACCTCGACGCGGGTCGAGGGTGCTGTCAGCTTGAGTGTCGTAAGGCGTCATCCGCACGGGTCGCACCTACCCCTGGTGGGGAGTTGTAGGTGGCAGGTTGGGCAGAATGGCCGGCGACTGGGCCAGTCGGACCAAGCCGTCATCCCGGTCGATCGCCTTTGGCTGCTCCGCCACCGGATTCGTTGACCAGGGAGCCGGCGAGAACCGTCGCGAAAGTGCGGACCAGTACGCCGAGGAGCGCCGGAAGTCGCGTCAGAAGCATGCCCCCGCCGCCCAGGCTGCCGGCACCGGGTAATCCCGGCCGCCCGCAACACGAAGCTTCCTCTGCGCATGCCCTTAACCCCAGAAGATGCCCGTCGGGTCGCGGCTGATCTCGTCAAGCAGAAGGCTGACCGCAGCGGACGGCGGGGCATGGTCGTAGCGGTGGAAGCGGAGGTTCCGATCTCGGTAGTACAGGGCCCAGGTGCCGGTTGTCGCCGTGTATCGCAGCTGCGCGACCGGGAGACTCATCCACGCCGCTTCCGTGTTTCCACGCCGCGGCGGCCGTCGTTCGACGATGGTGAGGTGCCCGGGAGCCTGCTCGCACTCCACCCGCACCTGGTCTCGCACGGCCTCCGGCACACGCCTGTCGCACCAGGTCCGCACCTGCGCCACGTCCTGCTCGGGAAGCCCACTCACCGGGCCAGCCTCTCATCAGGTCGACGGTTGGGCCGCCCTACGGGTCGCCAGGATGGCGAGTGTCTCCCACGCACGTCGTCGGAGCCACGAGAGGACCTGCTTGCGGTGCCCGTACCAGCCGTTGGCCCAGCGTTCGTCATGGTCGGCGCGGGCGTGACTCACCGTCTCCCGCCACCGCTCCGCATCGCTGCGGCCGATGAGCTCGAACCCCTCCCATCGCGGAAGAGATCCGCTTCCACGATTCGTCAGCCGTCATCGGTGGTTGTCCCGCCAGTGGGCGTCGCGCTGGGCCGGCTGAGTAGTGCCTGCCGCAGTGCGGCGGACTGCTCCACCGACCCAGCTCGGACGCCGAGACTGCTCCGAGCCGCCCGGTAGTAGACGTCGCGGGCCTCGTTGACCCGGGTCAGATTCTCGGACATGTCCCGGGGCGCGTCGACGATCCCCCGGGCGAGCCGTTCGACCTGCCAGATCGCGTCGCGCCAGTTCGCGGCGGCAACGACCGTCGGTTCGTCGCCGAGGAGCAGCAGATTCTCCCAGACGATGGTGCGCCGGCCGTCCGACTCGGCCAGTCGGGCCAGGCCCTCGTCCCGGTCGATCGGGTGGCTGTATGACCCGGGCCGCAGGTCGGCCGTCATCCGCAGCGCCACCGCGTGACTCTCCTTGAGGGCGTGCGCGAACGCGACGTACGCGTCGAGGCGTCGCTCGTCCCAGCGGACGCTCTGGCTGCGCCGCCACCGGGCGCGGTCGGCCAGCGAGGTGGCGAGGATCGTACCCAGGGTGCCGACCAGGACGCCGAGGAGCGCCGGAAGCTGCGTCAGAAGCGTGTCCACGCCGCCCAGGCTGCCAGCACCGGGCAAGCGGAAACCCTCTAACCGGTGTGCCACATGGGCGCGCCACGCCGGACGGTTCGTACCACGATCTCCGGGTTGGCGAGAACATCAATTAGATCTTTGCTGACCGCCACCGCGACTGGCCCCAGCGTCGGATGCCCCACCGTGACATGGCAGAGCTGGAGTCCCATCTCCGCCAGCTCTCGGCGGGTCAGCGCGGCACTCCGACCGCGTTGCTCGACCAGGGCGGCGTGGACTCGGTTCAACAGTTCGTCGCGTTCGTCGGTGACCCTGCCCAGCACCTCGACCGACCATCCCCACGTCTGTGCCAGCAGCAGGTCGTCCCGTTCGGTGACGGCATCGGCCCGCAACAGCTGACGGTGGCAGACAGCGACGGCCGACGCCACGTCGCCGTCCTCCAGGAGCAAGCGAGTCAGCAATCCGGCCGCGATCGGCGCGGAACGCCCGAGGCCACCGCCTCCGCCGTCCGCCGGGCTCGGGTCGCCGTCGGCCGAAGACCCGCCTTCGGTGGCGGCTCCTGCCGGCAGGAGCTGGTCAAGCAACGCCCGCGACCCACCGGTATCGCCTTCGGCGTACCGCAGGGCTGCCAGGAACTCGGCAGTCCCGAAATCCGCGTCGTCATCCTCCCGGCGGCGCAACTCCTCGGCGGCGGCCCGCACCTCGGCAAGCGGCGCGTCAGCGGCGATCAGGCCGGCGACCCGTTCACGCTGCGACGACGCCGGTGTCCCGGCACCGGGAGTGAACGGCGCCGGCATCAGCGCCAGCAGGTCCGCGAGCCGAGTCCACTGCCCGGCAGCGGCTCCGACCAGCAGCGCCTTGCGCAACGCCGCCACGGTCAGGTTGTGGGCGGGCCCGATGTTCGTTGCGCGGTTTCGAGCGACATCGGAGAAGGCGCCGAGCGCCTCGGCCCAGTACCCGGCGCGGGCGATCTCGATGCCGAACCTCTCCCGCAGTCGGCTGCCCGGCCGGCCAGCCACCGCACCGGCGGCCAGACGGTCCTGGAGGCGGCCATGCCGGAACCGGTAGGCCCCGGCTCTGTGGCGCAGCAGGCCGACGGATTCCGTGTAGGCAAGGAACCCCAGCAGCGAGAAGGGCAGTAGCTCCCGGATGGCGAGCACCGCCCGGGCCACCATGAAGCGAATCCACGCGGCGCCGCCGCGCCGGTACAGCCACCAGCCCAACCCGAGACCCATTCCGGCGTACGCGAGGGACCGCAGCGGCGGGATTGCCGGCAGTGCACCGGTCAGCGCCAGGACTGTCACGACGACCAGCACTCGGACGACCCCGCTGCCGACTGACAGCAGAGCGGACGCCACGCTCGCCGCGCGGTCGCTGTTGACGGTCTCGTCGGCGCTGGTCGCGCTCAGCTCGGCGACCGGAGCCGCGACATCGAACCGCAGTCCGGCCCACGCGGCGAGGTATCCCCAGAGGAGCACACCGACCAGGGCAGCAGCGCGTTCCTCGTCGGGCCACGGCGGCAGAACCGGCACCCGATCAATCCATTCGGCCAGGTCGACGGACGGGATGGACAGGAGCAGCAGCAGGGTCAGAAAGGCGGCCATCCCGGCGACGAGTAAACCTCCGATCGAGCCTTCCGCGAAGGCGCGCCAACCACCGACGAACACCACCCGTCGAGGCGTTTCCCGCGCCGTACCACCGCGTAGCGCAGCCCCGCACCCACCGACCAGAAAGGCTGCGAAGGCCAGACCGTCCGGGTGGCGGGCGAGCCAGAGAAGCAGATCGCGAACACCTGGGTCGCCAACCAACGCGGCAGTCTCAGTGAGGGCATCATGGGCGTACGTGAGGGCCACCCAGACGGCCATCGCGGCACGCAGACCATCGATGATCGCCCAGAAGGGGCCGGGCAGCGCGGCGGGCAGTTGCCACCAGCGGAACTCGCGCTGGTCAAGTGCCTGCAAGTGGGCGGCGAGGAAGTGCAGGTAGCGCCGGGACACGTCCGGCTCCCACCGACCCGGTCCTCGGCGACCTCGGCCGGAACGCAGGGCGGCGTCCACGGCCCGGGTCAGCAGGGTGTCCTCCACCGACTGGCGGCCCTGTTCCCGGGCCAGCGGGACCAGATCACGCGGATCGGTGCCGGGCTGGTCGAATGCGGTACGGGCCATCGCCACCATCAGCGGCGTGGACAGCGCGCCGGTAAGCACCGGGTCCTGGCCGATCGTGGCGGCGACGCCCGACCAGTTGCCGACCTGGTGGTACGGAGCGGCGTCGACCAGGTAGTCGGCCACCTCGGCAGATCTCAACGGTTCGAGCACCACCACGGCGGCGCCGCGCAGCTTCGCACCCTTCACGAGGTAGCGCTCGTAGACCGACGTGCGGCAGGTGAGCACGAACCGCTGGGTTGCCAGCTCGTTCAGCTGCTCCAGGCAGGCGATGAGCCGCTGCTCGGGCATCTCGTCGAGGCCGTCGAGAACGGGCACCACCAGATCCGCCTCGACGAGGTCGTGCAGCACCGCCTCCCGGCGAGGGTGGCCGGCGGCGAGCTGCGGGTACCTCCGGGCGATCCGGTCCACGAGCCAGTCCGGAAAGTTCTCGCGGTCGGGGTCCCACGACGCGATGGGGATCGGCACCGGTACGGGTGCGTCGGGTTCGCGTGACGCGGGGAGTTCCCGGGCCATTCGTAGCGTGGTGATGGATTTGCCGGAGCCGGGCGGTCCGAGCAGAAGCAGGCGCCCGGACGGGATGCGCCGGTATCGGCTCCACAGGGTGCCGTCGTGCCCGGACAGGTCGAGCGGGACGCCGCCGCTGGATCGGCTGATGGCCCGCCAGGAGGGCAGAAGCCGGCTTGGGCCGTTGGACCAGCGCACCGGCAGCGGGTACGGCTCATCGACGGCACGCAACAGGGTCTCGTCGGTGCGGTCGCGGCGGATCAGGTCGGCGAGCTGATCCGCGGTCACACGCCGGTCGGCGACGACCGTGGTGGACACCGCCGGCCGGGTCGTGAAGACCTGGTCCAGGACGACGTAGACGGCGATGAACCCGGCGATCACGCCCCAGGCCCAGTTGACCTTTTCGAAGTCGTAGCGCAGCCAGACCCAGGCGGTTCCGCCCGCCGCCAGTGCGGCGACGACGGCCAGCAGACCCCAGTTCCACACTCGACGCCGCACCGCATGATTGTGCTCGTTCCGAGGTCACCGGGGATACCCCTGGTGGCATGCGGCGGTCGCCGGTGCTCGACACGGTACGCACTGCTCATGGGCCAGGTAGGACGATCACAGCCTCCCCGAGGCCGCGCAGGAGATGCCCGTAGTCCTGCGGGGGTTGGATCTCCAGCACGAGCAGCGTCACGGGGATGGGCTCAGGCCGCCAGGGTTGCGTAGCGGCCGTTGCGGTCGAGCAGGCTGGCGTGGTCGCCGGATTCGACGATGCGGCCGTGGTCGAGCACCGCGATCTGGTCGGCGTCCCGGACTGTGGACAGGCGGTGGGCGATGGTGATTGTGGTCCGTCCCTGCGCGAGCACGTCGAACGCCCTCTGCACGGCGCGTTCGGTCTCCGTGTCCAGCGCGCTGGTGGCCTCGTCGAGAACCAGGATGCGCGGGTCGCGCAGCAGCGTACGGGCGATGGCGAGCCGTTGCTTCTCGCCGCCGGAGAACCGGTGCCCCCGGGAGCCGACCATCGTCTCGTACCCGTCGGGAAGGCCTGCGATGAGGTCGTGGATCTGGGCGGCGCGGGCGGCGGCCTCGATCTCGGCGTCGGTGGCGTCCGGCCGGGCGTAGCGCAGGTTCTCCCGGACGGTGGTGTGCAGCAGGTACGTCTCCTGGCTGACCACGCCCACGATCGCGGCCAGGTCGGCCAGGCGCAGGTCGCGCAGGTCGACGCCGTCGATGGTGATCTGGCCGGCGGTCGGGTCGTGCAGGCGGCTGACCAGGCCGGCGAGGGTGCTCTTGCCGGAGCCGGTCTCGCCGACGAGGGCGAGGCTGGTGCCGGCGGGCACGTCGAGGGTGATGCCGGCGAGGGCGGCCGTGTCGCTGCCGGGGTAGCCGAAGGTGACGTCGGACAGGCGCAGGTGCCCGCGGACCCGGGCGGGGTCGAGGCGGACCGGTTCGGCGGGGTCGGCCACGTCGATGGGCAGGTCGAGGTACTCGAAGATGCGGGCGAACAGGGCCAGCGAGGCGGTCAGTGACACGCCCACGTTGAGAAGGCCCATCAGGGGCCGGAACAGGCCGCCCTGCAGGGCGGTGAAGGCGACCAGGGTGCCGATGCTCAGCGTGCCGGCGGTGCCGGGCAGGCCGGCGGCGAGGTAGATGACGGCCGGTACGGCGGCGAAGATGATGCTCATCGAGGCCATCCGCCAGCGGCCGGCCAGTTCGCTGCGCAGCTCCAGGTCGACGAGGCGGGCCGAGGAAGCGGTGAACCGCTCGATCAGGGCGGGGCCGGTGCCGAGGGTCTTGGCGAGCTGCACGCCGCTGATCGACAGCCCCTCCTCGACTGTGACGTTGAGGTCGGCGAGTTCGCGTTGGCGCTGGTCGGTGATCTCGCGGCGCATCCGGGCGACCCGGCGGGTCAGCCAGATGGCCGGGGGCAGCACCACGACCGAGACCAGGGAGAGCTGCCAGGAGAGGGCGACCATGGCGACGGCGGTGGCGACCACCGTGGTGAGGTTTGCCGCGACGGCGGTGGCGGTGGAGGTGACCACCGACTGCATGCCGCCGATGTCGTTGGTGATGCGGGACTGCACCTCGCCGGTGCGGGTGCGGGTGAAGAAGCCGAGCGACTGACGTTGGAGATGGCTGAACACGTCGGTGCGCAGTCGGTGCATGACCCGCTGCCCGACCTGGGTGGAGATCCAGGTCTGGACGACGCCGAGCGCGGCGGTCACGGCGGCCACGGCCACCATGCCGAGGACCAGCCAGACCAGCAGGGTCACGTCACCCTGCGGGAGGGCCCGGTCGATGACGGTACGCAGCAGGAACGGGCTGGCCATCGCCACGATCGAGGAGAGCACGATGATCGCGGTGACGATGACCAGCGCGGGTCGGTGCGGGGTGAACAGGCTGCCGATGCGGCGCAGGGACACCTGACGGGCCTGCGTCTTCTCTTCGGGACTGACGGTGCGGTGGCCGCGGTCGCGGCGCATGGGGGTGGATTCCAAGGGGCACTGCCTTTCGGTCGGGATATGCTGAGGTTACCTCAACATGAGGGAACAACGGTATCGGCTGCTACGGTATTCCGGTGACCGAGGACACCACCGACAACGGCGACGAGAGCCTGGCCGAGACGTTCTGGGCTGTCGCGTCCCGTCTGCGCCGACAGACCCGGGAATCACTGGCGCCGTGGGACGTCACCCCCAGCCAGTCCCGGGCGCTCGGGGTGCTCGGCCGCCACGGGGAGGTACGCCCCGGCACGCTCGCCGAGCACCTGCACATCGCGCCCCGCTCGGCCACCGAGGTGATCGACGACCTCCAGGCCCGAGGGCTCGTGGAGCGCAGACCCGACCCGGCCGACCGGCGGGCGACCCTTGTCGCGCTCACCGCCGAGGGCACCCGGATCAGCGCCGCCATCCGGGCTGCCCGCCGCGCCGAGGCGGACCGCTTCTTCGGCCACCTCGACGACAGCGACCGCGCCGAGCTGGCCCGCATCCTGCGCACCCTGCGCGCATAACCGCCGCGCGCCCGGGTAGCCAGCGGCCCCGTCCGGTCGGCGGGGCCGGCCGGCACCGGTCGGGGGCGAGGTGACGGGAGGCCCGGCTGATGTGCGGGATCAGCGGGGAGGCGCGCTTCGACGGCCAGCGGCCCGACGCGGCCGCCGTCACCCGGATGACCGAGGCGATGCGCTCGCGCGGCCCCGACGACGAGGGCCTGTGCGCCGACGACTGGGTGCTCCTCGGGCACCGGCGGCTGACCATCATCGACCTGTCCGATGCCGGCGGCCAGCCGATGGTGCGCGACGACCTGGGCCTGGCGCTGGTGTTCAACGGGTGTATCTACAACTATCCCGAGCTGCGCGAGGAGCTGCAGAACGCCGGGTACGCGTTCGGATCCACCAGCGACACCGAGGTGATCCTGGTGGCGTACGCCCACTGGGGTGAACGGTTCGTCGACCACCTGGTCGGCATGTTCGCGATCGGGCTTGTCGACCGGACCCGGCGGCGGCTCGTCCTGGCCCGCGACCGGCTCGGCATCAAGCCGCTCTATCTCGCCGAGACCCCCGGGCGGCTCCGGTTCGCCTCCACCCTACCCGCGCTGCTGCGCGCCGGCGACGTGGACACCGGCATCGATCCGGTGGCGCTGCACCACTACCTGTCCTGGCACTCCATCGTGCCGGCGCCCCGGACCGTGCTGCGCGGCGTCCGCAAGCTGCCACCCGCCACGGTGCGCGTGATCGAGGCCGACGGACGCAGCCGGGAGCAGGTGTACTGGCGGCCCGACTACGTGCGCGAGCCGGCCGACACGGGCATGGACGCCGCCGACTGGCGGGCCGCGATCGGTGACGCGCTGCGAACGGCCGTACGCCGACGGCTGGTCGCCGACGTCCCGGTGGGGGTGCTGCTCTCCGGCGGTCTGGACTCCAGCCTCATCGTGGCGCTGCTCGCCGAGGCAGGTCAGGAGCACCTGCGCACGTTCAGCATCGGCTTCGACAGCCGAGGCGGCGAGTCCGGCGACGAGTTCCACTACTCCGACCTGGTGGCCCGCGCGTACGGCACCGACCACCAGCGCGTCCGGCTCGCCGACGACGACCTGGCGCCCGCCGTACGACGGGCGGTGCTGGCCATGACCGAGCCGATGGGCAGTCACGACGTGGTCGCCTTCCACCTGCTGTCCGAGCAGGTGGCGCGGCATGTGAAGGTGGCGCAGTCCGGGCAGGGCGCCGACGAGGTGTTCGCCGGCTACGGCTACCACCAGCCGCTGACCGAGGCGCCCCGCCACGGCGCCGCCGAGACGTTCGCCGGCGCGTTCTTCGACCGTGACCACGATGAGCTGCGCGCCATCGTCGGCCCGGCGTACGCGCTGGAGCACGACGCCAGCCGGGACCTGCTCACCGAACACCTCGCCGCACCCGGGGCGCAGACCGCGCTGGACGCCGTGCTGCGCCTGGACACCCACCTCATGCTCCCCGACGACCCGGTCAAGCGGGTGGACAGCATGAGCATGGCGTGGGGGCTGGAGGTGCGCACACCGTTCCTCGATCAGGACCTGGTCACGCTGGCCGCGCACTGCCCACCCGAGCACAAGGTGGCCCAGGGCGGCAAGGGCGTGCTCAAGGAGGTCGCCCGGGAGGTGCTGCCGGCCGAGGTGATCGACCGGCCGAAGGGCTACTTCCCGGTGCCGGCGCTGCGCAACGTGGACGGGCCGGTGCGCGAGCTGGTCGCCGAGGCGTTGCAGGCCCCGGTGGCGCGCGATCGGGGCCTGTTCCGCCCCGAGTACGTCGCCCGGCTGCTCGCCGAGCCGGACCGGGCCGAGGCCGCGGCCGGCAGCAACAAGCTGTGGCAGCTCGGCCTGCTGGAACTGTGGCTGCAGACCCACGACATCCGCTGAACCGCACCGCCAGGCCCGCGAGACACGGGCCGCCCGTCAGGCGGCGGCGGTCTGGACGGCGAGGTCGTCGAGGACCGCGAGCAGGTCGCCGGTGCGCTCCAGCACCCGGCGCTGTCGGCTCGCGCCGGTGCCGTCACGGCGCAGCCGGGCCAGTTGGGCCAGCACGTACCCGAGGTCGCCGTGGCGCAGCAGCGCCGGGGCTGTCGTCGCCATCAGCTCGTCGACCAGGTCCCAGGCCGGCCGGGTGCCGCCGGCCCGCAGGTCGATCAGCTCGCCGTCCAGGCCGTCGTGGGCCGCCCGCCAGTGCGCCGCGGCGACGAGGCAGTCGCGCACGTTCGGGGCGGGAACACCGGCGCGTACGTCGTCGGCGAGTGTCGCGACCAGGCTGCGGACCAGGGCGGCGACCAGCACGGCGTCGTCCACGGTCGGGCAGACGTCGCCGACGCGGACCTCGACCGTCGGGTACGCCGACGACGGCCGGGCGTACCAGTAGACCATCGCCGCGTCCAGCATGATGCCGGCGGCGATCAGCTCGTCGACGGTCCGGTCGTAGTCGGCGGCGGAGTCGAAGTACGGCGTGGGACCGATGCTGGGCCAGCGTTCCAACTGCATCGACCGCCAACTGGCGTGGCCGGTGTCCTGCCCGTCGTGCAGCGGCGAGTTCGTGGTGATCGCCTGCACCACCGGCAGCCACACCCGCAGGTGGTTGCAGACCTGCACGGCCAGTTCCCGATCCGGCAGCCCGACGTGCACGTGACAACCGCAGACGGCTGGGTCGTGTGCGACCGGCCCGTACCGGCGTGACATGGCGTGGTAGCGCGGCCGGTCGGGCACCGTCCGGCGCGGCTCGATCACCGGGGTGGCGCCGACCGCCACGAGCCGGGCCCCGGCCGCGGCGGCGGCCTCGACGGCGGATCGGCGCAGCGCCACCAGGTGGGTACGCAGCTCGGCGAGGTCGGCGCAGACCGGGGTGACCATCTCCACCATGCTGTGCCGGAACTCCTGACGGCTCTGGTCGCGGGCCGGACCGCGCAGCGCGGCCAGCACCTCGTCGGCCACCGGCAGGTTCCGGCCGCTGTCCGGGTCGAGGAGCAGGAACTCCTCCTCGACGCCGAGGGTGAGCCTGCCGAGGTCGGGCGCGGTCTCGATGGTCGTCGGACGGTACGCCATGGCCCCTCCCATCCCCTGCTGCGGCCGGCCGCGCGGGTTTCCCGGTCTACCCCGGTGACAAACGCGCCCTCAGGGCCGTCGCGCGTGCGCTGAGGAAGGCCCGTTCGGCCGCGTTGTCCGTCCGGGCGACGGCCGTCCGGTACGCCTCTACGGCCTCCCCGCCCCCAGCCGGCAAGGCCCCTAGCATTGCCCGCATGATCGAGGAATTCGCGGATCGGCTCCTGTGCGAGATGGCCGGCCTCGACCCCTGCACGGCGGTCGTCGAGGCTGGCGAGCAGGATGTCGACGGGCTTACCGACTACGGCCCGGAGGGCCACCAGGCCCGCGCCGACCTGGCGGCCCGTGCCCTGCGCGAGCTCGAACTCCTGGGTGACGCACTGCCGGCCGCGACCCCGCTGCACGCCCACCTCGCCGAACGGCTGCACACGCGTCTCGCCTTCCACGACGCTGGCGAGGACCTGCGCGAACTGCACGCGGCGGCCACCGGCCCGCTCCAGCTCATCCGCCAGGCCGTCGAGGCCGCGGTTCCCGGGCGCGGCACGGAGGGCGCGGCCTTCGAGGAGGGCTGGGCTCGTGTCGGCATGCGCCTGGCCGCGATCCCGGCGGCCCTGGACGGGTACGCCCGCGGCCTCCTACTCGCCGCAGAGCGCGGCAATCTGCCGACGCGGCGCCAGGTGGAGCTCGTCACGCAGCGCTGCGGCAACTGGGTCGACGACGATGTCGCCCTGGTGGATCGCTACGGCGAGGGGCGTCAGCGGGCGTCGTTGCGGGCCGCAGCGACGGGCGCGCGAGAGGCCTACCAGAAACTGGCCGAGACGCTGACCACGGACCTGGCACCGCGGGTTGTCGAGGAAGAAGCCTTCGGCGAGCAGCGGTACGCGCTCTGGGTACGCACCTTCCTCGCGGCTCAACCCGATGTGCGCGAGCTGTACGACTGGGGCTGGGACGAGTTCCGGGCGGTAGAGGCAGAGCTGATCGCGGAGGCGAAGGCCCTGGGCGGGAGCGTGCCAGAGGTACTTGCCTGGCTCGCCGGCCCCGACGCACCCGGAACACTGCACGGCAGGGAGGCGTTCGCCGCGTGGCTGCAGGAGCTGTTGGAGGCCACCACCGAGCGGCTGGACGGCGTGTACTTCGACATCCCCGCCCCACTGCGGCGCATCGAATCGCGGTTGACCACATCGTCGGGGATTGCCTACATCGGTCCGTCGCGGGACCTGACGCGGCCGGGCCGGGTCTGGTGGTCCCTGCCGGAGGACGCCGTGCGTTTCCCCACCTGGTACGCCTACAGCACCGCCTATCACGAGGGCGTTCCCGGCCACCACCTCCATCTCGGCTCCGAGGTCTGCCGGGGAGGCCTCGGGCAGCGGCTGAACCTGCTCGGCGGCCTCTCCGGCAGCCAGGAGGGCTGGGCACTGTACGCCGAGCGGTTCATGGACGAGCTCGGATTCTATGAGCAGCCGGGTGCTCGACTGGGGCATCTGTACATGCAGCTCCTGCGGGCGGCCCGGGTCGTGCTCGACATCGGCCTACACCTGCGACTGCCGATGCCCTCCGGCGATGGAGCGGTGTGGACGCCGGATGCCGCGCTGGAGCTGCTGCGCGACCGTTGTCACCAGGGGCCCTACGCGACCGCCGAGCTCGGGCGCTATCTGGGCCGGCCGGGGCAGGCGCTGTCCTACAAGGTGGGCGAGCGCGTGTGGCTGGCAGGCCGCTCGTCCTTCCCCGGCGGCCAGCGCGCGTTCCATCGTCACGCGCTGGAGCTGGGTTCGCTGGGCTTGGATCAGTTGACAGCCGCCCTGACCGCGGTTCCCGGCCTATCCCGCTGACGTACGCGCGCTCAGGGAGGTCGCGCGTGCGCTGAGGAACGCCCGTTCGGCCGCGTTGTCCGTCAGCGCGCGCGGCCGGGACCACCGGCACGCCCGTCCATCGACGCGGCGGCCGTCCGGTACGTCCCACGGCGGGGCTTCCGAGTCACCGTCAGGGTGCGACGTCCACCAGCACCTTGCCGACCACGCCGGACTCCACCGCTCGGTGCGCGTCGGCGGTGCGGTCCAGCGGGAAGCGGAGCAGGGGCAGGCCGTGCTCCGCGCCGACGGGCAGGGCGCCGGCACGGATCGCCGCGGAGACGTCCTCGACGGCTGCGGCGCGCGCCTGTGGGCCCGCCGTGTAGAGCACCAGGAACTGCAGGCGCGTGTTCAGCACCAGGTGCTGCCCGACGTTCAGCTCGACGGCGTGTCCGCCCTGGTTGGCGTACGTCGCGATCGTGCCACCGGTGCGCAGCACGGCCAGGTCCAGTGCGAGGTTGGCGCCCAGCGCCACCTCGGCGACGATGTCGACGCCGTCGGGGGCGACGGCCCGGATGGCGGCGGCCGGGTCGCTCTCGCGGTAGTCGATGGTGTGGTGGGCGCCGGCGGCGGTGGCCAGCGTCGCCTTCTCCGGGCCACTGACAGTGGTGATGACTGTGGCGCCGGCCCAGCGGGCGAGCTGGATCACCGCGTGGCCGACCGCGCCGGCTCCGCCGGCGGCGAGCACCACCGCGCCGTCGAGCGCGCCGGGGCGCAGGCGGCGTGGCCCGTCCTCGGCGACGGTCAGCGCGCGGTGCGCGGTGAGCGCGGGCACGCCGAGCGAGGCGCCGACGTCGAACCCGACCTCGTCGGGCAGCGGCACGGCCTGCCCGGCGGGTACGACTGTGAACTCGGCTGCGGTGCCGGTGGGCCGCCCGGCGGCGGCCAGAAACAGCCACACCCGCTGGCCGACCCGGGTCGGGTCGACCCCGTCACCGACGGCGTCGATGACACCGGCGCCGTCGAGGTGCGGGGTGATCTCCGGGAACACCTTGCGGTGGGCGACGCCGGAGCGGGCCTGCCAGTCGGTCGGGTTGACCCCGGACACGGCGACCCGGACGCGGACCTCGCCGGGTCCGGGCGAGGGTCGGTCCCGCTCGACGAGCTGGAGGACGTCGGGGGCGCCGTTGTCGCGGTAGATGATCGCTCTCATGATCCATCCAATGTTCGATCTGCGTCGTACTGTTCGAGCCAGGTCGAACAGTACGATGAGAGTCGTACTTTCTGCAACATCTGGCTAGGCTTCGTCTCGTGACCGAGGTGATCGAACCCGCCATCGAGACCGTGACGATCGACGTCGTGCTCAGCGCGCTCGCCGACCCCGTGCGGCTCACGCTCGTACGCGCCCTCGACGCCGCCGGAGACTGGACGTGCGGCAGCGACGTGCTCCGGGACACCGGCGTCGCCATCGGCAAGTCGACCCTGTCGCACCACATCAAGGTGCTGCGCCAGGCCGGCCTGATCCGCACGCGCGTCGACGGCATCCGCCGGTTGGTCACGTTGCGCAACGACGAGGTGGAACAACGGTTTCCCGGGTTGCTGGCCATGCTCCGCGAACAGGACCCCGCCCGCGCGCCGGCCTCGACCGCCTGACGCCGACCACGACGGCGCCCGTTTCGACAGGCCCGCGGGCGCAATCGTGTGGTCCCGGTCGTGGGCGTGCGCCGGGCCGCCGGGCTGCCCCGGTCGTACGCCAGGTAACGGCACGGTGGCCAGCGCGTACGGGCTGCGGTGTCGCGCCGTCCGGGGCCGGGTGCGATGGTGTAGAAAGGCGGAGTGAGCGCAGCGGTGACGCAGGTGCCGGTCTTCGACCGAAGGACGGTCCACGGTGGCTGACCACGACCAGCCGCCCATCCCCCGCACTGTCGGCACCGCTCTGGTGCAGCTCGGCGACGTACCCCTGGCGGACCTGCTGGCCGGCGCCGGTGACGGCGTGCTGGCCCACGTGTTGGGCACGCTGGCAGCCGAGAGCGAGCCGGGCCGGCCCGGCGACGTGTCGGCGTTCGAGTCGAGCTTCTGACCGTGCCGGCCGACGCCCCGCCGTCGGCCACCCGACACCGCCCTGTCGTGGCCGCGCCCCGCATCCGCCAGGTGGTGCTGAAGGTCCACTCGCGATGCAACCTGGCCTGCGACTACTGCTACGTCTACCAACACGCCGACCAGGACTGGCGGACCCGGCCACGGATCATGGCCCCCGGCACCGTGCGCCGGGTCGCCGACCGGCTCGCCGCGCACGTGGCCCGGCATGGCACCGACCGGGTCCGGGTGGTGCTGCACGGCGGTGAGCCGCTGCTCGCCGGCCTCACCGTGCTCGACCGGACGGTCCGCACGCTGCGCGCCGCGATGCCCTCCGGCGTCGCCCTCGACGTGGCGATGCAGACCAACGGGCTGCTGCTCGACGAGGCGGCGCTCGACCTGTGCCACACGCACGGCATCGACGTCGGGGTGAGCGTGGACGGCGACCGCACCGCCAACGACCGCCACCGTCGCCATGCCGACGGGCGGGGCAGCTTCGCCGAGGTGGCCGCCGCGCTGCGTCTGCTGGCCCGGCCCGAACACCGGGCCCGCTACGCCGGTCTGCTCTGCACGGTCGACCTGGCCAACGACCCGATCGCCGTCTACGAGGGCCTGCGGGAGTTCGACCCGCCCCGCCTGGATCTGCTGCTGCCGCACGGCAACTGGTCCGCTCCCCCACCCGGGCGTCACCCCGACGACCCCGCCACCCCGTACGCGGACTGGCTGATCGCCGTCTTCGACCGCTGGTACGCCGAGGCGCCACGGCGTACCGGCATCCGGCTGTTCGAGTCGGTGATCGCGCTGCTGCTGGGCGGGCGCAGCGGCACCCAGGCGCTGGGCGCCGCCGAGCCGGACGTCATGACGATCGAGACCGACGGCACCATCGAGGGCACCGACACGCTCAAGACGACCACCGCGTCGGCGATGCGGACCGGCTTCGACGTCTTCCGGCACAGTATCGACGACGCGCTGCGGCACCCGTCACTGGCCGGGCGTCCCACCGGGATCGCGGCGCTCGCGCCGGCCTGCCATGCCTGCCCGGTCGTCGACGTCTGCGGCGGCGGCCTGTATGCGCACCGCTTCCGCGACGGCGCCGGCTTCGTCCACCCGTCGGTCTACTGCCTCGACCTGCTGCGCCTGATCGGGCACGTGCGGACGGTGGTGACCGCCGACCTGGACGCGCTACGCCGCCGCGTCACCGCGGCGAGCGTGCCGACGCCGGTGGCGCAGCCGTGACGGGCCCGCTGTCGGCGGCGCAGCTCGCCGGGCTGGGCAGCGGTCACGGGGACGTCGCCACGGTCGCCGTGTTGCGCGGCGGGCAGCTCGGTCGCCGCCGGTTGCTGACCGTCGCCGCGGCCCGCGCCTGCCGGGGCGAGCCACTGGTCGGACAGAGTCTGGAGCTGCTCACCCGGGCCGAGCAGGCCGACCCGGCGGCGGTGGCCGCCGTGCTGGCCCATCCCCCCGTCACCGGGTGGGCCCGCGCCGCGCTCGACGGTTCCACCGGCCCCGCCTACCTGGCCGCGCTCGCGGCGACGGCGGCGACCCGCGCCGGCCTGACGTTCACGCTGACGCTGCCCCGCCCGGCCGACGGGGTGCTGCCACTGCCCACCGTCGGCGCGGCGACGGGCCTGCCCGCCGACGGCCCGGTGCGGCTGCGCGGCGAGGGAGGCACGCTGCGGATCGGCGCCGCCCACGATGACGGGGTACGGATCGAGGCGGGCGGCGGCCGGCTGCTCGACGCGGGCGTCGGCGGGATGGGCTGGCTGCCGGTGCGCCGGACCAGGCCGTTCGACGCGGTCGAGGTGCTCATCGACGACCAGGACCCGTGGCGCGGCTGCTACCACCGGCCGTCCGCGCCCCGACTGGACGACGTGTCGGCCGCCCGGCTGCACCGGCTCACCGCCGAGGCCGGACAGTGGCTGCGCTTCCACCTTCCGGCACACGCCGACGCGCTGGCCGGGCTGCTGCGCACACTCGTGCCGCTGCGTCCGCCGCCCTCGGGCAACCCGGTGAGCGCCACCAGCAGGGACGCGCTCGGGGCCATCGCGCTCTCCGTGCCGGCCGACGCGCAGACCCTCGCGCTGCTGCTCGTCCACGAGGTGCAGCACACCAAACTCGGCGCGCTGCTCGATCTGGTCCCGCTGCACGGGGCGGGTGGGCCGGCCCGCTACCGGGCGCCGTGGCGACTGGACCCGCGTCCGGTCGGCGCGCTGCTGCAGGGCGCGTACGCGCATCTGGGGGTGACCGAGGTGTGGCGCTGCCGGCGGCACGAGGGCACCGCCGCCGCGTTCGAGTACGCGTACTGGCGGGAGCAGACCATCCGCGCGGTCCGGCAGCTCGCCGACGCGGCCGAGCTGACCGAGGCCGGCCGGTCGTTCGTGGCCGACATGGCGACCACCCTGCGCGGCTGGCGTGACCCGGTCGACGGCGCGGTCGAGGCGGCGGTGCGCGACGTGGCGGACGCCGGCGCGGTGCGCTGGGGCCTGGCCAACCTGGTCCCCGACCCGGACGAGGTGGAGCGCCTGGCGCGGGCGTGGCGACAGGGCGTGCCACCGGATGCCGGCCGCTCGGTGTCGACCGTCGTTCCGGCCGCGGCCCGCCCCGCCCTCACCATGGGCAGTGGTCCCGAGGGCGCCGTCCGCCATCGGCTGCTGGGCTCCGGCGGGCCGCCCGGCTCGAGCCCGAGTGACCAGGCGTACGCGGCGGGCAAGCGGGAGGACGCGTTGGCCGGGTACCGGCGACGTGTCGCGGCCGACTGCGGCGACGTGGACGCCTGGGTGGGACTGGCCCTGAGCGCCCACCACACCGGACAGCCGGCCGCGGCCGGGGTGCTGACCAGCCGACCCGAGCTGGTGCGGGCGCTGAGCCACACGCTCCCCGACGCCGACCCGCTCGCGCTCGCGGCCTGGCTGGCGCAGCCCTCCGCACCGGTCGCCCGCGGACAGTAACGGACCTGCGGGGCGGGACCGCGCGGGACGGCGGGGCGGGACGGGTCAGAGCAGCGCCGGTTCGATGTAGGCGTTGGAGCGTTCCCGCTGGCGGGCCTGCAGCACCCGGGGGTTGTCCCCGCCGAAGAGCTGCACCAGCTGACCGAACGCCTCGTCGTAGAGGGCCCGGCCGGCGTCCGCCTCGCTCTCGGTTGCCTGCCGGCTCAACGCCAGGTTCACCGACGCGGAGAGCGTGTCCGGGTGCTCGGCGCCCAGCGCCCGGGTCAGCTCCACGTACGCGGTCGTGTCCAGCAGCAACGCGTTGTCCCGGTCGCCGAGGGCGAACAGGTCGTTGGCCAGGTTGAGGGTGGCCAGCAGGGTGTGCGGGTGTCGCTCGCCGAGGCTGGCCAGCAACTGGTCGCGGACCCGCTGGGACAGCTCCCGGGCCTGGGTGTGGTCACCCTGCTTGCGCAGCAGCACACCGAGGTTGTTCAGGCAGGCGAGGGTGATGGCGTGCGACTCGCCGAGCACCTCGTTGTAGCCGTCGCGCAGACGACGTGCCACCCGCAGGGCGGTCTGGTTGTCGCCCACCGCCGACCAGGTGGTGGCCAGGGCCATCTCGGCGGAGAGCGTGTCGGCGTGCTCGCTACCGAGGGTGCGCTGGTAACGGACCACTGTCCGCTCGATCAGCCGGTGCGCGTCGGTGAAGCGCCCGAGCTGACGCAGGGTGAGCGCCAACTCCTTCGCCGTCCGCAGGGTCTCCGGATGGTCCGCGCCGATCACCTTCTGCTGAATGGTGTAGGTGCGTTGCAGGACGCTGTGCGAGCGCCACAGCTCGCCGGTGTCGCGCAGGCCGCGCCCGTAGTTGCTGGCCGAGGCGAGGGTGGACGGGTCCTCCTCACCGAAGCGGTCCCGCCGCCGCTCGTGGATGTGCTGGTCGAGGGCGGCGGCGCCACGGAAGTCACCGACCAGGCGCAGCGAGACGGCGAGGTTGTTCTCGGCGGTCAGCGTACGACCGCTGTCGTCGCCGAAGCTGCGCACGCTCAGCTCCAGGGTGCGCCGGTCCTGCGCCTCGGCCTCGTGGTAGAGGCCCTGGGCGCGCAGGTCCGCACCGAGACTGCGGGCCGTCATCAGGGTGTAGAGGTGCTCCTCGCCGAAGATGCGCCGCTGCCGGTCGTAGACGTCCCGGTCGATCTCGAACGCCCGGTCGAAGTGGCTCTGCGCGCGGAGCACGTTCGCCAGGTGGAAGCGCATCCGCAGCTGGGTTGGGTCGTCCTCGTCGGTGTCGCGCCACCCGGCCAGGGACTCCTCGGCCAGGGCGCGGCTGGTGTCGTAGTCGCCCCGGCGGTAGAGGTAGCGCACGATGTCCACGACGAGTTGCCGCGCCTCGTCCAGCGTGGACAGGTGCAGACCGCTGGGGCGGACGTGCGGCCACAGCTCCGCGTACCGGGGCCAGTTGACAGGCTTGTCGGGATCGCGCGGGCTGGCGGCGGCGAGCAGCAGTTGGGCCTCCCGGCGGGCCTCCTCGGGGTCGGCCAGCTGGTCCTGGATGACGAGCTGGACCAGCCGGTGGATCCGCACGGAGTTGTTCTCCGCGTCGACCTGGGCCAGGCCGTAGCGGCCCAGCTCGGCGGTGACCAGGCCCTGCAGGATCGGGTCGGTGAGCGTCGGGTCGATCGGGGCCATGAAACTGGCGAAGCGGTCACCGGTGAGCATGGCGACCGGGATGGGCTCCGGCGCGTAGAACGAGCACAGCTCCAGCAGCCGGGCCGCCGCCGGCTTCTCCTCGCGCAACTGGCCGAGGGTGAACAGCCAGGTCGCGGCGAGCGCCTTCGAATAGCCGGCGGACTGCCGGCCGTCGAGGATGCGCAGCAGACCGGGGGTGTCCAGCGAGCTGAGGTACTTCTCCACCTGCATGGCGCTGGCCCGCAGGTACGCCGCGCCCTGCTCGACCGCGAGCGGCAGGTCGCCGAGTTTCTCGGCCACCTGGGCGGCCTCGTCGTCGGTGAGCCCGCGGACCCTGTCGCGCAGCAGTTGGACGCTCTCGGCGCGGTCGAAGACGGTCAGCTCGGTCGCGGTGG
Organism: Micromonospora sp. NPDC049274; assembly: GCF_040678875.1. Classification (NCBI taxonomy): domain Bacteria; kingdom Bacillati; phylum Actinomycetota; class Actinomycetes; order Micromonosporales; family Micromonosporaceae; genus Micromonospora; species Micromonospora sp. NPDC049274. The sequence continues at coordinate 154,782 of NZ_JBFAQS010000004.1, forward strand.
CGTACTCGCTCCAGCTCTGGTCTCGGGTCGTGAGCAGGACGTGGCCGGGGCCCTGCGGCAGCAGCGCCCGGGTGGCGTGGGTGGGCTTGTCGGCGTTGTCCAGGATGATCAGCCAGCGCCGGTCGGGGCCGGCGCGGCGCAGCGTGTCGAGCACCCGGCGGGCCGCCTCGGCGCCGCTGCCCGTGCCCAGCCCCATCGCCTGGCCGAGGTCGCCGAGGCCGCCGCGGATGCGGTCCTCGCTGTCCGCCGGGATCCACCAGACGAGGTCGTAGTCGCGGCCGAAGCGCAGCGCGTACTCGGCGGCGAGCTGGGTCTTACCGACACCGCCGAGGCCGTGTATGACCTGGGTGGCAGAGTCCGGCGAGGTGGTGAGCCGGTCACGCAACGCCTCGAGCTGGGCGGCGCGGCCGACGAACGGGGTGCCGTGCTGGCGGACGTTGGATATCGCCGGAAACGGGCCGGGGAACCGGCCGACCGCACGGCCACCGACGGTGACCGTGGGCGCTCCGGCCGCCTCCAGCAGCCGGGTCCGCGCGGTGGACGGGTCGACGTCCGTGAGGTCCACCGGGCTGTGATCGCTGTACGGGACGGTGAGCCGCGACTCGTCGACCCGCAGCGGCACCAGCACTCCCCCACCGCCGAGTTGGTCGCGGCCGGTGGCGGTCTTCCACACCTCACCGGCGAGGGAGGTGCCCGCGTAGTGCCTGGTGAGCACGGCCAGTACCCGGCTCGCGCCGCTGGCGGCCCTGTCGAACTCGGCCCGCCCGCCGGAGTGCAGCGGCACGTCCAGCGCTCGGCGATCCACCCGCAGCCCGGCGTCCTCCAACTGGTCGGTGATCCACTCGGCCCAGAGCCGGTCGGCGGAGGCGTAGCTGAGCAGCACGGCCTGCTCGGCGGTGAGCCGGCTGCGTTCGAATTCGGTGAGCGAGCGACGTCGGTCCGGCTCGCGCATCGGGTGCAGCTGGGTGATCCGCCCGTTGGTGATCACCGAGGCGAGCTGCTCGTACGCGGCCAGCAGGGTGCCGACCTGCTCGGGCCGGTCGCCGAACGCGGCGAGGATCTCCTCGTAGGCGTAGAACGTGCGGTACGGCACCTCGATGGTGTTCCAGTAGCGGGCGGCCGCCGCGTCGGAGAGGTGATCGAGGAACGGGGCGAACTCGGCGCGGACCAGGTCCCGGCCGGTCTCCAACTTGCGCAGCTCGGCGTCCTCCACGCGCATCGGCACCGGCAGCAGCAGCGGCGGGTCGTCCGGGCGCTGGCTGCGGATGGAGCGGGCGACCGCCGCCGCACCGCGGATGCTCTGGGTGGACATGGTGAAGCAGTTGACGACCAGGTCGGGCAGTTGCACGGTGCAGATGCCGGCGACGTCGCTGAGGCCGGTGCGGCTGTCGATCAGCACCACGTCGTACTCGGCGCGCATCTGTGCCCGCACCGCGTCGATGAACGACGCGCCGCCCTGCCGCTCGTAGAAGTTGGCCCAGTCGAAGGTGCTCACCAGCCGGGAGTACGCCGAGTCCTGCTGACCGGCGGCCACGAAGTCGATCACACCGCCGTGGCTGAAGTCCCAGTTCAGCGAGACCGCCCGGCGTTGGATCTTGGCATGGCCGGTGAGGAGTTCCTGGGAGTCCTCGTCGCGGTTGCGCTGCATCGTGGCGATCGAGTAATCCCAGATCATCTCGATGACGCCTGGGGTGGCGCGCAGCTCCTTGTCGCGCAGGAACGGATGGAAGTAGCGGTGCAGACCCGGAGACTCCAGGTCCCAGTCGACGACCAGCACCTGCAGTCCCTGGCTGGCCAGGATCCAGGCGACGTTGGCCAGCGCCATCGTGCGGCCGGTGCCGCCCTTGTACGAGTAGAAGGTCACGATCTGGCCGCGTGCCGTCTCGTTCACCGCCATGGCGTGCCTCTCCTAGGGACCTTCGAGGATCGGGCGTTGAGGCGAGCCGTCGGTGGGCGGCTCCTGGTAGACCGTGCCCGTGCGGTAGATCCGGCCCTGCTCGACCACCAGCACGTCCTCCAGTTCCTCCTGGAAGCGTGCGGACGTCGCGATCTGGGTGCGCCACACGTCGCGGGTGTTGTGCAGGACGTGGTGCGGGAGCACCCGGGCCAGGGTGTCCCACATCTTGCGGTTGCCGCCGGCAGCCGCGTCGTCGGCGGCCGTCCACGGCACCAGCACCGGCGCGCGCGGCGAGTCCACGTCACCGTCGTGGCGGATCAGGCTGACCTGGTAGCGCGGCAGGTCGGCGGACCAGACGTCGACCACCAGCACGACGATCTGGTTGTGCGCCTGCGCCCACTCCCGCACGGCCGCCAACTCCTCGGCGTCCTCCACCGTCCAGCCGTAGCTCTTGGTGGTGGCGATGGCCCCGGCCCAGCTGCCGATGGGAACCTCCAGCTCGGGCCGGTACGGACGCCAGTCCCGCGAGACCGCGCCGTAGCGGTCCTCGGCGCCGGGCCGGCTGTCGGCCAGCTCGGCGGAGCTGCCGGCGACCAGCACGATGTGCACGTGCCGGGCGCTGGTCGCCCGCTGCACCGCCGTCGAGGCGGCCTGGCCGTGGTGTGCCTGTGGCCGCGCCGGCAGGTCGAAGGCGCTTGTCACCTTGGACAGCACGGGACGCTGCGCCGGCCGGTGCAGGGTGTGGTCGCGGGCGGTCTGCACGATGTGCTTGGCGAGCGCGTCGACGAAGTCCTTGTACTCGTCCTCGTGCCGGCGGCGCTGCTTGAGGGTGAGCAGGCCGTCCTGGGCGTAGACGGTGCCGGTCGGGAAGTTGCGGTACTGGAAGCCGGCGACAGCCTTCGGCAGTCGGTCGCACGGGATCCACTGCACAGGCACGATCGCGGGTGGACGGATGTGGAACTGCCGCTCGTGCTCGTCGATCCGGTCGGCGAAGACCCGGAACTCCCGACCGCAGTAGTCGCTGACCACGTACCGGGGGGAGGTGAGCGCGACCAGGCAGGCGCTGCTGGACAGCGCGTCGGACAACGCGTCCGTCCAGGTGCTGCCGAGCAGGATCTGCCCGTCGATGAACCCCGCCTCGTCCCAGTGGACGGCGGCCAGCCCGGCCACCGCTTCACTGAGATCGCCGAAGAACGCCTGTATCTGACCGTTGCGGTTGTCCTCCTGGGCGTAGCTCAGGAAAAAGAGTGGCACGCCCGCCTCCGCTCACGGGTTCCACGACCGGTAGGCACAGTATAAGACCGTCGATGCCACCCCAGCCGGACCGCGATCATCGGCGTGAGCGCGCGAAGAGTCATATGCCCGACGCTTTGGGGTAGACCGTGGCCGTGTCCGAGGGCTTCCGGGTGGTCGTGGTCGGCGCCGGCTTCTCCGGTCTCGCCGCCGCGGCGGCGCTGCACCGGGCCGGTGCGCGCGTGCGGGTGCTGGAGGCCCGCGACCGCGTCGGCGGGCGGGTGCTGACCCGGTGGCTGCCCGACGGGACGCAGCTCGACCTGGGCGCCCAGTGGATCGGTCCGACCCAGGACCGGATGTACGCGCTGGTCGCCGAGCACGGGCTGGTCACCTTCGCCTCGGCGGCGCTCGGCGCGTCCACCCTGCTGTGGGCCGGCGTGCGGCGGCCCGACCCGCCGGCGCCTGTCGCGCGGGTGCTCGGCGTGCTCGACGGATACGCCGCCGCGGTGGACCCGGCAGCGCCGTGGAAGGCGCCGGAGGCCGGGCGGTGGGACGCCACGACGCTCGGCGGTTGGCTGCGCGCCACGGCCGGGGACGCCGACACGGCCGACTACCTGGGGCGACTGCTCGCCGGTGGACTGCTGGCCACCGGCGCGGACGAGGTCTCCCTGCTGCACCTGCTGTTCTACCTGCGCGGCGCGGGCGGCACCGGGCCACTGCTGGGCATGGCCGGCGGCGCGCAGCAGGACCGGATCGTGGGCGGTCCGCCGGCGCTGGCCGAGCGGATGGCGGCCGGGTTGCCACCGGGGACGCTGTGGCTGGGCGCCGCGGTGCGCGCGATCCGGCAGGACGCGGACGGGGTGACGGTGTGCACCGACGCCGGGCGCGTCGACGGCGACGCCGTGGTGGTCGCGCTGCCGCCGGCACTGGCCGGCCGGATCCGGTACGACCCGCCACTGCCGCCGCTGCGCGACGGCCTGACGCAGCGGATGCCGATGGGGTCGGCGTGGAAGGTGCACGCCGTCTACCCCGAGCCGTTCTGGCGAGCCGACGGGCGCTCCGGCGTGTCCACCAGCAGTTCCGGCCCGCTCACCGAGACCGTGGACAACTCGACGCCGACCTCGCCGCGCGGAGTGCTCACCGGGTTCAGCTACGCCGGTGACGCCGCCGCGCTGCGGGAGATGTCCCCGGCGCGGCGGCGCGAGTGCGTGCTGGACGCCTTCGCCACAGTGGTCGGGCCGCGGGCGGTGGATCCGATCGCGCTCGTCGAGTACGACTGGTCGGCCGACGAGTGGACGCGGGGTTGTTTCTGCGGTGTGTTCACCCCGGGAGCCTGGCGCGTGTACGGGCCACGGTTGCGGACGCCGGTCGGGCGGGTGCACTGGGCGGGCACCGAGACGGCGACCCGCTGGGCCGGCTACCTGGAGGGCGCGGTGCGTGCCGGGGAGCGCGCGGCGGCCGAGGTGCTGGCGTCCTGAGGGTGTGACCGTGGCCGGCCCGGTCTTCGGCGGGACCGGGCCGGCCTCGGCCCTGGGTACGCCCCGCACCGGCCCGGTCCGATGAGTCGACCGGGTCGGCGCGGGCGCCCCGGTCAGGGGTAGGTGGTCAGGTACACCGTCTGGTTGGCCGCGTTCGCGGTGCCACCGGCGTTGTTGATCACCCGGTTGATGGTGCCGACGCCACCGAGCGAGACGGTGACCATGTTCGTGAAGCGCACGTTCGAGGTGACCGGCACCTCGAAGGACCGTTCCTCGACCACCGCGGGGTTGACGTTGAAGTAGCTGTAACTGCCCAGCCCGTACGCCTGGTGACTGGTCACCGAGTCGGCGACCTTGTACGCGGCGTAGCCCCTGGTCGACCCGTTCATCCAGGCCGCCTGGTTCGGTACGTCGTAGGGCAGCTCGTTCTGGTAGAAGTACGTCCGGCCGCCGTTGCCGTTCCAGAGGGTCTGGTACTTCTGGTAGTGCTCGACGAAGAGGCCGTACATGGTGACGTTGTCGCCGTTGACGGTCAGCCCGGTGTCGGCGGTGTTCAGCGTCCACCCGGTCGGTACGCCCGAGGCGGCGTGGTCGGCCCGCCACAGCCACATGTGGTCGCCGATCACGTTGTCGCTGTTGACGGTGAGCGTGTTGGTGGCCTTGCCGACGTGCGGGCCGCCGATGCGGAAGAACACGTCGTGCAGCGAGGTCGGGTTCGTGGCATGGCTGGCGGACGAGCCGGACGGCCCGACCTCCATGAGCACCGGCGAGTTGGTCGTGCCGGCTTCGAACATCAGGCCGGCGACCTTGACGCCGTCCACATCGGCCACCCGCATGCCCACGCTGCCGTTGTCGGCCTGGATGGTGGCCAGGCCGAGGCCGAGGACCACCGTGTCGGCCCGGTTGATCTGGATCGGCTCGGTGACGTGGTGCACGCCCGGCGTGAAGAGCAGGTGCCTGCCCTGCGCGACCGCCGCGTTGATGGTCGCCGCGCTGGTGCCGGGCTGGACGACGTAGAACTGCGACAGCGAGATCGTCGAGCCGGCCGGGGTCTTGTTGTACCAGCTCGTGCCGGTCGAATTGGTGCGCAGGGCGGGTACGAAGACCCGGTACTCACCGGTGCCGTCGACGTACAGGAACGGCTTCTCCCGCACCTGCGGGGTCTGCGCGATGACTGTGTGCGACGGGTTGGGGAAGCTCGGCGCCGGGGCACCGACGACGCCCTGGAACACCATGTTCCACACCGAGCCGGTCCAACCGTTGCCGAACTCGCTGTTGCGGGAGTACCACTGCTGCTGCGAGCCGGAGACGACCAGGCCGTCGATGCGGGTGTCGGCCAACAGGCCGCCGCTGGACCAGCCGTCGCCGCCGTTCCAGAGCTGGATCTGGTTCTGCGCGCCGCGCAGGTGCATCCGCCGGTACGGCGCGGCCTGCGACACCGCCCACCGCTCCACGGTCTGCCCGGCGGGCAGGGTCACCGAGAGGTTCTCCGCGGCCCGCCAGAAGTTCTGCGTGGCGTTGCCGCCCATCCAGAACGCCTCGGTGCGGACGTGACCGTTGAGGTTGACGTCGTCGGGGCTCAGGCCCAGCCCGGCGACCTGGGTGAAGAAGCCGAGGTTGACGTCGGCGGTGTAGGTGCCCGGCTTGAACAGCACGGCGTAGCGCTGCGGGCCGAACTGGTTGGTCTCCTGCTGGGTGAAGAGGGTGTTCAGTCGACTCTGGATGGTCGACGTGGGCGTGCTGGGGTCGAAGACGTACGTGTTCGACCCCAGGTTGGGGTTGTACGGGTCGGTGGTGCCGACCGGGGGTTCGGTGGTGCCGCCGCCTGTCGTGTTCACCGCCAGTTCCCAGAGCGAGTAGCCGTAGGCGGTGCCCCGGGCGGTGCCGTACACGCGCAGGTAGCGTCCGCTGCCGGCGACGGTGAGGCTCTGCGTGCCGCCGGTAGCTGTGGTGGTGGAGTACACGGTGGTCCAGGTGGACCCGTCGGTCGAGGTCTGGAGCTGGAAGGCCCGGGCGTACGCGGCCTCCCAGGTGAGCGTCACCCGGCAGATCGTGCGGGTGCTGCCGAGGTCGACGCGCAGCCACTGCGGGTCGCTGGCGGCGCTGGCCCAGCGGGTGCCGGTGTTGCCGTCGACGGCGGCGGACGCCGGGGTGCCGGCGTTCTCGGTGGACGAGGCGGTCACCGGGCTGCCCTGCGCGACGTTGGTGCTGCCGCAGGTGGACGTGCCGCCGCCGGTCTCGCCGTAGACCTGGAACTCCCAGAGCGAGTAGCCGTAGGCGGTGCCCCGGGCGGTGCCGTACATGCGCACGTACCGGCCGGCGCCCGTGACGGTGAGGTTCTGGGTGCCGCCGACGCCTGTGGTGGTCGAGTAGATGGTGGTCCAGGTGGCGGCGTCGTTGGAGGTCTGGATCTGGAAGGCCCGACCGTAGGCACCCTCCCAGAGCAGGTTGACCTGGCTGATGGTCGCCTGGGCGCCCAGGTCGACCTGGAGCCACTGGGGGTCGCTGAACGCACTGGCCCAGCGGGTGCCGGTGTTGCCGTCGACGGCGGCCGACGCGGGGGTGCCGGCGTTCTCGGTGGACGAGGCGGTGGCCGGCCGACCCTGCGACAGCAGCGTGGGGGCGGCCTGCGCCGGGGCGGTGGCGACGGCCGGGGTCAGGGCCGCGACCATTGCCACGGCGAGCCCGGCGAGGAGGTGCCGGACGGCCCGCCGGGGACGCGGACGTACGGATGTAGCACGAGATGTCATGACATCGCCTGTCGATAGGGCGTTACGGACGCCACGCTGGTGGGGGATCGGATGTCGCCCGTGGTGCCGTGGTGGTGCCGCCGATGCGGCGCCGCGGGTCGGAGAGCGCTCTCGTAGGAGTGTTGCGGCGAGATTGCGACGGCGTCAAGACATCGATCTATAACTTCGTTATTTATCCCGAGGTTCGGGTTTTGTGTAATTTGCCGTCGCGGACGGCGTCGTCCCGCTCAGCGGCGGACGCCGCCCTCGGTGAGGAAGCGGGCGATCGGGAGGGTCGCCGCACCCAGGGCCACCGCGTCCACGCCGAGGCGGCACAGCTCGATCGACGCCTGCTCGTACGGCTGGCGCAGCGCCTGCCGACCGGCGGCCTCGCGGACGGCCGGCAGCAGGTCGCCCAGCACCATCGCCGCCCACCCGCCGAGGACCACCCGCTCCGGGTTGAAGAGGTTGATCAGGTTGGCCACCCCCGCGCCGAGGTAGCCCGCCGTGTCATCCAGCACCCGGCGAGCGGTGGCCGACGAGTCGGCGGCGGTGACAAGCGCGGAGAGCTGTGACTCCTCGTCCACCCCCGGCACCTGACGACCCCGACGCGCCTCGCGGTAACGGTCGATGATCGCCTCCGCCCCCACGTACGCCTCCAGGCAGCCGCGCGCGCCGCAGCGGCAGGCCCGGCCGCCGTACACCAGGGTGGTGTGCCCCCACTCCCCCGCACTGCTGGACGCCCCCCGGTAGGTGGCGCCGTTGGTCACCACTGCCGCGCCCACGCCGGAGCCGACGAGCGCGAAGACGGCGTGCCGGGCGCCGCGCCCGGCGCCGAACCACATCTCGGCCTGGCCGAGGGTCTTCGCGCCGTTGTCGATGTGCAGCGGCAGGTCGGTGCCCGCGCCGATGAGGCGTTCCAACGGCACGCGGTCCCAGCCGAGGGCCTGGGCGTGCACGACGGCCTCGACGCCCTGCTCGACCACCCCGGAGACGCCGATGCCGACGCCGAGGACGTCGGCGGTGGCCACCCGGGCCTGGCCGGTGACCGCCTCGATGCCGGCGAGCACGTGCCCGGCGACCACGGCCGGCTCGGTGCGTGCGGGATCGAGCGGGTACTCGATGCTGGCGAGCAGGCTCATCGCGAAGTCGAACAGCTCGACCCGGACCCGGGTCTCGCCGACGTCCACGCCGATCACGAAGGCGTACCGGGGGGCGACCCGCAGCAGCATGCTGGGGCGGCCACCGTCGGACTCGGCGGCGCCGGCCTCGGCCACGATGCCCTCGTCGATCAGGTCGGCCACCACGTTGCTCACCGCCGGCTGGCTCAGCCCGGTGCTGCGCACCAGGTCCTGCCGGGTGAGCGGCGCGTCGAGGAAGAGCTTCGTCAGCAGGGCGGACCTGTTGCGCAGCCGGACGCTCCGGTTGGTGGCTCGTGCCAGCTCCACTCGTCCCCTCGTTCCCGTCGGCCGTTGGTGGCGACTGTAACCGCACCGTGCTTGACGACCCACCGGCCAGCAACTTTAATGACGACATTCATTAAGCCGTGATGTAACTCCCGGGAAACGCCGACGGACCCCCGACGGCGCATCCGGAGAAACCCCGTCCGCAGCCGGCCACCGTCGCCACCCCTATCGACGACGACGGTCGGCGGACCCCCACCACGCACCGGAAGGGCTGACCGTGTCGAGACGACACCTCGGGATATTCACCGCCGCCGTACTGGCCGCCGCATCGCTTGCCGCCTGCGGCGGCTCCGGCGACGACTCCGCCGCATCGCCCAAGACCCTCACCTACTGGGCCAGCAACCAGGGCGCCAGCCTGGAGGCCGACAAGACCACTCTCCAGCCGGAGCTGGACAAGTTCGAGAAGCAGACCGGCATCAAGGTCAACCTCGAGGTGGTCCCCTGGTCGGACCTGCTCAACCGGCTGCTCGCCGCCGCCGCGTCGGGCAAGGGGCCGGACGTGGTGAACATCGGCAACACCTGGTCGGCGTCGCTGCAGGCCACCGGCGCGCTCGTCGAGTTCGACGACGCCACCCTGCAGGCCGTCGGCGGCAAGGACCGCATCGTGCCGGCCGCGCTCGCCGCCGCCGGGGCCCCCGGCAAGCCGCCGGCCGCCGTGCCGCTCTACAGCATGGCGTACAGCCTGTACTACAACAAGAAGGCGTTCGCCGACGCCGGCATCACCGCGCCGCCGACCACCTGGGAGCAGCTCGCCGAGGACGGCAAGAAGCTCACCAAGGGCGGCAAGTGGGGCCTGGCGATCGAGGGCGCGAACCCGTCGGAGAACGCGCACCACGCCTTCACCTTCAGCCAGCAGTACGGCGGCGACTGGTTCGACTCGGCCGGCAAGCCGACCTTCGACACCCCGCAGAACGTCTCGGCCATCAAGCGCTACGTCGACTTCATGGCAGCCGACAAGATCACCAACCCGAGCAACGCCGAGTACGCGCAGAACCAGTCGGTGTCCGACTTCGCCAACGGCAAGGCCGCCATGCTGCTCTGGCAGTCCGCCGGCTCGAACCTGAAGACGCAGAACATGCCCGCCGACGCGTACGGGGTGGCACCGGTGCCGTTCCTGGCCAGCCCGCCGGCCGGCGGGAAGAAGGTCAACAGCATGGTCGCCGGCATCAACATGGCGGTCTTCAAGCACACCAAGAACAAGGACGGCGCGCTGAGCTTCGTCAAGTTCATGACCAGCGACGAGGAGCAGACGCTGCTCAACAAGACGTACGGCTCGCTGCCGGCGGTGAAGACCGCGGGCGCCGACCCGGCGTTCAGCGCCCCGGAGCAGAAGAGCATCCAGGAGACGCTTGTCACCACCGCCGCCCCGCTGCCGCAGGTGCCCGACGAGAGCACCTTCGAGACCCTGGTCGGCACCGCCATGAAGGAGTTGTTCGCCGACGCGGCGAGCGGCAAGCCGGTCACCGAGCAGTCGGTGAAGGCGAAGCTGACCGACGCGCAGCAGAAGATGCGCTGACCCACGCAGCGCCGGTGGCCGTGGTCGGGCGACGAGCCCGGCCACGGCCACCGCCTCCGAGAGGACCCCGATGGCAACCAGCACCACCGCGCCGAACGCCGACCGGCGCGCACCCCGGGCCGGGTCACCCGCCCGGGAGGCCGCCCGCCGGCCGCGCGGCCCCCGCCGCTCGCTCCTGCCGTACCTGCTGCTCGCCCCGGCCATCGTGCTGGAACTCGCCATCCACGTGATCCCGATGGTGGTCGGGGTCTGGATGAGCCTGCTGGAGCTGACCCAGTTCCACATTCGGGACTGGTCCACCGCGCCCTTCGTCGGGCTGGAGAACTACCGCGCCACGCTCGACCTGAACAGCGCCGCCGGCAAGGAGCTGCTGCACTCGTTCTGGGTGACGCTTGTCTACAGCGTGCTCTCGGTCGGGTTCGCCTGGCTGCTCGGCATCGCGGCAGCCGTCGTGCTGCAGAAGCCGTTTCGCGGGCGGGCCATCCTGCGGGCGCTGTTCCTCACCCCGTACGCCCTGCCGGTCTACACCGCCGTGATCACGTGGAGCTTCCTGCTGCAGCGCGACACCGGCCTGGTCAACCACGTGCTCGTCGACCAGCTCGGGCTGCTGGGCGAGCGGCCGTTCTGGCTGATCGGCGACAACAGCTTCTGGTCGCTGCTGATCGTGTCGGTCTGGCGCAACTGGCCGTTCGCGTTCCTGTGCCTCATGGCCGGCCTGCAGAACGTGCCCGGCGAGCTGTACGAGGCCGCCGCGATCGACGGCGCGGGGTTCTGGCGCCGGCTGCGCTCGGTCACCCTGCCCATGCTGCGGCCGGTGAACCTGGTGCTGCTGCTGGTGCTGTTCCTGTGGACCTTCAACGACTTCAACACCCCGTACGTGCTCTTCGGCGGCTCCGCGCCCGAACAGGCCGACCTCATCTCCATCCACATCTACCGCAGCTCCTTCAAGACCTGGGACTTCGGTTCGGGCTCGGCGATGTCGGTGGCGCTGCTGCTGTTCCTGCTCGTCGTCTCGGCCGCGTACCTGCTGATCACCAACCGCCGGAGGGACGACCATGCGTGAGACCGCCGGTGAGCGCTGGGGCCGGCGCATCGTGCTGACCCTGCTCACCCTCTTCGTCGTCATTCCGCTCTACGTGATGGTCACCTCGGCGGTGAAACCGTTGCGGGACGTGCAGAACGGCTTCACCTGGTGGCCCAGCCGACCCACCCTGCAACCGTTCGTCGACATGTGGAGCACCGTGCCGCTGGCCCGCTACCTGGTCAACAGCCTGGTGGTGTCGAGCGTCGCGGCGGTCTGCTCGGTGGCCGTGGCGATCTTCGCGGCGTTCGCGGTGAGCCGGTACCGGTTCCGCGGCCGGGGCGTCTTCTCGGTGACGGTGCTGTCCACCCAGATGTTCCCCGGCATCCTGTTCCTGCTGCCGCTGTTCCTCATCTACGTCAACCTGGGCAACGCCACGGGCATCGAGCTGTACGCCAGCCGTACCGGCCTGATCATCACGTACCTGACCTTCTCGCTGCCGTTCTCGATCTGGATGCTTGTCGGCTACTTCGACTCGATTCCCCGCGGGCTGGACGAGGCGGCGCAGGTCGACGGGGCGGGGCCGCTGCGCATCCTGTTCCGGGTCATCCTGCCGGCCGCCGTGCCCGGCGTGGTCGCGGTGACCGTGTACGCGTTCATGACGGCCTGGGGTGAGGTGCTGTTCGCCTCCGTGATGACCGACGAGGGCAGCCGCACCCTGGCCGTCGGCCTACAGGGCTACTCCACCCAGTTCAACGTCTACTGGAACCAGATCATGGCGGCCTCGCTGGTGGTCAGCATCCCGGTCGTCGCCGGATTCCTGGCCCTGCAGCGCTACTTCGTCGCCGGCCTCACCGCCGGTGCCGTCAAGTGACTCACCCACACCCAGAGGAGAACCGACCCGTGCCCGACCTGTCCAAGCTGCCACCCGACTTCCTCTGGGGCGTCGCCACGGCGGCGTACCAGATCGAGGGGGCCGTCGACGTCGACGGCCGGTCGCCGTCCATCTGGGACACCTTCTCGGCGACCCCCGGCAAGGTCGACAACGGCGACACCGGCGCGGTGGCCTGCGACCATTACCACAGGTGGCCGGACGACCTGGCGCTGCTGCGCCGGCTCGGCGTGGACGCGTACCGGTTCTCGGTGGCCTGGCCCCGGGTGATGCCCGACGGCGTCGGTCGGGTCAACCCCGCCGGGCTGGACTTCTACGACCGGCTCGTCGACACGCTGCTCGCCGACGGGATCCGGCCGTTCGTCACGCTCTACCACTGGGATCTGCCGCAGGTGCTCCAGGATCGGGGTGGCTGGCCGGAACGCGCCACCGCCGAGGCGTTCGCCGAGTACGCGGCGGTGGTCGCCGCCCGCCTCGGCGACCGGGTGGCCGACTGGAACACGGTCAACGAGCCGCTCTGCGTGTGCTGGATCGGGCACCTGGACGGAAACATGGCCCCCGGCGAGCGGGACCTGACCCGCGCCGTGCACGCCTCGCACCACGCGCTGCTCGGGCACGGCCTGGCCACCCAGGCGATCCGGGCCAACGCCGCCCGAGAGGCGTCGATCGGTCTGGTGCTCAACCTCAGCCCGATCGAGCCGGCGACCGACCGACCCGAGGACGTCGCGGCGGCGCGACGGGCCGACGGGCACGTCAACCGCTGGTGGCTGGACCCGATCCACGGGCGCGGCTACCCCGCGGACATGATCGCCACCTACGGCGTCGAGCCGCCGGTACGCGGTGACGACCTGGCGGTGATCGCCACGCCCACCGACTTCCTCGGCGTGAACTACTACTTCCGCCAACTGGTCGTCGACGACCCGACCGGCCCGGCGCCGTACGCGAAGCAGGTGCCGGTGCCCGGCTCGGTGGAGACCGCGATGGGCTGGGAGATGTACCCGGCGGGCCTGGAGCGGCTGCTCGTCGACGTGCACGAGGAGTACCGGCCGGGCCGGATCATCGTCACCGAGAGCGGCTCGGCGTGGCGGGACGAGGTCACCGCCGACGGCACCGTCGAGGACAAGGAGCGCACCGACCACCTGGAGCAGCACCTGGCGGCGTGCGCGTCGGCGGTGGCCCGGGGCGTGCCGCTGGACGGCTACTTCGTGTGGTCGCTGCTGGACAACTTCGAGTGGGCGTACGGCTACGACAAGCGCTTCGGGCTGGTGCACGTCGACTACGCCACCCAGCGGCGGACCGTGAAGGCCAGCGGCCTGCGCTACGCGGAGCTCATCCGCGCCCACCAACGCCTCGCCCGAACCACCGACGCGACAGCGCCGGTGGCCTGAGACGGGGGCCGGCGGGGATCCCCGGGCGCCGCATCCGGCGGCGCCCGGGGCACGTCCGGCAGGCTCTATGCGTAATTCGCCCGCTTATGTGCCGCTGCCGCTAGTCTGGGCCGGTGCGGGGCGGACCGGAGAACGAGACGACGACCGACGAGCGTCACTCGTCCCGGGTGGCGTTCGAGGTCAACGGTGACCGGCGGGAGCTGACGCTGGACAACCGCACCACCCTGCTCGACGCGCTGCGCGAGCACCTGGGCCTGACCGGGGCGAAGAAGGGCTGCGACCACGGCCAGTGCGGCTCCTGCACCGTGCTGCTGGACGGCCGCCGGGCGAAGAGCTGCCTCATCCTCACGGTCACGGTGGACGGCCGGTCGGTGCTGACCGTCGAGGGGCTCGCCGGTCCGGACGACCTGTCCCCGTTGCAGGCCGCGTTCATCACTCACGACGCGTTCCAGTGCGGCTACTGCACCCCCGGGCAGCTCTGCTCCGCCCGGGGCATGCTCGACGAGGTCGCCCGCGGCTGGCCCAGCGCGGTCACCGACGACCTCGACTCGCCGCCCGAGCTGACCGACGCCGAGATCCGGGAGCGGATGGCCGGCAACCTCTGCCGCTGCGCCGCGTACCCGCACATCGTCGCGGCCATCCGCGAGACGGCGGCCACGCCGTGAGGCCGTTCCGCTACCACCGGCCGGCCGACGTGGCCGACGCCGTCGCCGTGCTGGCCGGCGAGCCGCACGCCGCGTACCTGGGTGGCGGGACCAACCTGGTGGACCTGATGAAGCTCGGGGTGCAGCGGCCCGACGTGCTGGTCGACGTCACCCGGCTGCCCCTGGACGCGGTCCAGGAGCTGCCCGACGGCGGGCTGCGAATCGGCGCGACAGTGCGCAACAGCGACCTCGCCGCCCACCCGGTGGTACGCCGCGACTACCCGGTGCTGGCCCGCGCCCTGCTCGCCGCCGCGTCCGGCCAGCTGCGCAACCTGGCCACCACCGGTGGCAACCTGCTGCAACGCACCCGCTGCGTCTACTTCCAGGACACCGGCAAGGCGTGCAACAAGCGCGACCCGGGCAGCGGCTGCGCCGCCCTGCACGGGCAGAACCGCGACCTGGCCGTGCTGGGCTGGTCCGAGCAGTGCGTCGCCACCCACCCGTCGGACCTGGCGGTCGCCCTCGCCGCGCTGGACGCCGTGGTGGAGGTGCACGACGCCGACGGCGCCCACGACGTCCCGCTCGCCGCGCTGTACCGCTCCCCCGGCACGCATCCGGAGCGGGAGACCACCCTGGCGCGTGGCGCGTTGATCACCGCCGTACGCCTGCCGGTCCTGCCGGCCGCGCGCCGCTCGGCGTACCTCAAGGTGCGCGACCGGGCCTCGTTCGCCTTCGCGGCCGGCTCGGTGGCCGCGGTCCTCGACCTCGACGGCGACGTGGTCCGCGACGTCCGCCTGGCGTACGGCGCGGTGGCGCACCGGCCGTGGCGGGCGTACCGGGCGGAGGAGGAGTTGCGGGGTCGCCCGTTCAGCCCGGAACTGGCGGCGCGGGCCGCCGACGCCGAGCTGGCCGAGGCGCGACCGTTGCGGCACAACGGCTTCAAGCTGCCGCTGACCCGGGCCATCACGGTGCGGGTGCTCACCGAACTGGCGACGTCGTGAGCGCTGGCGCGGTCGGCCGGGCGTACCCCCGGCTGGAGGGTCGGGAGAAGGTCACCGGCACGGCCCGGTACGCGGTGGAGTACCCGACCGACGACGTCACCTACGGCTGGGTGGTGCCGGCGACCGTGGTCCGGGGGCGGATCACCCGCGTCGACGCGGACGAGGCGCTCGCGTCACCCGGCGTGCTGGCGGTGCTGCACCACGGCAACGCGCCCCGGATCGCGCCCGGCCCGCAGCCGGAGCTGTGGCTGTTGCAGGAGCCCGCGGTGCACTACCGGGGGCAGTACGTCGCCGTGGTGGTGGCCACCAGCCTGGAGGCTGCCCGGGAGGGGGCCCGACTGCTCCGGATCGACTACGACACCGGCCCGCACAGCACTGTGCTCACCGACGACCACCCCGGCCTGTACAAGCCGGAGCACGTCAACCCCAGCTACCCGACGGACACCGCCGAGGGCGACTTCGACGCCGGGTACGCGGCGGCGCCGGTGCGGGTGGACGCCACCTACCGGACGCCTGCGTACCACAACAACCCGATGGAGCCGCACGCGACGACGGCACGGTGGCAGGACGGGCGGCTGCTGGTGCACGACTCCACCCAGGGCGCCGCGCCGGTGCAGGCGACGCTGGCCGAGCTGTTCGAGCTGCCCCGCGAGTCGGTACGGGTCATCGCCGAGCACGTCGGCGGCGGCTTCGGCAGCAAGGGGTACGCCAAGGCGTCCGTCGTGCTCGCCGCGCTCGCCGCCCGGCACGTGGACCGCCCGGTCAAACTGGCGTTGACCCGCCAGCAACTGTTCGGGCCGATCGGCTACCGCACCCCCAGCATCCAACGGGTCCGCCTCGCCGCCGACGCCGACGGGCGACTCACCGCGGTCTGCCATGACGCGATCAGCCAGACGTCGACCATCCGGGAGTTCGCCGAGCAGATAGCCGTCTACACCCGCAGCATGTACGCGGCGCCGCACCGGCGCACCACCCACCGGCTGGTACGCCTCGACGTGCCCACGCCGTTCTGGATGCGCGCGCCCGGCGAGTGCCCCGGCGCGTACGCCCTGGAGTCGGCGATGGACGAACTGGCGATCGCGGCCGGCGTCGACCCGGTGGACCTGCGGATCCGCAACGACGCGGCTGTCGACCCCGACCAGGGGCGACCGTTCACCAGCCGCAACCTGGTGGCCTGCCTGCGCGAGGGGGCGCAGCGCTTCGGCTGGACCAGCAGGGATCCGACCCCCCGGGCCCGGCGCGACGGGCGGTGGCTGATCGGCACCGGGGTGGCCGGGTCGAGCTATCCGGCCCGGGCGAGGCCGTCGTCGGCGTCGGTGACCGCCCGGCCCGACGGCAGTTTCCTGGCCCGGATCGACGCCACCGACATCGGCACCGGCGCGCGGACGGCGCTCTGGCAGGTGGCCGCGGACGCGCTCGGGGTGCCGCCCGAGCGGGTCGAGATCCGCATCGGCGACACCGACCTCCCGGTGGCCCCGCTGGCCGGTGGCTCGATGGGCACCGCCTCGTGGAGCTGGGCCGTGATCCGGGCCTGCGAGGCGCTGCGGGGCAAGCTCCGCGACGGTGTGCCGCCGGGTACCGAGGTCAGCGCCGAGGCGGACACCACCGACGAGGTGGGCGGCCAGCCCGAGCGGCCCCGGTACGCGTACGGGGCGCATTTCGTCGAGGTGCGGGTGGACGCGGACACCGGTGAGGTGCGGGTGAACCGGATGCTCGGCGTGTTCGCCGCCGGCCGGGTGGTGAATCCGACGACGGCGCGCAGCCAGCTCATCGGCGGCATGACGATGGGGCTGTCGATGGCGCTGCACGAGGAGGGTCTGCTCGACGAGCGGTACGGCGACTGGGTGAACCACGACGTGGCCACGTACCACATCACCGGCTGCGCGGACGTCGAGTCCGTCGAGGCGTACTGGCTGGACGAGTCCGACGACGAGCTGAACCCCGCCGGGGTGAAGGGCATCGGCGAGATCGGCATCGTGGGCGCCGCGGCGGCGGTCGCCAACGCGGTGCACCACGCCACCGGCGTCCGCGTGCGGGACCTGCCGATCCGCCTCGACAAGCTGGTCGGAGTTTCAGGTCTGGCTTAAATAAGCTAGCGGTGATATAACTGTCGCCGTGCACGCCTTCGACGTGCTGGGCGATCCGGTCCGGCGCCGCATCCTGGAGCTGCTCGCCGACGGCGAGCAGACCGCGGGCGCGGTCAGCGCGGTCATCCGCGACGAATTCGGCATCTCCCAGCCCGCCGTGTCACAACACCTCAAGGTGTTGCGGGACAACGGCTTCGCCACCGTGCGGCCGGAGGGCGCCCGACGGCTGTACGCGGTGGACCCGCGCCCGTTGCGCGAGGTCGACGGATGGTTGGAGCACTTCCGCCGGTTCTGGGCGCCATCCCTGGCGGCACTCGCCACCGAGCTGGCCCGGGGCCGACGCGAGCGTCGCCTGCGCGGGTCCGCCGATCCACCCGACGAGAGGAACACCTGATGTTCGACGCGACCGAGCAGATCAACGCCGTCCAGCGGCAGGTCGGCAGCCGCACCCTGGAGGCCGGCGAGGCCCGGGTGACCACGATCAGCCAGACCTACCAGGCGACGGCCGACGATCTGTGGGACGCCTGCACGAACGTCGAGCGCATCCCGCGCTGGTTCCTGCCGATCAGCGGCGACCTGCGGTTGGGTGGGACGTACCAGCTCCAGGGCAACGCCGGCGGCACCATCGAGAGCTGCGAGCCTCCACACCGCTTCACCGCCACCTGGGAGATGGGCGGCGACGTGAGCTGGATCGAAGTACGGGTCACGCCTGTCGGCGACGAGCGGGCCCGCCTCGACCTGGACCACATCGCGCACGTCGACCAGGACCGGTGGGCGCAGTTCGGGCCGGGCGCCGTCGGCGTCGGCTGGGACCTGGGCCTGCTCGGTCTCGCCACGTACCTCTCCGGCGACGGCAGCGGTGTCCGACCGGAGGACAGCGCCGAGTGGGTCGCCTCCGCCGAGGGCCGACGCGCCATGGAGCTGAGCAGCCAGCTCTGGTGCGAGGCGAGCATCGCCGCCGGCACCGACGCCGACGAGGCCAAGGCCGCCGCGGAGCGCACCACCGCCTTCTACACGGGCGTCCCGCAGGCCTGAGCAGCTCCGACGACGGCGGTCCGGGTAACGTGCTGCGCCATGACCGGTACGCCGTACTCGCACTGCTCCTACTGCGGCGCCGCCTACCCGGCGGCGGCCGGGTGGCCGCGGGTCTGCGCGGTCTGCGGCGAGACCGTCTGGCGCAACCCACTACCCGTCGCGGTGGCGGTGCTCCCGGTCCGCACCGCCGAGGGCCTCGGGGTGGTGGTCGTCCGCCGGGACATCGAACCGGCCCGCGGGCAGCTCGCGCTGCCCGGCGGATTCATCGAGTACGGCGAGGAGTGGTCCGACGCGCTCGTGCGTGAGCTGCGGGAGGAGACCGGGCTGGTCGCGGCGGCCGAGGATGCCCGGCTCCTCGCCGTGCACGGCGCACCTGCGGGCGGCACCATGATGGTGTTCGGGGTGCTTCCCGAGCGGGCTGTGGAGGACCTGCCGCCGTCGGCGCCCACCGAGGAGGCGACCGAGTGGCTGGTGCTCACCGACCCGGTCGAGCTGGCGTTCTCCACCCACACCCGGGTCCTGGCCGACGTCCTCGACGGCTGAAGCAGGGCCCGCGTGGGGTGGGGTCAGTGGCTCGCGGCGTCGGTGGCGCCGGCCCGGTAGCCGCTGGCCTGCAACTCGAACAGCTCGCGGTAGAGGCCTCCGGCCGCCATCAGCTCGTCGTGGTTGCCCTCCTGGATGAGGCGACCCCGGTCCATGACGAAGATCCGGTCGGCGTGCCGGACGTTGGCCAGCCGGTGGGTGATCAGGACGACCGCCCGGTCGGGTCGACGGCGCAGGTGCTGGAACAGGGCGTGCTCGGCGCGGGCGTCCAGGGCGGCCGAGGGCTCGTCGCAGATCAGCAGGGCGGCATCGCGATAGAGGCCGCGGGCGGCGACCAGCCGCTGCCACTGCCCGCCGGACAGCTCGTGACCGTTCTTGAACTCGCGGTCGAGCAGGGTGTCGTAGCCGTGCGGCAGACCGACGATCATGTCGTGGGCCGCGGCCGCGTCGGCGGCCTCCTGCACATCGGGGCCGGGATGCTCGGGCGTACGGTCGTGCCGGCCCACCCGGATGTTCTGCCCGGCCGTGAACGGGAACTTCCAGTACTCCTGCGTCATCACTGCCACCTGCGCGCCGAGCGTGCGCGGATCCAGCTCGGCGGCGTCGACGTCGTCCCAGCGGATCGTCCCACCGGTCGGCCGGTAGAGACCGGCGATCAACTTGGCCAGGGTGGTCTTGCCGGAGCCGTTCTCGCCGACCAGCGCGATCACCTCACCGCGCCGGATCGTCAGGCTGACCCGGTCCACCGCAGGCGCGTCGGTGTCGGGGTAGCGCAGGCTCACCTCGTCGAGGTCGATCGTCTCGACGCCGTCGACAGTCCGGTCACCGCCGACGGGCACCCGGCCCTGCGCCCGGGTCAGGAAGTCCCGGTAGTCCTGGTAGTAGAGGGCGTCCTCGTACAGCGAGTTGGTGGCGACGACGGCGACGCCCAGGCTGGTCCGCGCGGACTGCAGGGCGAGCAGGGCGGTGGCCGCGGCGGCGAGGGCGACCATGCCGGCGAGCAGCAGCCCGCCGAGCACGGCGTACACCCCGAAGGTCGCCAGGCCCGCCACTGTGGCGCCGGCCACGCGGGTGCCGGTCTGCGAGCGGACCAGCCGTAGCTGGGCGCGGGTCTCGACGGCCATCACCGCGCGGTACTCGGCGAGCAGGAAGTCGCGCATCTGGTAGGCGCGCACCTCGGCGGCGGTGTGCCGGTTGGCCATCAGGTGGGCGAGCATCCACATCCGCCGCCGGCGGGTGATGCGCGCCAGCATCGCCAGGTACTCCCGGCGGGCCATCCGCACCGCGGTGATCGCCTGGGGCACGGCCGCGAGCAGCAGGCAGGGCAGCAGCAGCGGCTGGATGACGGTCACCGCCACGGCGGTGGCGAGCATTCCGACCACGCCGGTGACCAGATTGACGGTGTGGTCGACGATCCACGCCGCCTCGCCCATCCCCCGGTCGCGGACCCGGTCCATCTCCTCGGCGAACCCGGCGTCGTCGAACGCGGCCAGGTCCACGGCGGTGGTGGCCTCGAACAGCCGCAGCTCCACCTGGTAGTTGATCTGCGGGGTGAGCCGCGCCTGGGCCCAACCGGCCGCGATCGTCAGACCGCCGCGCGCCGAGACCGCCGCCGCGGCCACGACAAGCGCCGGCAGGGCGGAGCGCACCCGGTCCGGGGTGGGCCCGGCGGCGAAGAGTTCCCGCAGCACGGTGGTCGTGGCGAGCAGGCCGAAAGTGGTCATCACCCCGGCGGCGACGTTCAGGCCGATGGAGGCGACGGTGTCCACGCGGTTGGTGGTCCAGGCCAGCGCCACCGCCTCACGGACGAGTCGGGGCAGTCGTCGGGCCACGGCCCAGAAGCTGGTGTGCGCGAACGTGGTCGCATGGTGCATCCACGCGGCGTCCTCCAACTCCGGCAGCATGGAGGCGTCGTCGGGCGGGTCGAGCGGCTGGTCGTCGTCGTGGTGCGCGGTGCGCGGGCGGGCCATCGAGTCCACGGACGCTCCTCGGGGGGAGGGAAGCACGAACGCCGCCCGAGACTACTGCGCGCGACTTGCCGATGTCTCTAGGTAGTCGGCGCGTCGTACGGGTGTTTCACAAACTCGGCGCGACGTCCTCGGTGATCGGCAGCAGCACCCGGAACGTGGTGTTCCCGGGCTCGGTCTCCACCCGGATGTCGCCGTGGTGCTTGTTGACCACGATCCGGTACGAGATGTCCAGCCCCAGACCCGTGCCCGCGCCGACCGGCTTCGTGGTGAAGAACGGCTCGAAGATGCGCGGGCGCACCTCGGGCGGGATACCGGGACCGGTGTCGGTGATCTCCACCGCCAGCAGGTCTCCGACCTGGCCGGTGCGGACGGTCAGCACGCCCTTCTCCCCCATCGCGCCGAGCGCGTTGTCGATCAGGTTCGTCCACACCTGGTTCAGCTCGGCCGCGTACGCCGGGATCGGCGGGAGCGACCTGTCGTACTCGCGGACGAGCTTGACCTCGGCGGGGATCTTGCCCTTGAACATGACAAGCGTGGCGTCGAGCAGGTCGTGCACGTCCACCACCAGGTGCGGCGCGCGGTCCAGCTGGGAGTATTGCTTGGCGGCACCCACCAGCCCGGAGATCCGGGTGACCGCGTCGCCGATCTCGCGCATCAGCAGCTCGGTGTCGACGGTGTAGGAGAGCCACCGCACCGCGGCCTCCAGGTCCGCTGGGCCGACGGCCGCCTTCACCTGCCCGAGCCAGGCCGTGTCCAGACCCCCGGCGACCAGGATGGGCGCCAGGTCCCAGGCGCCGCCCACGCCGTGCTCCTCCAGCCAGTCGGTGAGGGTGTCCTCGGCGTCGGCGGTGGCCATCGGGGTCAGCTTCGGCGCGGTGGCCACCCGCGCCACCGCCTCCTCCTGCAACGAGACCAGGCCGTGCAGCGCCCGACCGTCGAGCCGGCCGTCGGCGATCATGGCGAGCTTGTGCCGCATGCCCGCGACGCGATCACGCAGCACCGACGTGGCCCGCACCGCCGCCGCGGCCGGGTTGTTGAGCTCGTGGGTCAGTCCCGCCGACAGCGAACCGAGCGCCAACAGCCGCTCCCGTTCGCCGACGATGGTCTGGCTGTTCCGCAGGCCGAGGAACAGCCCCTCCAGCAGGTGCATGGGCATCGGGAACCAGGACCGCAGGGCGTACGCGAAGTCCTCCGCCGGCAGCACGAAGAAGTCCGAGTCGACGAGCGCCCGCATGCTGTTGCGGTAGATCTGGTCGACCTGGTCCCCCAGGTACGCCTGGACCGCCCCGCCGTACACCCCACGCTGGTCGGTCCGACTGACCTCGATGTCGTCGCCGCGCACCTGCCGGCTCAGCGCCACCGCGCCACGCAGCAACACGAAGAAGCAGGTGCCGGGCTCACCCTCGGCGTACACCAAGGTGCCGCCGGCACGCTGCTCGACGCGCCCGCGCTCCGCCAGCCAGGCGCGCTGGGAGTCGTCGAGGGACTCGAACAGGAACAGGTCACGCAGCTGCGCGGGCGTCAACCGCTCCGACGGGGTGGTCATGAGGCCTCCAGGTAGCGGTGCACGAGCGAGACGGCCATCGCGCCCTCGCCGACGGCCGAGGCAACCCGCTTGACCGACTCGGCGCGGACGTCCCCGGCGGCGAAGACCCCCGGCACGCTGGTCTCCAGGTGGTACGGGTCGCGCGACAGCGACCAACCGGCCGGACGCTTACCACCGGCCAACAGGTCCGGGCCGGTGACGATGAAGCCGCGCCCGTCGCGGACGAGCACCCCGTCCAGCCAGTCCGTGCGGGGCTCGGCGCCGATGAAGATGAACAGCCAGGACGTGTCGACCGAGTGGGCCTGCCCGGTGCGGGTGTCGCAGAGGGTGAGCTGTTGCAGGTGGTCCTGCCCGCTGGCGCCGACCACCGCCGTGTACGGGTGCACGGTGATCGCATCGATGCGTTCGAGCTGGTCGATCAGGTAACGCGACATCGACGCCGTGAGGTCCGCGCCGCGGATCAGCAGGTGGACGCGGGCGGCGTACCGGGAGAAGTGCACGGCGGCCTGGCCGGCCGAGTTGGCCCCGCCCACGATGTAGACGTCCTGGTCGACACAGCTGGGCGCCTCGGTCGCGGCGGCGCCGTAGAACACCCCCCGGCCGGTGAAGTCGGCAAGCCCCGGCGCGTCGAGCACACGGTAGGAGACCCCGGTGGCCAGCACCACTGTGTGCGCGGCGATCTCGCTGCCGTCGCCGAAGCGCAGCAGCCGGGCACCGCCGGCCTCGCTCAGGCCGACCACCTCCCGGGCGCTGAGCAGCTCGGCGCCGAACTTCACCGCCTGCCGTCGGGCCCGGTCGGTCAGCTGGGCGCCGGAGACGCCGTCGGGAAAGCCCAGGTAGTTCTCGATCCGGCTGCTCTGCCCGGCCTGGCCGCCTGTCGCCCGCCGCTCGACGAGGACGGTGCGCAGCCCCTCCGACGCGCCGTACACGGCCGAGCCCAGGCCCGCCGGACCGCCGCCGATCACCACGAGGTCGTAGAAGTCGGACGCCGGCACCACCGTCAACCCGGCCAGCGCCGCCAGCTCGGTCTCGTTGGGGGCCACCAGGGCCTTGCCCTCGGCGGTCACCACCAGGGGCACGTCCGCCTCGGTGGCACCGGCCGCGTCGAGCAGGCGGGCGCCCTCCGGGTCGTCGGACAACAACCAGCGGTACGGCACGAGGTTGCGGGCCAGGAAGTCACGGACCTTGAACGACGGCGCCGACCAGCGGTGCCCCACGACCCGGATCTCGGTGCTCGCCGCGTCCGGGGTGACCGACCACGCCTCCAGCAGGCCGTCGACCACCGGATACAGCTTCTCCTCCGGTGGGTGCCAGGGCTTGAGCAGGTAGTGGTCCAGGTCGACCACGTTGATCGCCTCGATCGCCGCGTCGGTGTCGGCGTACGCGGTGAGCAGCACCCGACGGGCGGCCGGGAAGATGTCCATGGCGGCCTCGAGGAACTCGACGCCTGTCATCTCCGGCATCCGATGGTCGGCCAGCAGCAGCGCCACCTGCTCACCGCGCAGCTTGACCTCCCGCAGCGCGTCCAGGGCCTCCGGCCCCGAGGCGGCGCGCAGCACCCGGTAGCGGTCGCCGTAGCGGCGCCGGATGTCCCGAGCCACCGCCCGGGACACCGCGGGATCGTCGTCGACGGTCAGGATCACCGGGTTTGCCATGGCGCCAATAGAACCACCCTCCGGGGCCCGGTCGCACCACCGGTGTGGGCGGCGACGCATGGTTGACCCGGCCCGGGACGGGTAAGCCGCACCGCCGCGCGGGCGGCCAGGATCGCCGACCGGCCGGCGGTCGCACACCTCGGGGGGCCCATGGCGGACGCGTCGCCGACCGAACCCACGATGTCGGGTCGGGTCGTGGAGCTGCGGGTACACGGCGTGTCCGGTGCGAGCGCCGAGCAGGTGCTCAACCGACCGCACGTGCACCAGGTCGCCGGGGACCGCAGCGGAGGGTTCTTCCGTCCGCGTCCGGGCTACCCGGACTCGACAGGCACGGACGGGATCACGCTGGAGGCGTACCGCTGGAGCGACCTGCCGTCCGGAACGGCCGTGCGGACGCTGTCGCTGGTGTTCCTGTTGCCGTTCATGCTCTGCAACGTGGCGCTGTGGATGCGCCCGGCGAGCCTCTCGGGGAAGTACGTCATCGTCGCGCTGTGCCGGGTTCTCGCGCTCACCCTCACGATGCTCTACGTGCTCTCCATCGTCGGGAGCGCGGTGGACCTCATCGCCTGGCGCTGCATGGGCACCCCGACCTGCACGGCCGGACGGAGCTGGCTCTCCTGGCTCGGCGGTCGTCCGCCCGGGATACGGCTGGGTGTGTCGGCCCTGGTGCCGGTCGTCGCCATCGGGATCGTGTGGTGGCTCGGCGCGCGACCGAGCCACTCGTTCGACGCCTTTCGCACCGGGGTGACCCAGGAGACCTCCGCCCAGCACCTGAGCGCGGTCGGTCAGTGGGACGGCAGCCCGGTGGTGGGGCGGCTGCGCTCGGTGCACGTCGCCGCCGCGTTCGCCACGCTGGACGGGAGCCTGCTGGCCGCCTGGGACAGCCAGAACGAGTCGGTGGTGCGGGCCGCGCTGGCGGTCGCGACCGGGGCCGTGCTGCTCGCCTGCGTCGTCCTGCTGACGAAGGTGCGGGACATGGACCGCCCCACCCCGGTGCCCCGGCTGGAGGCGGTCACGCGTGGGCTCCGCACGATCGCCTGCGGCCTGACGATCCTGGTGATCGCGTACACCCTGACCAGCCACGAGCCGTGGCCGCGAAGCAGGATGCTGCCCGGCTACAGCGCCACGGTGGCCTGGCTGTTCGTCAGCCAGACCGTGCTGCTGGTGATCCTCGCGGCGGTGGTGATCTGGGGGCGCGGCCGCAGGCGACGCCCCGACGGGCAGCGGCTCCCGCGGCTGCGCGCCCTGGGCGCTCCGGTCTTCGTCACGATCGGCGCCGGGCTCGCGGTGGCGTTCTCCGCCGAGTTGGTCTACCGGATGGCCGACGTGTTGGACCGCGACGGTGGGCACAGCGCGCAGGAGGCGTTCGGCCCGCCGCTGGCGTACAAGTGGGCGATCTTCGGGTTTTTTCTGGCGGTGCTGGCCGCGCTGCTGGTGGGCGCGCTGGTCACCGTGGCCACCCGCCGCAGCCGGTGGCGGGCCGCGCGGGCGATCGTGGCCGCCGACTTCCCGCACGCGCCGCCCGAGGCTGCGGGGCGGCTACGCCGGGTCGAGCAGGCGGTCGCCCGGGCCCGGTTCACCGAACGGCTGGAACCCCTCACCGTGGTCTACGCCGCGTCCGCCGCGCTCGGACTGGCCACCAGCCTGCTCGGCCTGCTCCAGCTCTATCCCGGGGACGTGTTCCAGCGGTACGTCGGCGTGCCCGAGAGCCTCGTCGACTTTCTCATCGGAGCGGGCAGCTACGCGATCGCCGCGATCCTGGTCGGGCTCGTGATCGGCGGCATCTTCGCCTACCGGACGGCCGGGTTCCGCCGGTACGTGGGCGTGCTGTGGGATCTGGGCACCTTCTGGCCCCGGGGGGCGCATCCCTTCGCTCCGCCCTGCTACGCCGAACGGGCCGTGCCGGAGCTGACCAAGCGGATCACCTACCTCGTCGACCAGGGCGCCGGAGTGCTGCTGGCGGGGCACAGCCACGGCTCGGTGCTGCTCGCTGCCACGCTGCTGCAACTGCCGCCCCGGGTCACCGACCGGGTCGCCCTGCTCACCTACGGGTCGCCGCTGAGCCGGTTGTACGCGCGGCTGTTCCCCGCCTACGTCGACGAGTCGTCGCTGCGCGAGATCGGCGAGCGGGTCGGCTGGCGCTGGGTGAACCTGTGGCGCGACACCGACCCGATCGGTGGGTGGATGTTCGCCGGTCGCCGACCCGGGGACACCGGGACGTCGACCGGGCCGGAGGCGGCGGTGGACCGCCGGTTGACCGACCCGCAGGGCGTGCTGCCGCCGCCCAGTGACAGCGTGCCGCCGCCGATCCTGGGCCACTGGCCGTGCGAGGCGCAGGACGAGTTCACGCAGGCGGTGCGGGACCTCACTGCGGGACTGCGTGCCGAGCGCCGGACGACCGACTGAGGCGGCGGCCGGATATCGTCGTCGGGTGAGCCCGTCCAAAACCCCTGAGCGTCGACTGATCGCCTCGAACAAGAAGGCCCGGCACGAGTACACCGTGCTGCGCACGTACGAGGCGGGGATCGTGCTGGTCGGCACCGAGGTGAAGTCGCTGCGCGAGGGGCGGGCGTCGCTGGTGGACGCGTTCGCGCATGAACGCGACGGCGAGATCGTGCTGTACGGACTGCACATCGCCGAGTACAGCTACGGCACGTGGACCAACCACGCGCCGCGCCGCAACCGCAAGCTTCTGCTGCACCGCTCCGAGATCGGCCGGATCCTGGAGAAGGTGCGCGAGGGCGGGGTGACGCTGGTGCCCCTGTCGATGTACTTCGACAACGGCTGGGCCAAGGTCGAGCTGGCCCTGGCCAAGGGCAAGCGCGCGTACGACAAGCGGCAGACCCTCGCCGAGCGCGACGCCAACCGCGAGATCGCCCGGGAGTTGGGCCGGCACCTCAAGGGCCACCCCCGCCGACCCTGACCGCATCTGCGGCCAATAGACCGCCATTGCGGCGCAGAAGCTAGACGTTGCACCATTCCCCGTTCGCAGATGCGAGGGCTAAGGTGGCCCGGTGACGATGTTTCGCATCGGCGAGGCCGCCGACCTGCTCGGCGTCAGCGCCGACACGATCCGCCGCTGGGTGGACGCCGGGCGGCTGCCCGCCGGGCGCGACGAGCACGGCCACCGCGTCATCGACGGCGTCGACCTGGCCGCGTTCGCCCGCGCGCAGGCCGCCGACCCGGACGCGGGCGCGGAGTTCTCCTCCGCCCGCAACCGGCTGCGCGGCATCGTCGTCGACGTCCGCAAGGACACGGTGATGGCCCAGGTCGACATCCAGGCCGGGCCGTTCCGGGTGGTGTCGCTGATGAGCCGCGAGGCGGTGGACGACCTCGACCTGCGGGTCGGGTCGATGGCCGTCGCCGTGATCAAGTCGACGACTGTCGTGGTGGAGCGGGCCGCGCCCGCCACGCCTACCCGGGCAAGGACCGGCGGATGAGCGGCCGGCGCAGGCGCGCGACGCTGAGCGCCGGGGTCGCGACCGCCGTGCTGGCGCTGGCCGGCTGCGGTGGGGGCGACGCCCCGGCGACAGGCGCCGACGGCCGGGTCACCGGCACGGTGACGGTGTTCGCCGCCGCCTCACTCACCGAGTCGTTCACCCGGATCGCCAGGGACTTCGAGGCCGCCAACCCGGGCGTCACCGTCACCCTCAACCTCGCCGGCAGCTCCGCCCTGGCCAACCAGATCAACCAGGGCGCCCCGGCGGACGTCTTCGCCTCGGCGGCACCGAAGAACATGGCCACGGTGACCGAGGCCGGCAACGCCGAGGGCACGCCGAGCGTCTTCACCCGCAACCAACTGGTGATCGCCGTGCCGCGCGGCAATCCGGCCGGCGTGAGAGGGCTGGCCGACCTGGCCCGTCCGGGGGTACAGGTGGCGCTCTGCGCCGAGCAGGTGCCCTGCGGAGCGGCGGCGCGTACCGCCCTGACCGCGGCCGGCGTCGCGTTGACACCGGTCACCTTGGAGCAGGACGTCCGGGGCGCGCTCGCCAAGGTGAAGCTCGGCGAGGTCGACGCGGCCCTCGTCTACCGCACCGACGCCCGCGCGGCGAGCGCCGACGTGGCCGGCATCGAGTTTCCCGAGTCGGCGCGGGCGATCAACGACTACCCGATCGTCGCGCTGAGGGACGCGCCGAATCCGGCCGGCGCGCGGGCCTTCGTCGCGTACGTCAGCTCGGCGCCGGCACAGACGGTCCTCGCCGGGGCCGGTTTCCAGTCGCCGTGAGCGGGGTCCCTACCGCCGCCGTGCCGCGCCGACGGGGGCGGGTGCCGGCGGCGCTGCTGATCCCGGCCGGGCTGGGCCTGCTCTTCCTCGTCCTGCCGTTGGCCGGGCTGGTGGTCCGGGCGCCGTGGACGACGCTGCCGCAACGGCTCACCGCGCCGGGGGCGCTGACCGCGCTGCGGCTGTCGGTGCAGACCGCGACCCTGGCCACGCTGTTCTGTCTGCTGCTCGGGGTGCCGCTGGCCTGGCTGCTGGCCCGGGTCGAGTTTCCCGGCCGCCGGCTGGTCCGCGCCCTGGTCACCGTGCCGCTGGTGCTGCCTCCGGTGGTCGGTGGTGTGGCGCTGCTGCTGGTCTTCGGCCGGCGCGGGCTGCTCGGCGGCTGGCTCGACGCCACGTTCGGCGTCACCCTGCCGTTCACGACCGCGGGCGTGGTGCTGGCCGAGGCGTTCGTCGCCATGCCGTTCCTCGTCATCGCCGTGGAGGGCGCCCTGCGTGCCGCCGACCACCGCTACGAGGAGGCCGCCGCGACGCTCGGCGCCGGTCGCTGGACCACCTTCACCCACGTCACGCTGCCCCTGGTGGCACCGGGGCTGGCCGCCGGCGCGGTGCTGTGCTGGGCGCGCGCGCTGGGCGAGTTCGGCGCCACCATCACCTTCGCCGGCAACTACCCCGGGCGTACGCAGACGATGCCGTTGGCCGTCTACCTGGCGTTGGAGACCGACCTGGAGTCCGCGATCGTGCTCAGCCTGCTGCTGCTGATCGTCTCGGTGGGCATCCTGGCCGCGCTGCGGGACCGCTGGATGGCCGGCCCGTGACCGCGCCGCTGCTCGACGCCCGGCTCGTCGTCGACCGGGGCGCCTTCCGGTTGGACGTTCCGCTGCGGGTCGCGTCCGGCGAGGTCGTCGCGCTGCTCGGGCCGAACGGCGCCGGCAAGACCACCGCGTTGCGCGCGCTGGCCGGGCTGCATCCGCTCACCGCCGGGCACGTCACTCTCGACGGCGTCGACCTGGATCGGCCGGCAGGCCGGGGCTGGGTGCCCACCGAGCGCCGGCCGATCGGCGTGGTCTTCCAGGACTACCTGCTCTTTCCGCACCTCGACGCGTTGGACAACGTTGCCTTCGGGCCGCGCCGCCACGGCGTCGACAGGCGGGCGGCGCGGGCCACGGCCCGCGCCTGGCTGGACCGGGTGGGCCTGGCCGGCAAGGCCCATCGTCGGCCCCGGCAGCTCTCCGGCGGGCAGGCGCAGCGCGTGGCGCTGGCACGCGCGCTTGCCGTCGAGCCGTCGCTGCTGCTGCTCGACGAGCCACTCGCCGCCCTGGACGCCCGCACCCGCCTGGACACCCGCGCGGAGCTGCACCGCCACCTGGCCGCCCACCCGGGTGCCACGGTGCTTGTCACCCACGATCCGCTGGACGCCCTGGCGCTGGCCGACCGTCTGATCATCGTCGAGGGTGGGCGGGTGGTGCAGGAGGGCGACGGGCCGAGCGTCACCGCCCGTCCGCGCACCGACTACGTGGCCCGCCTGGTCGGGTTGAACCTCTATCGGGGCCGGGCCGAAGGCCACGGGGTACGCGTCGCGCCGGAGCTGACCCTCACCGTGGCCGACCGGCTCGACGGGGACGCGTTCGTCGCGTTCCGCCCGGCGGCGGTGGCCCTGCACCCGGCCCGGCCGGACGGGAGCCCTCGCAACACCTGGGCGGGCACAGTGGCCGGCGTGCAGCGCCACGGCGACAACGTGCGCGTGCAGGTGGACGGGCCGATCGGCGTGGCCGCCGACGTCACGCCGGCCGCCGCGGCGCACCTGCGGCTGATCCCCGGCCAGCGGGTCTGGGTGGCGGTCAAGGCGACCGAGACCCACGCCTACCCGGCCGCGACCTGACACCTGCGCGGCGCGAGCGCTCGGGGTCCGCCGCCTCCACGGCTCGTGCCGAGGCGGCGGCGAAGGGCGAGGCGAAGGCGGCTCGGGCCGGCGACGGGTGGCGGTCAGTCGGTGAGGAGGTCGGCGTGCGCGGCGCGCAGCCGGGACAGGGCCGGATCGCTGCCCGGAACGACGCGGCGGTCCAACTCGGCCCACACCTCGGCCAGCGCCGCGCGGACCGCCCCCAGCTCGGCGGCGTGCCGCTGGCCGCTGCGCCGATGCTGCTCCTCGAGGCGGCGGGCCCAACCGGCGGTGACCGCTGCGAGCCGGTCGGCGTCGGCGCGGGCCTGCGCGCCACTGCGGGCCGCGGCGGCGGGGACGATCGCGGCGACCGGGCGCGGGTCGCCGTCGCGGGTGACGACGGTGACGGCGTCGGTCAGCTCGGCCAGCGCGACGAGCTGGCTGAACCGGGTGCGCGCCTCACGCAGCGGCACGGAACGCGGCGGGTCGGAATGCGGGGTGAGCGCGGGGACGGCCATGAATGCATGGTGCCGCCGGGGTACGACAACTATTCAGAATCGTCTGTGGACGGTGGGTGCGCCTCCCGCCACTCGTCCGCCAGCACCGACCAGATTTCCAGGTCGATGCGCCCGCGCGGGCTCGGGTAGACCTGACGCAGCGTGCCGTCGTGGCGCAGGCCGAGCCGGCGGGCCAGGGCGATGCTGCGGCTGTTGGCCGCGTTGGTGCGCCACTCGACGCGCTGGATGCCGCGCTCGCGGACCGCCCAGTCGACGATCCGGCGGACCGCGGGGGCGATCACGCCCCGGCCCTGCGCCGCCGGTTCCAGCCAGCAGCCGACCTCGCAGACACCGAGCGTGACGTCGAACGAGACGAACATGACCCCGCCGACCAGGGTGCCGCGCCACCACAGCCCCCAGATGCCGCCGGAGTCGGTGGCCCAACGGTCGGCGTAGCGCTGCAACACCGCGCGGGCCGACGGCAGGTCGGTGGCGACGAAGGACGGCGACACCCAGGGGCGGATGTGCTCGCGAGCGCGGTCCAGGTGGGCGAGGAACTCCTCGGCCCGCCAGGGGTCCAGCGGACGCAGCTCGACATCCTCGCTCAGCGGCAGGGCGAACACCAGGCCTCCCCCGACGGTTGGGTGCACGACGACGGGTAGCAGGCTCGCACAGACCCGGCCGCTCGCACCGGCCGGGTCTCAGGTCGGCAGGTACGTCCGCAGGGCGGCGAACTGGGCCACGGTCAGGTACGAGGGGTTCGCCGCCTGCGGCTGACGGAACACCTCCAGGGCTGCGAGCCGGTCGTCGGCGCGCAACGCCGGCCGGGGCACCCGGTCCCGTTCGGGAAGGATGGGCAGCTCCAGGGGCACCGACCAGGGCTGGCCCGGTGGCCCCGGCTCGGCCACCCCGGTGACCCGCCCGATGCCCCACACCCCGTACGGCAGGCGAGCACGGCTTCCGCTGGCCCAGAACACCACCTGCTGCCCGGCGCGCATCAGCCGGGCCCGGTAGCCGGGGCGTACGCACCAGCTCGTCACCAGCGGCTCGCGGGCGAACCGGGCGGTGAGGTCGACAGTGTCCGCGTTGCCCTTGATCAGCCAGGCGCCGAGATCGTCGAGGCGCACCCGTGGCTCGGTCATCGCCTCATCCTGCCCCGCCCGGCGGGCACCCAATCAGATGATCATGTGGGTCCAGTAGGTGAGCCAGAGCACGAACAGCGCTCCCTGCACCACGGCGAGCGTCGCCGTCAGCCACACGTCGACACCGGCGTGACGGGCCCAGCGGGCCAGCACCAGCGCCACCGGGAACACGGCGAGCAGGTAGCGCAGCAGGCTCCTGTAGACCGCCGGGCCCATCGACAGCGGCACCGCCACCATGAGCACGCCGTAGACCAGATACGGCAGTTCCCGGCGACGGTACCCGGCGACCAGCACGGCCAGCACGATCAGCGCGAAGAGGACCCGTGCGGCGTCGCGCGGCTCTCCGGCCAGACCGTCGAGCACCACCGGCACCGGGTTCTGCACCCTGATCCCCCAGCCCATCTCCTGCGCATGCTGGTAGGCGAACCAGTCCCCGCCCCGCCACCGGCAGAACGCCATGAACGTGAACCATCCGGCGGGCAGCAGCAGCAACGGCCAGCCGATCCGCAGGTACCCGAGCAGGGCGCGTGGGCCGAGCCGCCAGTCGTGCTGGCGCAGCAGCACCAGGGCCAGCGGCACCGCGACGAGCAGCCCGACCGACCGGCTCATCGCCAGGAAGTAGCCGAGCACGCCGACCAGCAGCCAGCGCCGCCGTTCGGCGTAGTAGAACGCGGCCAGCGCGAGGCAGACGAACAGCGACTCGGTCAGCGCGGCCTGGAACAGGAACGCCGTCGGCAGCAGCACCAGGTAGCGGGTGAACCGGCGGGCCGCGTCCGCGTCGCCGAGCAGCAGTTCGGCCAGCCGGTAGGCGTACGCGAGGGCCCCCAGGAACGCGACGTTGCTGATCAGCAGCAGCGCCAGCGCGTTGTCGCCGCCGAGCAGCGCGCCGACCGGCCGGGCGAGGAAGGGATAGAGCAGGGGAAACCCGAAGTCGCCCCACGGCTGCCCGGTCAGTGGCAGCTCACTCAGCCGCAGGTAGAGCAGCGCGTCCCAGGCGAACCAGAAGGAGATCCACCGGTGGCCGGAGATCTCGCGCTGCTGCGCCCACATCATCGCCTCGTCCGCCGGCGGCGCACCCGGGATGCCGTCCCAGGCGTGCAGGACCAGCAGGCCGAGCAGGGTCAGCAGCAGCTTCGCGCCGAGAAAGAGCCCGATGAGGTACGGCCACGGCGCCGGCACGCGGCGAGCCAGCCGCGCGGCCGCTTCGGCCGCCCCGGCCAGCCAGGCCGCCACCGCCACCCCGGCGGGCCGGGCAGCCGTCATCGCCGCGTGCCGCCGGCCGCTTCGCCACCGGTGCATCCGCCCCGCTCCCCCGGTCCGTCGACGCACCCGCCGCGTCGGGGGTGCCGCCCCTCTCGTTGTACGCCCAGAAGGGCCCAGTTGGAGCGAAATGACACGCCCAACAGGCGATATCCCGGGC
This sequence comes from Micromonospora sp. NPDC049274, assembly GCF_040678875.1. Taxonomy (NCBI): domain Bacteria; kingdom Bacillati; phylum Actinomycetota; class Actinomycetes; order Micromonosporales; family Micromonosporaceae; genus Micromonospora; species Micromonospora sp. NPDC049274. The sequence goes on from NZ_JBFAQS010000004.1 coordinate 188,043, forward strand.
ATAACGGGTATGCGCCGCGCCTCAACCATCGGGAGAAGGTACGGCGGCATGAGCGAGCAGCACGGCACGGTGGTCATCGGCGCGGGGCCGGCGGGCCTCACGGCGGCGTACGAGTTGCTCCGGCACGGCCTGCCGGTCCGGGTCTTCGAGGCCGACGAGGTGGTCGGCGGGATCAGCCGGACCGTGGAGCGCGACGGGTGGCGCTTCGACATCGGCGGGCACCGGTTCTTCACGAAGGTGCCCCGGGTGGAGGCGTTCTGGCACGAGATCCTGCCGGACGAGGACTTCCTGACCCGGCCCCGGATGAGCCGGATCTTCTACCGGGGAGCCCTGTTCAACTACCCGCTGAGCGCGACGAACGCGCTGCGCAACCTGGGCCTGCCCGAGGCGGTGCGCTGCCTGGGCTCGTACGCCCGCGCCCGCCTGCGTCCGCCGAAGGACCAGTCGCACTTCGAGGGCTGGGTGTCGGCCCGGTTCGGCTGGCGGCTGTACTCGATCTTCTTCAAGACGTACACCGAGAAGGTCTGGGGTATGCCGGCGGACCGGTTGCAGGCCGACTGGGCGGCGCAGCGGATCAAGAACCTGTCGCTGGCCACTGCCATCCGCAACGCGGTGCTGCCCCGACGCCGTCGCACCGACGTGACAAGTCTGATCGAGGAGTTTCAGTACCCCAAGTACGGGCCGGGGATGATGTGGGAACGCTGCGCCGAGCAGGTGCGCCAGCGCGGCGGGGAGGTGTCCACCGGCACCTGGGTGACCGCGGTGCACCGCGACCCGAAACGACGACGGGCGACAAGCGTGACGCTCAACGGCGCGGGCGGGCAGCGCACCGAGCCGGCCGACGACGTGATCTCCTCGATGCCGATCTCGGAGCTGGTCGCCGCACTGCGCCCGCCGGCGCCCCCGGAGGTGCTGGCCTGCGCCGCGGACCTGCGCTACCGCGACTTCCTGACCGTCGCCCTGGTGGTGCCGGCCGAGTTCTCGTTCCCGGACAACTGGATCTACGTGCACGACCCGGCGGTGCGGGTGGGTCGGATCCAGAACTTCGGCTCCTGGTCGCCCTACCTCGTCAAGGACGGCCGCACCTGCCTGGGCCTGGAGTACTTCGTGTTCGAGGACGACGAGATGTGGCGTACCCCGGATGCCGGCCTCGTGGCCCTGGCCACCGCGGAGCTGGAGCGGTTGGGGTTGGTCCGGCCCGGCGTGGTGGAGGCCGGCCACGTGGTGCGGATGCCCAAAGCCTATCCGGTGTACGACGAGCGCTACCAGCACAACGTGGCCGTGATCCGGGCCTGGCTGGCAGAGGCCGTGCCGAACGTGCACCCGGTGGGGCGCAACGGGATGCACCGCTACAACAACCAGGACCACTCGATGCTGACCGCGATGCTGACGGTCGAGAACATCGCCACCGGCAGTACGCACGACGTCTGGTCGGTGAACGTCGAGCAGGACTACCACGAGCAGTCGACCGGGGACGGTCGACGAGGCACGGGCCGCGACGCGCCGGTGCTGCCCAGCCGGATCATCAGCGCACCGATCACCGTTCGGGAGGGCGTCCGCGCAGCCGGCGACGGCGGCCGATCCACGAGGGCGCCGCTGGTGTGAGGCGATGGCGTCTACCCTGCGTCAGTCAGCCTGCGCGCCTCCCAGCCCTGCGGATCGGGCAGGATGACGGCGTGCTGAACCCCGTCACCCTCCGGTCGATCCAGCCCGCTGACCAGTCGCTCGTGGAGCGGCTGTGGCAGCTGTACCGGCACGACCTTTCCGAGTTCCGCGACAGTCTGCCGGACGACACGGGTCTGTTCACCCTCGGCCGCCTTCCGACCTACCTCAACGACCCGACCAGCTCTGGCTACCTCATCTGCCAGGGCAGGCGGCCCGTGGGCTTCGCCTTCGTCTCCGGCGTGGAGATCCCACCGTTGCGTGTCGCCGAGTTCTTCGTCGTGCGAGCCGTCCGTCGCTCGGGCGTGGGTCGACTCGCCGCCCGGCAACTCTTCACCGCACACCCGGGCGCCTGGGAGATTCCCTTCCAGGAGGAAAACCCCGGCGCGGCCCGCTTCTGGCGCCGGCTCGCCGCCGAGGTCTGCCCGAAGGGCCACCGCGAGGAACGACGCGCCATTCCCGGCAAGCCGCACATCCCCGCGGACACCTGGCTACTGCTGGAGGACGTCGAGGTGCCCGATCACGCTGAGTCCCCGGGAACGGCCGCCAACACCTCCGAGCTGCGGCATCAGATCGGGCCGCTGGTGTAGATCTCCGTGCTGCTCTCGTTGCCGATGAACGGGTTGTTGACGGCCCACAGCAGGCCCTCGTCGTACTCCGGCACGTCGAAGTTGCACAGGACCCAGCCGGCGTCCGCTCCGCTGTTGTTGATGCACTGACGACTCCAGTCCGGTCCCTGGATCGTGCCGGCGGCGGGCGCGCCGTTCGCCTTGGTGTCCTTCACCCACACCCGGTCCCCGTACGCGGCGAAGCACGCCTTCGCGCCCGTCGTCGACACGCACCACACGTCGACACCGTTCGCGGCCGGCGGCGATCCGCTCGGCGTGCCCGTGGTCGCCGACGCCGCCGAGGCGGTTCCGACCAGTACGAGGGCCACAGTCGTCGGCACCATGATCAGCGCAGCGGCCCGGCGCATCGTCTTCGTCTTCATTCGCATCCGCGTCAACTCCCCGGCATTCATCATGATCGTCATCCGCTGCAGGACGGTAGCAGCCGGGCTGCTCCGGAACGAGGCCGATGTGGATGGTGGCTCATCACGGGTCTGCTACCCAGCGAGCCTCAGCGCCGCAGCGCTGCGACGCCAAGCAGTACGCGGATACCATCCCCTCGTGATCGAGGATGTGATCGAACGTGCCGCCACCGAGGACGACGACGCGATCGAGGAGTTGTCCGCGATCGCGGACACCGACCCCCGCAGGCTGGCCCCGCATCTCGGTCTCCTGCTCGACCTCGAGGTGCTGTGTCCGGCGAAGCTGTACCGCGCGGCGGACGCGGACCTGGTCCGCCGGGTCATCGAGCAGATCGACAGCGGTCGGACACCCGATCAGCTGAACGACCTGCTCATGATCCTGGCGCACAGTGCCCACCCGTCCGCCGAGAGCGCCATGCGCCGCTGGTCGACGCAGCCCCCGGCCGGCTCGGACGAGCTGCACGTCAACGCGCTCGGCTACGCCCACGAGGGCGGCTGGGCGGTCGGCGCGGACGGCCGCCGACGCGACCTGTGCGGCGACACCGCGTACCGGTGGGTCATGCGCGAAACGGCGCCCGGCGCGGACCGGCCCACGTGTCCGTGGTGCGCCTCGCCGCTGTGGGTCGCCGCGGACCTCGACACCACGGATGCCGCCATCGCCGCCGCGCTGGCCCACACCGGCTGGTCTGGGCGGTTGGTGATCGAGACCTGCCACTTCTGCGCCTGTTTCACGACGCTGTACAGCCACGTCACTCCGGCCGGTGGCACCACCTGGTGGGCCGGCAACACCCGCCCGGGCTACCTCCCGGACGATGACGAACCGGAGGACCCGCCGGCGCTGGCGCCGGTGCTCGGGCAGGCGTTGTCGAGCCCGTATCAGGTCAGCGCCTGGGACCGGGGTGGATCGACGCTGGGTGGCCGGCCCGAGTGGATCCAGGACGCCGAGCACGCCGACTGCCCCGGTTGCGGCGATCCGATGGACTACGTGGGCCTGATCGGCGGCGCGGACCTGGACGACTACGGCGAGGGCGCCTACTACCTGCACCTGCACCAGCCGTGCGGGTTCGCGGCGGTGAACTACCAGCAGAGCTGACCCGCCGGACGTGTTCCACCCAGGCGATCCGGGGTTTGGCCGAGCAACCTGGCTCCTGTCGTCGGGCAGCGCGGCCGGAGGGTGGCTGTCACCTCAGGTAGGCGGCGAGCGGGATGTTCTGCGCCCTGAGGGCGGTGGCGATCAGGCCGGCGATCTGTCTGGCGCCGGCGGCCTCGAAGTGGGTGTGGTCGTTGCAGAAGAACGCGCCGACCGCGCCCGTCGAGTAGTCACCGTTGTTCGGGCACAGCCTGAGCGCGTTGTAGAGCGCCACGCTCTTCGCGTGCAGGTCGATGACCGGTACGCCGTTGGCGGCTGCCGCAGCCGTCGTCTCGGCGACGAAACCGCGGTTGCCGACGGCGGTGCTGCCGCTGCACGTGATTGCCGCGACCGGCGTGACGAAGATGGGCTTCACGCCTCTGGCCTTGGCGGCAGTCGCCATGACGCCGAGCAGTTCCTTGAAGCGGTTGGTGCCGACGTGTCGCGGGCAGGCCGAGTCACCGTCGTTGATGCCGAACTGGATGATCAGATAGTCACCGGACTTGAAGCCACTGCTGGTGTCCAGCATCGCCGACCACCGCGCGCTGTAGGCGGTCGAGCTGAGCGTGCACTCGCCGGCCGAGTTCTTGGTGGCTGTCACATTGCCCTCGTACAGCCACGTCTGGATGCTGCGACCGCCGACGGCGCTGTTCTGCACGGTGACGTTCGACGTGAGGTAGGACGCGAACTGGCTGCCCCAGCCGATGGGACAGGTGCTGGCGTTCATCATCGTGGAATCACCTGCCATCCACACCTTGATCGGCGGGGGCGTCGGCGAGGGCGTCACCGGCGGTGTGCTCGGTCCAGTGCAGGGCGTCGGGTTCGGCGTTTGCGTTGACGTCGGCGACGGGGTCGGCGTCGGCGTCGGCGCGGTGGGGGTCACTGCCGGTGGGCCGGCACAGGTGGTGCCGTTGAACGTGAACGACGACGGCACCGGGTTGCTGCCGCTCCACGAGCCGGTGAAGCCGAAGCTTACCGATGCGCCAGAGCCGACGGCACCGTTGTAGCTCACGTTGGTGGCGGTCACCGCCGTGCCGGTGACCGTGACGGTGGCGTTCCACGCCTGCGTCACGCCCTGCCCGGGGGCGAGACTCCAACCCACGGCCCAACTGGTCACCGGGTCACCGAGGTTGGTGACGACGACATCGGCTCCGAACCCGCCGGTCCACTGGCTGGTGATCCGGTAGGCGACACCGCACGCCGGGGTGGCGGCCTGCGCGGTGGCGATGCCGAGCCCGCCGGCCACGACGGTCAGGGCCGTTGCCGCCAGGACCACGAGACGCGATCGGCGAACCATCATCGGGTTACTCCTGCCTTGATCGGAGACGCTGACCATCACGTGGCGGCGGCGCACGGGGAGCCGTTGAGGGAGAAACCTGTCGCTCCGCCGAGCGGGCTGTCGGTGACAAATCCGAAGCTGGCCGAACCGGCGGCGGGGATCACCGCGTTCCAGGAGGCGTTCAGCGCCGTGGCCGCCGCGCCGGACTGGGTGACTGTGGCATTCCAGGACTGCGTGATCCGCTGACTGCCGGGCAGCGTCCAGGTCAGTGTCCAACCGTTGACCGGAACGGTGGAGGTGTTGCTGAGGGTCACGTCGAACTGGGCACCCGTACCCCAGTCACCGGTCTTGCGGTAGGTGACCGCACAGGCCCCGCCCGCCGGCGTGGTGGGCGCGGGGGTGGTCGGTGCCGGAGTCGTCGGCGCGGGAGTCGTCGGCGCCGGAGTCGTCGGCGCGGGAGTCGTCGGCGCGGGAGTCGTCGGCGCGGGAGTGGTGGGGGTCGGGGTCGGGGTCGTGGTCAGTGCTGCGCTGAGGATCGGGGCCAGCCTGTCGGTGATGGCCTGGTGGCCCGCGTCGTTCGGGTGCACCGAGTCGCTCAGGCCGCCGGACGGCAGCCAGCCGGTGGTGTCCACGTAGAACACGTTGGCGTCACCCGCGGCGTTGCGTGCCCGCACCGCCGCCTCCGTCTCGGTCCCGTAGCGACCGATGAACGTCCGCATGGCGAAGAGCTTCGCGTTCGGAAACCTCGCCCGGATCTTCGTGAGGAAGGTGGTGTACGTCGCCTGGAAGGCTGCCGCGCTCACGCCGTGACTCTTGTCGTTGGTCCCCAGGTTGATCACCACGCCGTCGGCCGTGTAGCGGGAGAAGTCCCACTGGTCGGTGCCGGCCTGGCCACCGGAGGACATCCAGTAGCGCGTCGCCTGCGCCCAGCATCCATCGGTCGTCTCGGCAAGACACATGCCACCGATCGCGATCTGGGTGTGGTCGTAGCCGAGCCTCTCACCGACCTTGAAGGCGTAGTCGGTCAGGGCGAGCTGACTGCTCGTGGCGCCTGCGGTGATCGAGTCGCCGACGAACTCGACAAGCTTGGGGCGGGCCGGCGGCTTGAACGTGCCCGCGCCCGAATCCAGGATCAGCCCCTGGAAGACCGCGTCGCCGGTGTAGGAGCCGGCCACCTGCCGGTAACTGACGATCAACGTGTGGTTGCCGGCCGCCAACGCGGTCGGTGTCAGGTTGATCGTGCCGGAGCCCGTGAAGGACGTGAACGCCCTGCCGTCGATGCTGGCCCACAGTTGGATGGTGTTGCGCTGCCGGAGCTTCACCGTCTTGCCGGTGAAGCCGACCCGCAGGTACGCGCCGGCCCAGTACGGCACGTACGCCGAGGCGTTCGCCCTGTTCCACCGGCCGACGAAGCTGATGTTCGAGTCGGCCGGCGTGCCGTCACCGACCGCGGCCTCAGCGCTGAGGACCGGCAGACCTGCGGCGAGCACCCCGGCGGTGACGGCGATCAGGGCCGCGGTACGCGTCGTTGTCCAGGCGTTCCTGAGTGCCCCGAGGCGGGTGCGCGGGCGCACGGGACGCTGATCATGGTCGTGGGAACGGATCTTCGTCATCGGATGGGGTTCCAGCCGTCGTTACCCGCCAGATAGGCGGTGGGTGTGTACTGGGTGGCGGTGGAGGCGCTCATCTGGGGCCGGTTGGCGTTGATGACGGCGCCGGCCCCGGTGCTGCCGTACTCGGCGAACCGGGCGGTCCTCCACGAGAAGCCGGACATGTCGGTCCAGGGGTCGGTGCGGATGTGTGCCCCCATCGCGACGCCCCGGTAGAGGACCTGACCGCGGGCGTTGACGTCGCCGCTGGGGTGCCAGGGCCGGCCCAGATAGACGGTCCTGGCGGGGGCGTTACTGGTCAGTGTGGTTCCCCAGAACAGGAAGCCGAACTTGTTGTTGATGTCGGTGGCCGCGGCGGTGATGTAGCCGTTGTTCGACGACGAGCCCCGGGTGAGCGAGTGCACTGTGCCGTTCTGGAAGACCATGGTGCCCCGCCCGAAGATGAAGTCGACGTCGCCCTCCACGTAGGAGTTACGGACGTAGAGACGCCGGACCGAGCTCACACTTGGCGCGTTGACCAGCAGCGTGTCCTGGTTGCCGAGGATGCGGACGTTGTCGAACTGCACCCGGTCGCCGGAGGTGTTGACGGCGACGGCCTGCTCGGCGTCGAGGGTGTTGGCGGCCTCGTTGAAGTCGTTCGACATGGTCAGATTGCTGATCGTGGTGTCGTTGGCGTTGACGAAGACCGAGGCGCTGCCGGACGTGCCGTACGTGCCACCACCGGGCTTGGTCTGGCCGGACGCGTGCCCTTCGACGATCACCACCTGTGCGGCGGAGCCGCCGGCGCCGGCCAACGTGAGGTGGGGCTTGTTGGCGGGAATGGTGACCACGCCCCGGTAGGTGCCGGGTTTGATGGTGATGGTGACCGGAAGGCTGTTGTTCGCCGCGACGCTGTCGATCGCCGCCTGCACGGTCGTGTAGGTGCCGCTGCCGTCGGCGGCCACGGTGATGGTCGTGGACGCGGACGCGGCGGAGGCCATCGGGACCGCGGCGGCGAGAGCGCACACCGTCACCACCGCCACCGAGCGCACGCCAAGGATCCTGCCGGATGTGGTCATAAGCGTTCTCCGATCCACCGGGCGCCCGCCGAAGATCATGCCGACCGGAAGACGACGCCGTTAAGTTAACGTTAACATCGACGATCTGAAATATAAAGATGGCTGGTGAGTCATCCGACCTGGACGTCTTCGCCGGTTGCGGCGGGCTCGGTGGCCGGCGACGGCGTCCGCCCGGGCAGCAGGAGCGGGGTGGCGAGCAGGAGCACGCCGGAGATGGTGATCGCCGCGAGAGGGCTGGTGAGGCTCGCGAGGACGCCCCAGATCACCACCAGGGCCGCCTGGACGAGCCTGCCGACGGCACTCCAGGTGCTCAGGACGCGGGCGGTGTGGCCCAGCGGGGTGCGGTGCAGTCGTTCGGTCGCGTAGATCGGGTTGAAGACACCCATGCAGGTGATCAGCAGGCCCTCGACGACGATCACGGTGACGAGGCCCGGGATGCCGGGCTGGACGAACGCGAGACCGAGGGGGAAGAGCGAGCGCAGCCACCCGGAGACCGTCATGACCCGGTGCCGGCCGTGACGGGCCACGAGGCGCGCGGACACGCGGGCGCCCACCAGGCCGCCGAGCGCCGGGACGCCGAAGGCGAGACCGTACTGCCAGGCCGGGAAGTGGTACTGGTCCAGCAGGAGGACGGCCAGCAGCGGCGCGGTGGCCATGATGAGGCCGCCGACCAGGATCGAGTTGAGGAACAGCCCTCGCAGGACACTGTCGTGGAGGATGAACCGCCAGCCGATGAGAAGGTCGGCGGCACGCAGCCGGCCGCCCCGGTCCCGGGGTGACGCGACGTCGCCGCCGCGGATGCGCAGGACCGCGAGCGCCGACAGCAGGTAGCTGAGGGCGTCGGCGGCGACGGTGACGACCGGGCCGAGCAGCCCGACGAGCGCGCCGCCGAGGGGTGGGCCCACCGCGGTCGCCGTCCAGGTCGTGGCCTCGAACCGCCCGTTCGCCACCAGCAGGTCATCGCCGCGGACGAGATACTTGAGGTACGCGCCGGTCGCGGCGGTGAAGGCGATGCTCGCGGTCCCGGAGATGACCGAGACCACAAGCAACTGGCCGTAGGACAGCAGGCCGAGGGCGTACGCGAGCGGGACGCTCGCCATGGCCACGAACCGGATCAGGTCCGTGGCGACCAGCACCGGCCGCTTCGCCCGGTGCTCGACCCACGGCCCGAGCGAGAACGCCACGACCGCCGCGACGGCGGGCCCGGCCGCCGCCAGGATCGACACGGCGAACGCCGGCGCGTGCAGCACGCGGACCGCGATCAGCGGGAACGCACCGAAGGCGAACCACGTGCCGTACGTGCTGACGGCGTAGGCCGACCACAGCCAACCGAAGCTGGACCCCAACCGCGCGCGCATCCGCCCCCCTCGTGGCAACCGACGTTCGTGCCCGGGCAGCACACCAGCGCCGGCGACCTGGGCGCAAACAACCGACGCTTGGTCGTGTCACAACCATCGGTTGTACGGGTGGATAATGATGCGGTGGATACCGAGGCGGTGCGATCGTTCGTCCGGGCGGCCGAGTTCGGCCAGTTGCAGCTCGCTGCCGAGGAGCTGGGCGTGACGCAGCAGGCCGTGTCGAAGCGGATCGCGGCTCTTGAGCGCGCGCTCGACGTGCGGTTGTTCACGCGTACTCCCCGAGGGGTCGAGCTGACGCTCGACGGCCAGGCGTTCCTCCCGCACGCCCGGAGCGTCGTGGTCGGGGTGGACCGCGCCCTCGCCGCGATCAGACCGGGCTCGCGGGCCCTGCGGATCGACGTTCTCGGCCTGCGGTCCGCGCAGGCAGTCGTCCTGCACGACTACTGGCGGTCACATCCGGAGACCACGCTCGACGTGGTGACCCTGCGGGTCAACGACCCGCGCGCGGCGGTCGCCGCCGTCCAGGCCGGCGACGTCGACGCCTCGTTCCGCTCGGTCACCGACCCGGCCACGCTGCCGCGCGACGTGCGGATGATCCATGCGTTCGACTCCCCGTCGGAACTCCTCGTCGGCCCGCGACACCCTCTCGCCTCCGCGCGCACCCTGACACCGTCGCAGCTGCGCGGGCACCGGATCTGGGTGCCGGGCATCGCACCAGGCAGCGAGTGGGCGGACTTCTACGACCAACTCGTCACCGACTTCGACCTGCGCGTCGACGCCGCGGGCCCGCACTTCGGCGACGAGGTGCTCCTCGACATCCTGGCGGACTCCGCCGACGTGGCAACCCTGGTCGGCTCACGCGACAGGTACGTCTGGCCGACGAACCACGACCTGCGTCGCATCCCGATCGTGGAGCCGACGCTCGCGTACCCGCTCTCGCTCATCCTGCCGCGAGCGAACCCGCACCCGGGGTTGCGGGCGGTCATCGACCACTGCGCGAGCCTGGCGCCGCTGCCCGCCACGACCTGGCGGCCCTCCTGGGCACCGACACGGTGATACCGCCCCTCGGCGGCGTGGATTCCGCCCGCTGCGGAGCTGCGACAATGCGCGTTCGGGCCACCGCTGCGGGCTCGTCTCCGTGGCGGCGCGACAAAAGATCTTGCGGGGCCGTGTCGATGCGTCGGCCGCCCGTTCGACGGGTGGGTGCGCGGGTCGAGAGGCGGCCCGCCGAATGAGGAGAACGCGATGTCGACGTACATGCTGATCATGCGAGGCACCGACGAGTCGAACGCCGCCATGATGGCCTCGATCGACGAGGCGATGGCCACGACCCGCACGTTCATCGAGGAGATGGTCAAGGCCGGCGTCCTCCTCGCGGCCGAAGGGCTGGACGATCCGGCCCGGGGTGTCGTGGTCGACTTCGGCGGCGAGGTTCCGGTGGTCACGGACGGGCCGTACGGCGAGACCAAGGAACTGTTCGGGGGCTACTTCCTGCTCGATGTCGCCTCGAAGGAGGAGGCAATCGAGTGGGCCCGGAGGTTCCCGGCGGTGCGTGGATCCAAGATCGAGGTCCGGCGGGTGGCCGGGGCGGACGAGGTCCCCGGCGACGGCCGGCCCTGATGGGCACGGCCGACGTCGAGGCCGTCTGGCGGATCGAGTCGGCGCGGATCGTGGCCGCGCTGACCCGGTTCACAGGCGACTTCGGCCTGGCCGAGGATGCCGCCCAGGAGGCGGTGGCCGAGGCGCTGGTGTCGTGGCGGCGTGCCCTGCCGGCCAATCCGGCCGGTTGGCTGATGGCCACGGCCCGACGGCGGGCCATCGACGCGATCCGGCGCCGAAGCGCGCTCCGGGAGCGGTACGCCCTGCTGGCGGTCGACTCGGCAGTCGGCTGGGCGGCGAGCTCGGTGCTCGACGAGGACGTCGACCCCGACCGGATCGACGACGACGTGCTGGCGCTGATGTTCGTGAGCTGCCATCCGGTGCTCTCCCCCGAGGCCCGGGTGGCGCTGACCCTGCGCGTGGTCGCCGGCCTGTCCAGCGAGGAGATCGCCCGCGCGTTCCTCGTGCCCGTGCCGACCGTGCAGGCCCGCATCACCCGCGCCAAGAAGACCATCGCGGCGGCCCGGGTGCCGTTCGAGCTGCCGCCGGCCGCCGAGCGTCGGGAACGGCTCGGAGGCGTACTCAGCGTCCTGTACGTGATCTTCACCGAGGGGTCGACGGCCACGTCGGGCGACCGGTTGCTGCGCCCCGACGTCGCGTACGAGGCGATCCGGCTGGCCCGTACGCTGGCCGCGCTCGCGCCGGACGAGCCGGAGGCGCACGGTCTGCTCGCGTTGTGCGAGCTGACGGCCGCGCGCTTCCCGGCCCGGACCGGCCCGGACGGCTCGCCGGTCCTGCTGGAGGACCAGGACCGGCGGCGGTGGGACATCTCCGCGATCCGTCGCGGGCTGGCCGCGCTGGGCAGGGCGGCGTCGACGCGCGGACTCGGCCCCTACGGTCTGCAGGCCGCGATCGCCGCCACCCACGCGTCGGCGCCGTCGGTCGAAGCGACCGACTGGGACCGGATCGTGGTCCTCTACGAGGCGCTCGGCCGGGTCGCGCCCTCGCCGGTTGTCGACCTCAACCGGGCCGTCGCCGTGGCCATGGCCTCGGGCCCGGCGCCGGCTCTGGCCATCGTGGACGAGCTGATCGCCGCGAACCGACTCCCCGGGTCCCACCTGGTCCCGACCGTACGCGGCGAACTGCTGGCCCGACTCGGACGACGACCGGAGGCGCGCGCCGAGCTGGAGCTGGCCGCCCGGCTGTGCGCCAACCAGCCCGAACGCTCGGTGCTGCTGCGCAAGGCGGCCACGCTGGGTTGACGTTATATTGACACTTTTCGTTACGACGGTGATAGTAACTGCGTACCGCTCCCATCGGATCGCCTGTGGGGACCCCGCCGGGTGGTCGACGCGTTCGCCTCGACCTGGCCCGTGGCCTGCGCTGACCCTTGCGGTCGCAGCGCGAACGAGCAGCCACCACCGCCGCCGCGGGGAGCCACCGTGACGTTCGTTGGAGGGGTGCATGAGAAGGAGATCGAAGATCTACGCGGGGTTGGTGGCCGTCGTCGTCCCGGTCGCCTCGGTGATCATGGCGCTCGGCGCGACACCGGCCGGTGCCGCCGTCGGCGGTTCCGGACCCTATCCCGCCGACTACGAGACCTCGGCCAGCCTGGCCAACCACACCATCTTCCGGCCGCAGACGCTCCCGTCCGAACGTCTGCCCATCGTCGTCTGGGGTAACGGCGGGTGCTCGGCCAACGGCCTGTCCCAGGGGAATTTCCTGCGCGAGATCGCCTCGCACGGCTTTCTCGCCATCGCCAACGGCGCCCCGAACGGCTCCGGCTCCACCACCTCCCAGATGCTCACCCAGTCGATCGACTGGGCCATCGCGGAGAACTCCCGGCAGGGCAGCAAGTACTACAACAAGATCGACACGACAAAGGTAGCCGTCGCGGGCTTCTCCTGCGGAGGGCTGGAGGCGTACGCGGTCTCCGCCGACCCGCGCGTCACCACGACCGGCATCTTCAGCAGCGGCCTGCTGAACGACGCCGACGACTACCAGCTCCGGAGACTGACCAAGCCGATCGCCTACTTCATCGGCGGGCCCAGCGACATCGCCTACCCGAACGCCATCGACGACTGGGGAAAGCTGCCGGCCGCGCTGCCCGCCTTCATGGGCAACCTCAACGTCGGCCACGGCGGCACCTACGACCAGGCCAACGGCGGCGAGTTCGGCCGCGTCGCGGTGCTCTACCTCAAGTGGCGCCTCAAGGGGGACACCACGTCCGGCGCCAACTTCGTCGGCTCCGACTGCGGCCTGTGCCACAGCCAGTGGACCGTCCAGCAGAAGAACCTGACGCTCGACGGCGGCACTCCCCCGACCACGCCCCCGCCCACCACGCCACCACCGACCACGCCCCCGCCCACCACGCCGCCACCCACCACTCCCCCGCCGACCGGCACCCCGGCCTGCACCGCGGTCTATGCCCTCCAGGACCAGTGGAACGGCGGATTCGTCGCCACCGTGACCGTCACCGCGGGGACCTCCGCGCTCACCGGCTGGCGCGTCACCCTCACCCTGCCGAGCGGGGCGTCGGTCAGCTCGCTGTGGAACGGCGTTGCCAGCGGCAACAGCGGCACCATCGCCGTCGCCAACCAGAGCTACAACGGACGACTGGCGGCGGGGCAGACCACGAGCTTCGGGTTCCAGGGCACCGGCAACGGCAGCGGCACCACCGCCACCTGCGCCGGTAGCTGACGCTGGTTGGCTCGGCGCGGGGGCGCCTCCGCACCGGCCCGCCGAGATCCACTCGGCTTCCAAGAAGTCGGGGCATCCGCGAGCCGGGGATGGGCCGGTTTCACGGAAGCCGAGTGGATCACGCGGCGGGACAGGTCAGGACTGCCGGCGCGGGCACGCTTTCAGGAGGGTTGCGGGGCCTGGTAAGGCGGGGCCACACCCCACCCCCAACGTGGTACGGGCGCCTGCCGGACCGGGTCCGCGTCCGGCTGCGAATTGTGTACGGCCAGCCGGGTGCCCCACTCGAGGTAGCTCGTGAAGGCGGCCCGGAACTCCGGATCGTCGGGCAGTTCGACCTCGTCGGCGGCGTCCATCATGAGGTTGACCCACCGTCGACGCTGCGGCTCGCTGATCGCCCTGCCCAGGTGCTTGCCGACCATGTGGCGGTAGCCACCGCGCTCGGTGGTGTAGGCAGCCGGCCCCCCGAAGACCTCGGCGAGCCAGACCGCCACGTACCGGGCGTGGTCGGGATCCATGCGGGCGAACATCGGCGCGAGGAGGTCGTCGGAGCGGACCAGGCGATAGAAGGCGTCGCACAGCTTCGTGAACGCGTCGGCGCCGCCGGCCCACTCGTACAGGCTCGGCGGAGCGGCGCCACCGGGGCCGGCGACCGAGGTTCGGACGTAGTGCCGCATCTCCTCGATGTCCTCGACGTACGGCCTGATCGCGGCGAAGAACTGCCCGAACACCGGGCCGCCCCGGAACCCGTTCAGGTGCCCGTCGACGGAAGTCCAGGTGATGCGCAGCAGGTGACAGGCGGTGTCGTCCAGACAGCGGCTCAACTCGTAGTCCACGCATTCCGGCGCCGCCCGCAGCGCGGCTGCGGCCCGCTCGTACGCCGCCTCGAACCCCTCCAGCCGCGCCGGCGGCACGCGGTACCTGATGTACTCGATGACCATGGGTACAGCCCAACACCCGCGACGACGATGATCAAGTACGCACCATCTGGTGCGTACCGAAGGAGACCACGATGGCCAAGCGTTACCACTGCCCCGTGGAGTTCGCCGTCGACGTCATCGGTGGAAAGTGGCGACCCGTGATCCTGGCCCACCTCAAGGAGGGCGTGCACCGCTATGGCGAGCTACGCCGCCGGATGCCCGACGTCAGCGAGAAGATGCTGACCCAGCGGCTGCGCGAGCTGGAGGCCGACGGGCTGATCCTGCGGCACGACCACGAAACCACGCCACCGCATGTGGAGTACCGCTTGACCGAGGAGGGCCTCAGCCTGGCCCCGGTGTTGCAGGCCCTCTACGACTGGGGCGCCGCGCGGGCGGCACGTACCGGCACCACCATCGAGGAGACCGGTTGAGCGGTCCTACCGGCCCTGCCGCCGTGCCGGATGAGCGCACGTTCGAAGAAGTCTCCGGCGCAGCGAATGCTCGATACTGCTCGACGTGAGTGAGACGGCAGGCCCGGACCGCTGGACTCTGGCCAACGCCGCACTGCTGGCGGCTGCCGACCGGTTCACCGCCATGGCGGCCACCGCGTCCTCCCCCACGGTCAGGGTCACCGCCGACTGGACCCTGGCCGACACCGTCGCGCACGTGGTGTCGATCGCGGTGCTGTACGTGTCCAAGCTGGAGGGCACCGGGTTCGCCATCCGGGTGCCGGGTCTGGAGGACATGCTCGCCGTCACGAACGTCGACACCGTCGCCGACGTCAACCGGCACGTGCTCGCCCACTTCAGCGAGCGCGATCCGGAGGTCCTGCTGTCGCAGCTCACCACCGCTGTCGCCCGCCTCCTGGGCACGACCGCTGATCCGCGGTCGACGGTGAGTTGGCTGGGCAACGCACGGGTGACGGTCGGCGGCCTGTTCGCCCATCTGACAAACGAGCTACTCGTACACGGGTGGGACATCGCGCGGGCGCTGCGCCGACCGTGGCCGATGCCGGACGCGCACGCCGGACTCTACTGGGACCTGTTCATGTTCGACATGCTGCGGGACTCGTACGGGGTGCTGCTCAACACCGCGCTGCCGATGCCTCGCCACCACGTGTCGGTGCAGTTCCGCTCGCGGTTCACGCCGACCACGACGCTGACGCTTGGCGACCGCAGAGTGTGGATCGCACCGCCCGACGATCCGTTCGACGTGCGCGTGCGGTTCCAGCCCGCCCGGTTCAACCTGATGATGTTCGGCCGGATCAGCATCGCTCAGGCGGTGCTGCGGCGCGACGTCGTCATCGGCGGGCCGAGGCCGTGGCGGCTGCCGGCTTTCCTCCGGGTCGTGCACATGCCCAACGGCCGGCTCGCACCGAAGTCAGGACAACCGAGGACATGATCGCTGCGCGGCCGACCAGCGGTCAGCTCGCCCGGTAGGTCAGGTAGCGGCCCTCCGGCCAGCTGTGGACGTTGTTGAGCTCGCTTGCCGGACCACTGCAGTCGGGGGTCCGGTAGCCGGGCACCGAGCCGAAGCCGCCGCTCCAGGTGAGCATCCAGGCGGCATCGGCCGGGACCTGGTGGCAGATGCCGTCAGGCGCGGCGAGCCTGCCGGCCACCTCGGTCGGGTAGCTCGAGTAGAAGACCAGGCCCTGGTCGGGGTACTGGAACGGTTCGCCAGCCGCCGCGGGCGACCCCGGTAGCGTCACGGCCAGCGTGGTGAGCAGGACGGCGGTGAGACCCGCGGCGATCCGGTGGGCGGATGTGCGCATGGGCGTCCTTCCGAGACGGCGTTCAGGGAGTGGACCGAAACCTGACCCCCAGATTTAGAGTGACATAGATCGATGCCGCAAGTCATCCGGGAGACCTTACGGATCAGACGAGCCGTACACTGCACGGCCATGCGCTCCGGCGAGATCCTCGACCAGCTCGACACCGCGGCCGAAGACTTCAGGTTCCCGGACCTGGGCCACGGCTACTACTACGCGGTGGATGCACGGCTGCACGCCTACCGCGACGCGCAGCGGTGGGCGCTCATCGTCGAGGCGGTTGGTTACTCGCCCAGGGCCGGCAACCTCGTTGACGTCCTGTATGTCTTCGGCAACTGCCTGACCATGGGCGAACCGGGCCCCGGCAACGAGGACTTCCTCGACCGGATCGACAACCCCGACGAGATCGAGGACATGAACGAGCCCGAAATCTACTGCGGGAACCCGATTGTCGTACGCGGTCGGCGGATCCCGGTGGCAGCCGAGCCGGGCGAGGAACTGGTCGACGTGCTGCGCCGGCTCGTTCCGGAGCACCGGGAGTTGCTCCTGGCCGACGAGGTCGAGCTGCGGCGGCGGATCCCGGCCGACCTCCCGGAGATCCTGCGGTTGGATCAGTGGCACCACCCGGACCCCGCCGAGGACACCCTTCCCAGTCAGTCAGTGACCTTCCGCCAGCTCGCCGACGTGCTGACGACGGGGGACGCGAGTCGGTACGCACCAGACCTGCCACCCAACACGCACTGGTCCCACTGGCCCGAATCCGGGAGCCTGTAGCGCTCGGGACGACCAACAGAGTGTCGGACCTCGTCTCATCCCGTCGGGATGTCGCAGGTCCGGACGACACGGCCGACGAGCTTGCCTCCGCGCTGGCGGACGCTGTCACCGGCCTCAGGAGTGTGCAGGGCGTCGGGCGTGACCTCAGGGGCGGGCCGCGCCCTCGTTGGTGGTGCTCTCTTGCGGACGGAGCGCGGCCAACAGACTGTCGAGTTGACCCCAGGCCCGTGCGCTGGCGACGTGGTCGATGTAGTCGCGGGACTCGATGATGAGCCCATCGCGGATACGCATCACGAAGACGCATGGCACCGTGAACGCCTCACCCGTCTCGGCGACCCGCCCCTGATAGGCGAACTCGGCGACGATCACCTCCGGATCCGCCGTTTCATGAATCGTCACACCGACCGGCTTACGGTTCAGCGTCCGGTCGACCGGAGGCGACGCGCTGAAGTGCGCGTGCAGTTCGCTGCGGCTACGCAGCGGCGGCGGGTTGAGCGGGTGGAACGGATGCGTGACATGGGTTTCTTCGGCGTACAGGTCGGCCAGGTCCTCGTACGGGCCGTCGCAGACGCCGTTCACCAGTCGGAGGAAAGTTTCGCGTGGGCTGCTCATGCCAGGTGTCCCTCTGCTCGGTCGATCTCGATGACGGGAAAGGCACGGCGCACGTCCGCCAGGAACTCGTTGCGCCGCGCGGCGTAGGTGCTGACCGCAGCCCACAGCGCCTCCAACGCGGCCTGTAGAGGGTCCGACTCTCCGGCGGCCACGAGTGCCGGCAGCGCCATCGCGACCGGGTTCACCGGGGCGTCGAGAGCCGCGACGAGCGGATCAGCCGGGCCGTGACCCGCCGGACGCAGCGAGACGATGGAGAACGTGACGGGCGGCTCGCCCAGGACCCGCCTCCACAGCGCTCCGGGGTCGGCGAACTCGGCGGGTAGCGGCACTCCCCGATCCAGGGCCGTCCACGCCGGCGTCATCCAGTCGACGTCCGCGATGCCGGCGAGGGTGAGCGCCCGCCGTGCCGCCCAGATCGCGATCTGCCGCTGCGTGGCGGCGTCGGCAGCGGCCACCCCGTCGACCAGGTCCCGGTCCAGCAGGACGAGGCCCTGAATATTGCCGCGCACCTGTCGGAGCCGCTCAGTCGGCAGACGGCCGCCCCAGCGCCGCAGCTCATCGCGCCTGCGGTACTCCTCGTCGCGACGCTCTCGCTCCAACCGCCTGAGCTGTTCGGCTTCGACCTGCTCCCACAGGGTCGGCGCGGGCGGCAACCCTGCTGCCCAGCCGTGCCAGTAGGCGGCGGCCCTGCTGGTCTGGCGCAGGATCGCGTCGGTACGCGTCACGGCGTCGCTCGGATCGTCGAACTCCGAGTCCTCCGGCCACAAGCACAGCAGGTAGCGGTCCGGCCGCCGTTCCATGTAGGTGTAGTCGCCGTCGTCCAGCTCATCGGGGTCGTGCCCGCCGAACGGGTCGCTCCCGGCATCCATGCCCGTGGCGCAGTACCGCACACGGTAGGCCGGTAGCCGGCGGGTGTCCTGATCTTCGGGGATCAGCGGCAGCAGGGCGAGTGAACCTTCGCCCCAGGGGACCAGTTCAACCGCCGCGTCCCTCGGCCGAAACGACGCCTCCACCACCTCTTCCCACTCCTCCGTCGCGGCCGACGGCTCACCGTCGTGCGCCTCGATCCGGAGGTGGACCTGCCCGGTGTGCGTGCCCGTCATCAGGAACAGCGCGCCGGCGTACCCGGCTCCGCAGAGGCCGTTCACCTGTCCGGCGAACGCCATCTCCATGTTCGGCAGTTCACGACTTGTCACGTAGATCTGCCCGTAGGCCACCGGAGCCGTGCCGTCGAAGAGAACGCGCATCGGCCGATCCTGTCATCGACCGGCGGGCGCCCGCTGCCCCCTCGGCGCTCTGAGCTGGTTCACACTCGGTGGCGTGCCAGATCCGTCCAGTGGACCACCGTGGCATCGTCGGGATCGCGAGTGTCGGGGCCACCGTCCATCTGGGCTTCGGCCTGCCGGACGCGGTCGATGACACCGGACGGACCGTCTGCGGCGAGCAGCTCCAGCACGCTGGGCCAGTCGGTCAGGCCGTACGGGCTGACGATCCGGCTGGCACCGTTGCTGAGCAACGCGACGCCGTTCAGGTCGTCAAGGGAATGGCTGCCGGTCACCGCCTCCCGTGCCGCGCGCGGGTCGTCCTTGGCGATCCAGTAGCCGCCCGGCTGGTTGCGGCGAGCGCGGAGCGCGGTGGCGCAGGAGGCGCGGATGCGGTCGTACTCCGCGGTTCCGGGTGTGACGCCGTTCAACGGCGCTGAGCACTCCCGCCTGGCGATCACCTCGCGCTCGTCGGTGACCACCTGCGGGCCACCGCCGACCTGGTCGAGGACCAGGAACGAGTCCGCGAGCAGGAGATGCTCCAGGCGTCCCCGGTGGGCACGGACCATCAGGACGGTGGCCTGCGGGCTGCTGGGGTCCGCGATGTCGCAGGTGGCGCTGTGCGCGGCGGCAATCTCGCCGATGGCGGCGGCGAGGATGCCCGCGAGGTCGCGTCCGTCGTTCCGCGACAGGCCGCCGAGCAGCACGCCGCCGAGGCGTTCGGTGTACCAGGCGACTCCGTGCGCGCAGAGCCTCTCGGCTCCCGGAATGCCGGCGCCGTCCAGCAGCACGACGGCGCCCGGGACAGCACCGACGAAGTCCTCGTTCGGCCGGCCGGCCCTACCGGCGCTCGTCGCCAGGCTGACGTGCACTCGTGGGCCCTCGGTCTCAAGGTCGACGGGTGACTACGTGTCAGTGCCGCCGGTGCTGCTGGCCAACGCGTCGAGCAGCGGCAGCGGGTTGATGTAGTCGCGGTACGACAGGATCTGACCGCCCCGCACACGGAACACGGCGATGACCATCTGCTCGAACGCCCCGCCTGTCGCGACAACGGTGCCGTGCGCTTCGTACTCCACGATGATCGTCTCCGGATCGGCCGTCTCGTGCACGACCACGTTGCGGTGGCCGGTGATTCTGATGAATCCCTCGGCCGTCGCGGTCAGATGCCGCCGGATCTCCGCGCGGCCCCGCACCCGGGCCGGCACGCCGGGCGGCCGGTAGGGCCACTCGATGTACGCGTCGGGGGCCATCAGCCCCACGAAGCTTTCGACATCCAGGTCGCGGCCCGCCCGCAACACCCGTTCGACGATGTCGCGTGGCGTGGCTGTCATCGGTGCACCCTTCGGGACGGACCGTCGACGAGACGACCCAGCGCTGCATCTGTGAGGTCACGGAGC
This sequence comes from Micromonospora sp. NPDC049274, assembly GCF_040678875.1. Taxonomy (NCBI): domain Bacteria; kingdom Bacillati; phylum Actinomycetota; class Actinomycetes; order Micromonosporales; family Micromonosporaceae; genus Micromonospora; species Micromonospora sp. NPDC049274. The sequence goes on from NZ_JBFAQS010000004.1 coordinate 208,198, forward strand.
GTATCCAGGGACCATCGTAAGCGCCGCCAAGCGGCCGCGGTGTCCCGTCAATATCACCACGCACGGTCCCATCGTTCGATCAGACTCGCGAGGGGTGCTGACAGGCGAACTCCGGCCACACGCGGCTCGGCGACCCACCATTTCTGGACTTGTCGGTCCATTATCTACGAGTCACAGTCTGGTGCAGTGCCGAGCACTGGCCCGGCCGTTTCCAGAACGACGGGGGAAGACCATGGATTTGCAGCTTGCCGGCAAGCGCGCTCTGGTTACCGGCGCGAGCAGCGGTCTCGGCGCCGAGATCGCGGCGGTCCTGGCCGGCGAAGGCGTTGCCGTGGTCGTCCACGGCCGGGACCAGGCCCGTACGGAGCAGACCGCCCAGAAGGTGGGCGGGCAGGCCGTGATCGGAGACCTCACGACCGACGCCGGCGCCGAGGCCGTGGCCCGCCAGGCCGGCGAGGTGGACATTCTGGTCAACAACGCCGGCAGCTACGACCCCGAAGCAGGGTGGTCCGACCTGGACGCGGACGCGTGGGCCGACATGTACAACCTCAACGTGCTCAGCTCGGTCCGCCTGATCCGACACCTGGTCCCCGCGATGCGGGCCAAGGGGTGGGGGCGTGTCATCCAGATCGGCAGCGTGACCGGTGAGACGCCGTCGGCGGGGCAGCCGCACTACGCAGCCAGCAACGCCGCCCGGCTCAACCTCGCCCGGTCGCTGTCCCGCGACCTCAAGCACACGGGAGTGACCTCCAACGCCATCGCGGCCGGCGCCATCCTGGTTCCCACCACCCGCGAGTACCTCCTGGAACTCGGCCGCGAGAACGGGTGGGGTGAGACGTGGGAGGAGGTGGAGCGCAACGCCACGCCGATTCGCGCCGGCACCGACGTCGGCCGCATCGGAGAGCCCCGCGAGTACGCCGACCTCGTCGCCTACCTCGCCAGCCCGATCTCCGGCTACCTGACCGGCGCCACCCTCCGGATGGACGGTGGCAGATACGACCGGTAGCCGCGGAGGACGCCACTCACCACCGACGCGTCGTCGACGACGGCGGGGCGGCGCAGGTCAGAGGTCTTGCCTGACCTTCGCGATGTCCAGATCCAACAAGGGGCCGAAGAACCTGGTGAATTCTTCCAGGGAGTCCGATCGGAAGATCTCCCCCGTACCGTCCAGGACGGCCATCGCGCCCGAAGGAAGGTCGAACAGGTATCCGACAACCTCCTCGTCCCTGATGAGAACGAAGACTTGCGGCACGTCCGCCACGACGACCGGCGGGATCTCCGGCATCGACGGCTTGATCGCGGGACGCATCTCTTCTGGCTCGCCACATTTTCCAGTCACGGACACCCTCCTCCGAAGGAACCCCGACGCATTGGCCTCGTCGGGCGACCCGGCCCTCAGACCCCACCTGCACCACATTGTGTGGGGACAATCTCCACGAGTTAGTGTGGGGACAATCTGAGCCAGAGTCAAGGATTGTCTTGGGACAACCGGGAAGGGCGTGGACGTGCCGGTGCACTCGCGCTACCTGAACATCGCGTCCATGATCCGAGAGCGGATCGAAGCCGGAGAGTGGGAGCCGGGTGCGCGGCTTCCGACCCTCAACGATCTCGCGGCGGAGTACGACGCCAACCGCGACACCGTCGGCCGGGCCATCGCCCTCCTCGAGACCGAGGGCTACGTGTGGGCCGTCCAGGGTCGGGGCATTGCCGTTCGATACGGCACGATGCGACCGCGCCGGCCACGCGGCGATCTCGTCAAGCGCAACGAGCAGGCAACCGGCTACTCGTTTCCTTCGGCGAGCAGCCAGGAGGTATGGGTTCGCCACGGAACGGCCGTCAACGCGCCGGCCACACTGGATGATCCCCGCATCGCCAAACTGCTCGGCGTGGAGCCCGGGACCGAAGTGCTTCGCCGGTTTCGGGTCACCGGGCCAGCGTCCGAGGCCCCATTCCAGATCAACATCTCGTGGATTCACCCACGCGTCGCCGACATCGTCGCGGACCTGGACGCGAACCCGGCGGCGGGCGAGTGGCTGCACCACATCGAGAACGCCGGCCACTGGCCCATCAGTTGGATGGAGATTCATCGCGCCCGGATGCCCAGCAGAGACGAAGCAACCCTCCTGGAGATCCCCACCAACCTGCCCGTCCTGGAGATCGTGCGGGTCGGCACCTCGGGAGGCGACAAGAAGCCTGTCGAGGTGACCGAATACGTCGTGGCGAGCGACCGAGTCGAAACGGTCCACGTCCTGCACCGCGACACGAACGCCAAGGAGCCGTGGCCCGACGCCGGGCCGAGAGAAGGGTCATGACCGTGGCCCTCAGCATCGAAGCCGCCAGCCGGACGCACCAGGGCCTCGTTCGCAAACGGAACGAAGACTCCCACAGCCAAGGACAATGGCTCTACGTCGTCGCGGACGGACTCGGCGGCCATGTCGCCGGTGATGTCGCGAGCAGCACAGCCATCGCCGCCGTGCAGGCGTACGACCGCCTGGTGGATCCGGAGCATCTTGCGGACTTCCTGGGACAGGCCGTCCGCGAGGCGAGTGAGGCGTTACGCCGGAAAGTCCGCGAGGACCCGAAGCTGGCGGGGATGGGAACGACATTTGTCGCTCTGCTGCGCTCTGGCAGTCATGCGGTCGTGGCGAACGTTGGCGACTCCCGCGCCTACCTGATCCGACGCCACGGCTCCCATGACAACGCCCTGGTCCAGATCAGCGAGGATCACACCTACAGACATCTCATCGCCGGCGCTGACGAGGTGCCCAACCTCCCCGAGAGACTGGCCCGCTTCCTCGACGGACGGGACGACGGCCGGTCGGCCGACCTGACACCTCTCCAGCTTCAACCCGGCGACCGAGTCCTTCTGTGTTCTGACGGACTGAGTTCGTACGTGCCGCACGAGCACATACGAGCTGCACTCGACTCCGGTGGCCGCCCAGCGGAGATCGCCGACCAACTCATGGCCCTGGCGATCGACCAGGGTGGGCACGACAACGTCACCGTCATCGTCATTGACGTGACCCAGGGCTGACGGATCCGGCCGCCAATCCCTACAGTCGGGCCATGAGCACCGACGACGGCGTACGGGTCTGGCTCCGCCGGCAGGGAGCCGAGCAGATCGCGCATCCCGGCGGCAACCTGTACGCCCACCTGTGTCGGGTCAACGAACGGCTGACCCTGCTCGGCTGCGGCAGCGACGTACAGGCGGCGGGCCTCACCCACGCCACCTACGGCACCGACGGCTTCGATCGCGCTCTGCTTGATCCGGCCGACCGTGCGGTGTTGCGGGATCTCGTTGGCGCAGACGCCGAGCAGCTTGTCTATCTGTACGGCGCCTGCGACCGCGGGCGTAGCTGGCGGGCGCTGGCCAGGACCGGCCAGGTGTTCGACCGCTTCACAGGTCAGGTGCGAACGCCGGATCCGGCTCAACTGCGGTCTCTCGTGGACCTGAGCATCGTCAACGAGCTGGACGTCATCGAGCAGGATCCGGCCGTGGCAGACCGGCACGGCGCCTACTTCCGGGAACTGTTCGCCTCCTGGGCCGCACTGGCCAGCGAGCAGGTCATCCTCGATGCGCAGCGGGTACTGCACAGTGACTGACGGTCGCGCACCCATACGAGCCGTCTACCCCGGCAGCTTCGACCCCTTCACTCCCGGGCATGCGAACGTGGTGAACCGAGCGCGCCAAATCTTCGACGAGGTGATCGTGCTCGTCGCCGTCAACAGCTCCAAACATCCGGGACTCGGCGAAGAGAAACGAGCGGCTGCGGTCCGCGCAATTCTGCCGGCCGACTGGACCTCCGTCACCGTCGCGGCATGGAGTGGGCTGACCTCCACCTACTACCGACGCCATGACATCGGAGTAATAGTCCGTGGTCTACGGAACACGACCGACCTTCAGGCCGAGTATCAGCTCGCCGCGATGAACCAGGCACTGGGGGTCCCCACCGTTTTCCTGCCCGCGCAGCCCGAACTGGCCGCGGTGTCGTCGACAGTGGCCCGCACCATGAAGGGAATGCTTCCGCCATGCTGATCATCGAAGGCGCGGGGCGGTGGACCGCACCCGCCGGAGCCGCCAACGACTGGGTCGAGCAGCTGAGAACGCCGGACCTGTCGGTCGGAACGTACTGCATCCCGGCGGGCGGTCTCGACGACCAGAGCCCGCACACCGAGGATGAGATCTACGTGGTCACCGCGGGACGGGCCCGGATCGTGACCCCGGGCGGCGCGGCCGAGGTGGGGCCGGGCTCGGTGATCTTCGTGCCGGCCGGGGAGGAGCACCGGTTCGTCGACGTGACCGAGGACCTGGCGCTGCTGGTGGTGTTCGGCCCGGCCTACGGCTCGCGCGCTCCGGCTCGGCGAGCCGAGTAGGCAGCCGTACCTCGGAATTGCTCGTGTTGGTCGGCTCGAAACGATGGGTAGCCTGGCGGGATGGCAAAGGTTGTCACCTACCTGGAGATGAACGACGCCAAGGATCTGCGACCTGGGAAGGTCGTGCCGGAACTTCTCCTACGGCGCGTTGACGGTGGCCTGCCGCTCGTGCGTGCCACCAACGCTGAGGTCGGATCCCCCTACGGGTGGCGCAGTGCGAACCGCACGAACGACGAGTGGCAGGAGCTGGTGCGGTGTCGTCCGCTGCGCCAGTACTGGTTCATCACGCTGAGGGACGAGACCGTGGGCATTGCCAATGTGGAACCTCAGCCTGGCGGAGATGTGGAGATCACCGCCTTTGGGCTGTTGCCGGAACATGTCGGGAGGGGTCTCGGTGGCCATGCGCTGACGCTGACCATCCGGCAAGCCTGGGACAGTGCGGCAGTGGAGGCCCCGGCTGTCCGCAGGGTGTGGCTGCATACCTGCTCGTTCGACCATCCGAATGCCCTACGCAACTATCAGCGACGTGGCTTCAACGTCTATCGCACCGAGGTCGAAGCCGAGTGATGTCGGGTGCCGCGTCGCCGCGCTACTGACGGTAGGCGGAGAGGAAGGTACGGATCCGGGAGACGGCGTCGTCGAGGACGTCCGTGGAGGCCAGGAAGACCAGGCGGAGGTGGTCTGGTGTGTCGAGGTTGAAGCCGGTGCCGTGGGAAATCAGGAGGTGCTGCTGCTCCAAGAGGTCGATCACCAGGCGCTCGTCGTCGTGGATCTTGTGAACCTTGGGGTCGAGACGGGCGAAGAGGTAGAGGGCGCCGGCCGGCTTGACGCAGTCGACGCCGGGGATGTCGACGAGGGACTGCCAGGCGTGGTCGCGCTGCTCCAGCAGGCGGCCTCCGGGGCGGGTCAGCTCCTCGATGCTCTGGTAGCCGCCGAGCGCGGTCTGGATGGCGTGCTGGGCCGGCACGTTCGGGCAGACGCGCATGTTGGCGAGCAGTTGCAGCCCATCCAGGTAGTCCGAGTCGCTGCCGCTGAAACCGCTGGTGGCGAGCCAGCCGGAGCGGAAGCCCGCAGCCCGGTACGTCTTGGACAGGCCGCCCATGCTGACCACCGGCACGTCCGGCGCGAGGGCGGCGAGGGTGTGGTGCGTCGCTCCGTCGTACACGATCTTGTCGTAGATCTCGTCGGCGAAGATCAGCAGATCGTGCTTGCGGGCAAGCTCGATCATGCCGAGCAGCACCTCTCGGGAGTAGACCGCGCCGGTCGGGTTGTTCGGGTTGATCACCACGAGCGCGCGGGTGCGGTCGGTGATCCTGGACGCCATGTGCTCCAGGTCCGGTGCCCAGCCCGCGCTCTCGTCGCAGCGGTAGTGCACCGCGCGACCGCTGCACAGGTTCACCGCGCCGGTCCAGAGCGGGTAGTCCGGGCTTGGCACCAGCACCTCGTCGCCCGTGTCCAGCAGTGCCTGGAGCACCATCACGATCAGTTCGGAAACCCCGTTGCCGAGCAGCACGTCGTCCGGCTGCACGCTGGGTACGCCAAGGGTCTGGTAGTGCTGGGCCACCGCGACGCGGGCGGAGTAGATGCCTCGCGCGTCGCTGTACCCCTGAGCGGCCACGATGTTCTGCACGACGTCGGCGACGATCGGCTCCGGCGTGGCCAGCCCCCACGGCGCCGGGTTGCCCAGGTTCAGCTTGAGGATCCGGTGCCCGGCAGCCTCCAGCTCCTGCGCCCGGCGCAACACCGGGCCGCGGATGTCGTACCGGACGCTCTTCAGCCGCTGCGCCTGGCGCATCGGACCCCCTCCGCGAAATGTCGTGTCTCCGAGGATCGATGCTAGGGCGTCGTCCGGAAATGTTCACCGCTGAGGAGACTTGCCCTAGTCGGACAGGCCCGCCGGCACGGGCACCTGGAGGTGCGCCAGGAGGGCGGCGACCTCACGTTCGAGGTCCACGCCCACCTCGTGGATCGCGTCCACTCCCAACGAGCTGAACGCGCGACTGGGCTGCTCGATGATGAACCGCGCTCCGCCGTCGGATCCGTCGCTGATCATCGTGCGTAGCGGCGCGTACAACATGGCCGCCGGGTCGTGTCGGAACATTCGCTTGGCCGTGGTGTGGTTGCCCATCAGGTATTCGACGCAGTGCCGGGAGTCGCCCGCGAGGTTCATCATCGGGTGCAGGTCGCCGCTGCTCCAGTAGACGAGGAAGCCGTGCGGTGCCCGCTCACCCATGAGGGCGAGCACGTCGTCCCAGGGCGCGTTCCGAGCGACCAAAGCGTTGAACGCCTCGGCGTCGTACGGCGGAACGGCCTGCTCGTACTGCCGCCGGAAATCCTCGAAGGAGCGATCGATGCCGATGTCCAGGCAGCGCGCGTGGTAGCCACGTTCGGCCCATCCGCGTTCCATCGGGCTCCCCCCACCTACCGGGCTACTTCCTGCAAGCTAGCAGCATTTGTCCTGAATGCGAGTTTAGTATCGCAGCACCGAGGACGATCCCGCTGGCGGTGAGGTGACCGTCGGCGCTCCCCGGCACGACGCGTTCGGCATGCCGGCCAGCCGCGCCACCATCGCCGAGCAGTTCGCCGAACAACTTTCCCAGGCGCTGGCCCAGCCCGGCCCGCACCTCATCGACGCCGTCATCCCGGCCGCCGCGTAGGCGTCGGTCCGCCCGGCAGTATTGATCGTTTCCGCTGGCGTGTCGCGGGGAACTGCTCGGGGGAGGGTGAGGGGGACGAACATGAGCCGATACGCACTGCCAGCGACCGCCCGAGCACCGCGGACGCTCGCGCTGATCCTGCCGCTGCTCGGCACCATCGCGTCGAGCACGGCCTGCACCACGGGCGGGGACGAGGTCGATCCGGTGTCGTCGGCCGCGTCGCCGACGACCGCGTCGGCCGGTGCGAGCCCGACCAACCAGCCGTCCGCGAGCACCAGCACCCCGACGACCATCCCGACGTCGGCCTTCGTCGAGTTGCCGGCCGAGCTGCGGAAGTTGCCCCGACGGACGACGCCCGTCGAGGAGGCCCTGCCGAAACTGTGTGCCAACGAGTTCGGCACCGGAGGCCGACAGGTCACCGCGAGCGCGGCGATGACCGTCACCTACAAGAAGCCTGGTGAACCGGACGACTACACGCCGCAGGGCATGATCCATCAGACGATCTTCACCTTCGAGGGTGACGGTGCTACCGCCTACATGCGACGTCTGCGCAGTGCCGTCGAGGCGTGCCCCTCGTACGACCAGGGCGGCAACCCGGTCAAGGTCGCGAGCAAGCCGTTGTCCGGCGCCGGGGACGAGGCGGTGCTGGTGTCGCTCACCTGGGCGGCGACGAGCCTGAACGGCGAGCGCACCGGCGGCACCACGTCCACCCAGATCGCCGTGGCACGTGTCGACGGTGTGGTGACCGTGTTCAACGATCAGGGGTGGGAGGGCAGCAGCGGCAACCCCGAGACCCTCGACCGGACGGTACGCGACGGAGTGAAGACCATCGACGCCTGGCAGCGCTGACGAGGGTGGGGCGGTGCCCGACGGCACCGCCCCACCCTCCTGTCAGGACCTACTCCCAGGCGCTCTGCTGGGTGGAGACGAGGTTGCCGGGAATGACCGTGCCGTTGGTGCTCCACTCGGTGTACGCCCAGAAGTCGCCCTCGGCCAACGGCTGGTTCGGCTTCAACGTGAAGTTGACGCTCCCACCGCGCTCCGTCGTCTTCGGTAGCGTCAGCGTGGCGGGCGAATACCTGGCGTTGCGAGCGATGATGGCGTGCCGCAGTTCGAAGTCGACGACCGGGCCACCGGGCACCTGCGCGAACACGTACGCGGTGTAGCGCCCCGGCTCGGGCAGGAACTTGTACACCTGCTCCGCGCTGGTCCAGTACCTGTCACTGCTGTAGACCAGCTTGTCGCCCTTGTACAGGTAGAGGTCGAGGTTGGTGTTCGGGTCCTCGGTGTTGGCCTCGACCACGATGCCCGCGGTGTTCGCCGGCACGGTGAAGTCGACCTTTTTCACGCCGGAGGCGCTCGGGTCGAACACGCCGCCGTAGACGCCGGCAGGCATCGAGTACGTCTTTCGCTGCACCGGCGTGTAACCGGTGCTGCGACCCGAGAGCGGCCCGGTGAAGCCCGGCTGGATCATGCCGAAGGAGCCGCTGGTCATCCGGCCGAACTCCTCGCCGTCGTCACCGTACGGCCGGGGGCTGATCCCCCACGGGCGGGCCGCGACCGGGATCCGGACGCTGTGCGCCTTGGCCTTCCAGGTGATCGAACCGGTCACGTACCGGTCCCAGGGAGCGCTGCCCCGACGCAGCGTGATGGTGACCGTCGCGGACTTCCCCGGCGCCAGCGTCACCGACGCCGGCGTGACGGTGACCTTCATGCCGGGCAGGCCGGACACCGACGACCGGTAGGTCTCCCGCGCCTTGCCCACGTTGGTGAGCGTGCGGGTGAGTGTCACCGGGCGGGTGCCGTCGTACTCGCGCAGCGAGACGGCCGGCAGGTTGAGTTCCTTGCCGTCGGGCTGGGCCGTCTCGCTGAAGGCGACAAGTTCCGCGGCGGTCGGTTCGATGACCAGTCCCGGATCGGCGGCCCGGGCCAGGTTGATGAAGCCGCTGCCCTGGTCCAGGGGGTTGGTGGTGCCGACGGTGTCGGTAGCGGTGGTCCGCAACGCCGAGGCGACAGTGCCCGGCGTCCAGTCCGGGTGCGTGGCACGCAGGACCGCCGCCGCGCCGGCCACGTACGGCGACGCCATCGAGGTGCCCGAGTACGCGTCGTACTGCCGCCCGAAGTTGCCCGCCGGTGACACCGCGGCGATGATGTCCGACCCCGGGGCGACCAGGTCCGGCTTGAAGACGCCGTAGGTCACCTTGTCCGGGCCGGTGGAGGAGAAGTCCGCGACGCTGGGGACGCCCGGAACGCTGGAGCCGTCACCGCCGGAGCGCAGGGACACCTTCGCGTCGGTGGGGTGGCGCATGAGGTAGTTGAAGAGAATGCCGGCCTGCTTCTCCGTCGGCAGGTAGACCACCGGGAAGTTGTAGATCGAGTTGACCCGGTAGTTGCCGACCGGATCGAACAGCACCATCGCCGCCCCGCCCTTGTCCTTGACCTCGGCCGCGGAGGCGAACGTGTTGGACAGGGCGCAGGCGACCACCTTGCCCTTGATCTTGGCCGCGTCCAGGCTGCCCGGCTCGCAGTACGCCGCCCCCAGCTCCGGTGAGCCGGCCTGGTCACCGAAGACCATCGCCCGCGAGTTGCCGCCGGGCAGCGCGTCCAGCGAGCCGCCGACCAGCTTCGTGCCGTCGCCCAGCTTGAGCGTCGCCTCGTCGAGGTTCGTCACCGCCGCGCCGACAGTTGTCACCCAGGGCGCCGCGTTACTGATGGCACCGCTCACGATGCCGGTGTTCCCCGCCGACGCCGCCACGAAGACCCCGGACAGGGTGGCGTTGAGGAACGCGATCCCGATGGGGGTGTTGGCCTCCCAGTCGCCGAGGTCCGAGCCGATCGAGAAGTTCAGGACCTGCACGCCGTCGGCGACGGCCGCGTCGATGCCGGCGATGATGTCGGCGTCGTAGCCCATGCCGGCCCAGAGCACCTTGTAGACGGCGATCTGGGCGTCCGGCGCCACCCCGGAGATCGGGTCGAAGCGCCGACCGTCGATCGTGACGTCCGAGACCGGCAGACCGGCTGCCGTGGAGGCGGTGTGCGTGCCGTGCCCGTTCGCGTCGCGGGGGGACAGGAACTCGCCCTCGGGCACCGAGCCGCCGTCGGCGAGCCAGGTGTCGGCGAAGTAGCGGGCACCGACGATCTTGCCGTTGCAGTGCTCGGCCACGAAGGCCACGCCGGTCTGGCAGGTGCCGTGCCAGTTCGCCGGTGCGGGCATCTTCTTGGCGAACGACGCGCTCTCCGGCCAGATGCCGGTGTCCAGGACCCCGATCACCGTGCCCTTGCCGGTGGCGGGACCGGGCTTGACCGGCTTGGCGGTCTGGCCGGCCGCGGACGCGACCGCGTCACCCGAGGTGGTGGCGGTCGGGGCGGCGGCGGCCGTCGAGGTGGTCGCGAGCGGCGACGCCGACCGGCTGCCGAGCGCGCGTGCGGCGGTGACGGCGCGAACGCGCTTGTCCGCCCGCAACGCGGTCGCCTGCTGGGAGGTCAGCTTCGCCGAGAAGCCGTTGAAGGCGGCGGTGTAGGCCGCCTTGACCTGGACCCCGGCCGCGGAGGCGACGGCGGCCCGCTGCGTGTCGAGGTGCCGGCGGTACGCCTTTGCCGGTGCCGACGTCGCGTCCAGCCGGGCGCCGGGCGCCGGGCGCGTCCGCGCCAGCCCCGACGTCCCGCCGACGTACGTGGTCAGCGGGGCCTCGGCCAGCTCGACGATGTAGACGCCCGAGCCGGTCACGTCCACGGCGGCCTTCGGGCCGGTCTCGCTGTCGCCGGGGCGACGATCGGCCCCGTCGGTCAAGGTGGTGCGCCGGTCGGACCCGGTGGAGAAATAACCCGGACCGCTGGTGGCGGGCCGGTCCCCCGGTGCCGCCGACGCCGATCCCGCAGCACCGGTTGTGCCGGTGATCATCGCGAGGACCAGCGTCGGTAGCGCCAATCTTCGCAGCCTGTTCCCGCTCGTGCGTGAAGACACGAGACTCCTCTCCATCGCTCCCTTGTGGAGCTGCCTCATCGTTCGCGATCCGCTCATGGGAGCGCTCCCCCACCTAAGCCCGCGACGGTTAATCGAGGGTTTGCGCGGTGTTACGGATCGCTGGTGCACATAAGATCACGATGGGTCGGCCGTGCCTAGATCAAGTTTTTCCGTCGCGGCCGGCACGCCGATGGGTGGTCAGATCGGGAAGCGGCCCTGGCGCCACTGCCAGTGACGGCCGGCAGCCAGGTGGTCGACGATCGCCCGTTGCAGGACGGTGTGGCGCGGTAGCTGGTCGAGCGGAGTGCTCAGGGTGCGGAACACGAACCGCCGCACCTCGACGTCGGCGTCCGGCCCTTCCGCCTCCTCGTAGGGCTCCAGCTCGAACCGTCGCTGGAAGCGGATGATGTTGGAATCCTCGGGCAGGTACTCTCGCAGCTGCGGATCGAGCAGCCACGAGCCGCAGGAGAACGCCGAGTAGGGCTCGTCGGGAAAGTGCCGCGGGAAAAAGGCCCGTGCCTCGTCCAGCGACGCCGAGACCGCCTCCGGGGTCAGCGGCCCCGAGTCGGGGACGTGCAGGCCGATGACGCCGTCGCCCCTGTGGTGCTGCAACCGGCCCAGCTCGTAGACGGCGCCCCGCACGTGCAGGGTCAACCAGCTCTGCATGACGGGCCACCCCTCGCGGCGCATCCGCCTGTCGATGGCGAGATTGCGACCCAGGTCAGCGAGGGTCAGCCAGGACACGGCATCGGGGACGCCGTGGTCGCGGTGGTACCCGCGGACGACGTCGACCAGGGCGAGGTACGCGTACACGTAGAGGTGCCGCCAGGCGGGCCCCCGATCGCGCGGCAGCTCCGGGCCGGGCGGCAGCCAGACGTAGCCACCGAGATCGGCGCGGACCAGCGCGATGGAACGATCGAGGAGCCACCGCAGCTCGGGCGTCCACAGTGGCGACCCCGCGTCGGGCCAGCCGGCCATGATCTCGGCGGCGTCGTCCGGGCGGACCGCGAGCCGGTCGAGGAGCGCGGGGGCATCGGCCCTGGCGGGCAGCGGCGCCGACGGCAGGTCACCCGCGAGCCGTTGCACACGCTCGACGTCCTCGACGGGCACCTTGAGCCGGGCGGCGATGTCGTGCGGATCCACACGGATGAACCTACCGCCGGCTGGTGCCTTCCCGAAGCCCGCGACTAGATCGTCGGCGTCCCCGGAGGGTGCACGCCGGCGAGGTAGACGGCGAGCGGTCGGCGCAACACCGTCATGTCGCTGGTCGGGTCGCCGCGCACGACCAGCAGGTCGGCGTCGAACCCGGGCCGGACGCGGCCCTTGCTCCGCCCCAGGCCACACACCCCGGCGCCGACCGAGGTCGCGGCGGCGAGGGCTGCTGTGGCGGGGATGCCACTCGCGACGTACTCGACCAGTGTCTCGGGCAGGACTCCGTGCGGCTTCGCGGGGCCGAGGCCCGCGTCCGAACCGGCGACCAGGCGGACCCCGGCCCGGTGCAGGGCGGCGGCGGCGGCACGCAGCGCGGCCTCGCTGAGCCCGGCCCGCGCCGCCATCTCCACAAGCTCCGGGGGCGTGGTCACGGCGGGGTCGGTGCCGAGCGTGGCGCAGACCGCCACCCCGGACGCGGCCAGTCGATCCGCGAGTTCCTCCGGGACGTGGGCGCCGGTCGCGGTCACGCACGTGCAGTGCTCGATGCCGTCGACGCCGACGCGCAGCGCCTGCTCGACGGCGCTGAGCGCGTGCGCGTGCGCGGTCACCGGCAGGCCGAGATCGTGTGCCTGGGTCACGGCGGCGGTCAGGTCCTGGTCGGTGAACTGCGGCCGGGTGGTGTCGGTGCCGGGGGTGAACACTCCGCCGCTGGCCATGACCTTCAGCAGGTCGGCACCGGCCGCCGCCTGGAGACGCACGGCCTCGCGGATCCCGTCGACGCCACTCGCCTCGCCCCCCATCCACCAGCAGTGCCCGCCGACGCTGGTGATCGGCGCGCCCGACCCGACCACGGTTGGCAGGTCGTCGCGCACCTCCCGGGCCCGCCAGCGGAGCACGGCGCCACGACGATCACCCAGGTCACGGACGGTCGTGACGCCTGCCGCCAGGTGCGCGCGCAGTGACGCCTCGACGACCGTGTCGAGGTCCGTCTCCGGGCGTTCGGCGAGCCGGCCGAGCGCGTCCGGCCCCCCATCGGCGCACAGGTGCACGTGCGCGTCGATCAAGCCCGGAAGCAGGGTGCCGTCCGGATGCTCGCGCACCGGCCACCCCTGGGGCGCCTGCGCCCAACCCGCGCGCACGTCGGTGATGCGACAGTCGTCCACCAGCAGCAGCACGCCGCCGTCCACGAGCCGCTCGCCGTCGAACATCCGTGCCGCCCGGATGGCATGTCCCGTCATCGGTCCTCCCCCGTCGAGCTAAACAGTTGCCACCGGCTCTGCACTGACGGCGCCCCGCGAACAAGGGGCTCTGGTCAGCGTGAAGTACGACGCCGAAGCCACCAGCAGCCCGACGCCCCAGAGGGTGTAGCCCCCCATTTCCAGCAGCAACGGCACGAACGGACCACCGAAGTCACCGCGAATCCAGGCGGTCGTGCCGGCGATGCCGAAGTACGCAGTCAGGCTCGCTCCGACGAACAGCCCGACGCCGAGTACCAGCCACCGGGGTACCGCCCGCCCGCGCAGCGGGCCCAGCCACGCCGGCCAGAGCCGGCCCCAGCGGTGCGCCAGCGCCAACGGCAGCAGCGTGCCGGCCAGGCACATCAGCGCGAGGAAGACCACCATTCCGGTCAAGGACATACCGTTGGCCTTGGTCGCGGCCGACGGCCACCGGCCCGCGAGCGTGTCGTTCAACCAGACGCTCATCCGTGCTGCGAAACCGCCGACGGCAAGGTACGCACCGGCGTAGGCCCAGCCGGGAGACTTCTCGTCCCGACGCTCCGGCGACCTGCCGTGCACCCGCCCGCAGGCCTCGCAGGGACGCACGGCCAAGCGCCGCTCGCTCGCGGCGATGACCAGGCAGAAGACACCGCCAGCGGCACCCCCGCCGGTGGCCAGGAGGCTGACCACCATGTCGGCGCCACCGCCTTCGAACAGCATCGATACGAGGATGACCGGGAAGAGAAACGAGTACACGCAGAGGGCGACACCCGCGACGGCGTTGATACCGGCGAGCAGGACGTGGCAGGTGTCACTCACTCCTCGACGGGCGCCCGCTGCGACGGCCCCGCCGCCGAGCAGGGCGACCGCCGCGATGACGACGGGCACCCATCCGCCGGGGAAGTACGATTCTCTACCCATCAGGAAACGCGGCGCACCGCCGACGGCCCACCACAGGTGCACCAGCGCGTAGGTAGCCTGCCATGCCACCGCGACGATCCCGAACCTGCTCACGGGTTTCCCGGCGCCTCCTGCGGCCACGGCTGGCGTCAGGCTCGGACCGGTCGAGGTGGCGGTCACGGCGTCGTCCTCATAACGCCCACCATCCGCGCCGTCGAACCCTGTCACCTCCCCTCAGGAAGCGAGCCCCGTCCCTCGCTAGAGGGAATTGGCTACCAGGCACGCCGACGTGTGCTTCAGTGACGGGGCGAACCTCCACAACCGACATCAACAGATCAGATCAGATCAATCTCAGATCGCTCCCACCAGGCCAAGCGGCATTTCCCTGGACGCAACCTCGCCTACCAGCCACGGGAATAGCCGAAACACTCTTTGCGCTCACGGGCTGCAGCGGCAATGATGTGCTGCATGACGATCATCGCGCATATAAGTGACACCCATTTCGACGGCAGCGAACGCGCGTTGGCCCGCTCTCGGCGGGCTATGGCTTACCTGCGCGGCTGCAACGTTGACGTGATCCTGGTCACAGGCGATCTCACCGACCACGGCGATGTCAAGGAGTATGAGCAGGTCAAAGCCGAGCTCGTGGCTGACGTCCCGGTCCTGCTGCTACCCGGCAACCATGACGACCGAGCGGCCTATCGCAAGGTATTGCTAGGTGGCGATGGCACTGCACCAATCAATCAGCTGCACCGAGTCGGTGGTGTGCAATTCGCCCTATGCGACTCCACCATTCCCGGAGAGCACGAGGGCCTACTCGCGCCCGAAACCCTCGATTGGCTGAAAGGGGTTCTCGCCGAAGCCGATGAGCCAGTCTTTGTCTGCCTCCACCACCATCCGATCCGGTTGAACCACCCCCTCCTCGACAGCATCCGGCTTCGCAACCCCGACGAGCTCGCCGCAGTGGTGAGGGCGTCGTCAATGGCGTCAGCGGTCCTCTGCGGACATGCGCACGCCGCCGCCGCGGGGACTTTCGCTGGCCTGCCATTGATCGCAGCGCCCGGCATCTTCTCTACTACCCGCCTACCGTGGACCACGACCGACGAACTCGCCTGGTCGAACACCTTCGACCGCGATGACGTGCCTGGCTTGGTGTTCCACGTTGTTGAGGACGGCCAATTGACAAGCCACTTCCGCAGCGTCGCCGCGTAACGTCATTGCCGGCGATCACCTGACACTGCGCCACTGCCCCATCGATCGCGCCCCGCGGTCAACGTCCCGCCGTCGCCGAGTGGCCGGCGCAGCCCGATCCGGCCCTGTCCCCAAAGCAGGGCCGCCATCATCGCCCCACCGACCAGCAGCCCGGCCACCGGCACCGCGCCGCCGTGCCGGGCGGCCATCGCCGCGCCGAGCACCAGCGTGGCCGGTGCGGTGCCGATGCCCAGCCAGGCGCCGACCGCGGCCGGCCAACGCCGCTCGGGAAGGTCAGACAACGTGGCGCAGGTAGCCGGCGATCGCCGCGTCCAGCACCTGCGCGCCGGGACGCGCCCACAGCTCGGCGGAGAAGACCTCCACCTCGATCGGGCCGCCGTAACCGGCGGCGTCGACCGCCTCGCGCAGCCGGCGCAGCTCGATGCACCCGTCACCGGGCAGCGCCCGGCCGAGCAGCACCCCCTGCGGCAGCGGGGTCACCCAGTCGCAGACCTGGAACGCGGCGATCCGCGCGCCGGCCCGCGCGATGTGCGCGTACACCGCGTCGTCCCACCACACGTGGTACGCGTCGACGACCACACCGACCACCGCCGGGTCGAACCGCTCGGCGATGTCCAGCGCCTGGCCGAGGGTGGCGATCACGCAGCGGTCGGCGGCGAACATCGGGTGCAGCGGCTCGATTGCCAGCCGGACGCCGGCCGCCGCCGCGTGCGGGGCCAGCTCGCCAATCGCGTCGGCGACACGCGCACGGGCGCCGTCGACGTCCCGGCTGCCGGGCGGCAGACCGCCGGAGACCAGCACCAGCTCGGGCGCGCCAAGCGTGGCGGCCTCCTCGATGGCCCGCAGGTTCTCCGCAAGCCAGTCGTCGGCGGAGAAGAAGCCGCCCCGGCACAGGGAGGTCACGGCGAGCCCCGCCTCGCGGACCAGTTTCGCCGAGCGGGCCAGCCCGTACCCGGCCACCGGCTCCCGCCACAGCCCGATGCCCGGCACACCGGCCGCCACACAGCCGGCGACCACGTCGGGCAGCGCCCAGTGCTGGGCGGTGGCCTGGTTGAACGAGAAGCGCGCGAGCTCATCCGCGCTGCCGCCCACCGGTGTCGCGTCCGTGAGTTCGACGCTCACTGCGCCACGCCCGCGACGGTGAAGAACGCCCGGGCGCGGGCTGCGGCCAGGTCGGCGTCGGGCAGCAGACCGGCCGCGTCGGCCAGGGTGAGCAGGGTCGCCAGGTGCGCGGGAGACCGCCCGGACTGCGCGCCGCCGACCATGGTGAAGTGGTCCTGGTGACCGGCCAGCCAGGCCAGGAACACGATCCCCGTCTTGTAGTGCCAGGTCGGCGCCGCGAACAGGTGTCGGGCCAGCGGCACGGTCGGCGCGAAGATCTCGTCGTACGTCGCCAGGTCACCGCGGTCGAGGGCGGCCAACGCGGCGGCGGCGGCCGGCGCGATGGCCGCGAACACCCCGAGCAGGGCGTCCGAATGGCCCACCTCGTCACCCCGGATCAGCTCCGGGTAGTGGAAGTCGTCGCCGGTGTAGAGGCGTACCCCCGCCGGAAGTCGACGGCGCAGCGCCACCTCCCGGCCGGCGTCGAGCAGCGACACCTTGATGCCGTCCACCGTGGACTGATGTGCCTTGATCAGCTCGACGACCGTGTCGGCGGCCAGATCCAGGTCCGGCGATCCCCAGTAACCGGTAAGCGCCGGGTCGAACATCGGGCCGAGCCAGTGCAGCACCACCGGTTCCCCGGCGGCGGTCAGCAGTTCGTCGTACACCCGGAGGTAGTCCTCGGGGCCGCGGGCGGCGGCGGCCAGGTGCCGGCTGCACATCAGCACCGGCCGGGCGCCGGCCGCGCGGACGTCGTCGAGCTGCTGGCGGTACGCGGCGGTGACCGCCGCCAGGGTGGCCGGGCCGGCCGGCAACTGGTCGGTGCCGACACCGGCGACGATCCGGCCGCCCACCGCGCGGGCCTCGGCGGCGCTGCGCCGGATCAGCTCCCGGGTCGCCGGATAGTCCAGGCCCATCCCCCGCTGGGCGGTGTCCATCGCCTCGGCGACCCCCAGCCCGTACGACCACAGGTGCCGCCGGAACGCGAGGGTGGTGTCCCAGTCCACCGCCGCCGGGGCACCCGGCACGTTCTCCGCGCCCGGGTCGGCGACCACGTGCGCGGCGGCGTACGCGATCCGACCGGTCGGCGGGGCGGCCGGTCGGGCGAACCCGCTCCCCCCGGCCAACCGGTGTCGTCGCCCACCCGGCAGCACCACCTCGGCGGCGCTCATGCCCGCAGCTCCGGAACCTGGACCCGGACGCCCTCGCGGGCCGCGCGCAGCCCCAGCTCCGCGAGCTGCACACCGCGCGCGCCGGCCAGGAAGTCCCATTGGAACGGTTCGCCGGCCACGACGTGCCGCAGGAACGCCTCCCACTGCACCTTGAACCCGTTGTCGAACTCCTCGTTGTCGGGCACCTCGGTCCACTGGGCACGAAAGTCCTCGGTGGCCGGCAGGTCCGGGTTCCACACCGGTTTCGGGGTGACCGCCCGGTGCTGCACCCGGCAGGTGCGCAACCCGGCGACGGCACTGCCCTCGGTGCCGTCGACCTGGAACTCCACCAGCTCGTCGCGGTACACCCGCACGCCCCAGGACGAGTTGATCTGCGCGATGACCCCGCCGTCGAGTTCGAAGATGGCGTACGCGGCGTCGTCGGCGGTCGCCGCGTAGGGGCGGCCGTCCTCGTCGACACGCTCGGGCAGGTGGGTGGCGGTCACGCAGGAGACCGCGTTGACCCGGCCGAACAGCTCCTCCAGCACGTAGTGCCAGTGCGGGAACATGTCGGAGGTGATGCCGCCGCCGTCCTCGGCGCGGTAGTTCCACGACGGGCGCTGGGCGGGCTGCCAGTCGCCCTCGAAGACCCAGTAACCGAACTCGCCGCGCACCGAGAGGATCCGGCCGAAGAATCCGCCGTCGATCAGGCGCTTGAGCTTGCGCAGGCCGGGCAGGAACAGCTTGTCCTGTACGACACCGGTGCGGACGCCGGCGGCGTCGGCCGCCCGCGCCAGGTCGAGCGCGCCGGCGGTGTCCTCGGCGAGGGGCTTCTCGGTGTAGATGTGCTTACCGGCGTCGATGGCCTGCCGGATCGCCTTCTCTCGCTGCTGGGTGACCTGGGCGTCGAAGTAGATCTCGATGTCGTCGCGGGCCAGCGCCGAGGTCAGGTCGGTGGTCCAGTCGGTGAGGCCGTGCCGTTCCGCGAGCTCGCGGAGCTTCGTCTCGTTGCGCCCGACCAGAACGGGTTCCGGCCAGATGGTCGTGCCGTCGGCCAGCGCCACGCCGCCGGATTCGCGGATGGCCAGCAGCGAGCGGACGAGGTGCTGACGGTAGCCCATCCGTCCGGTCACGCCGTTGACGATGATGCCGATGGATCTGCGGGTCATGGTGTTCCCTCCGTCGACGTCACCGGGTCTCCCTGCGGGAAAGGGCTTTCTCTGCGGTACGGTGACGCTAGCCGGCACGGCGAAACGCCGTCAACAGATCGAGGGGGCGGGCCATGGCGACCCTGTCCGATGTGGCCCGCCGGGCAGGCGTCTCACCCGCCACCGCCTCCCGCGTCATCAACAGCAGCAGCAAACCGGTCACCGACGAGCTGCGCGAGCGGGTGCTCGCCGCCGTCGCCGAATTGCAGTACGTGCCGAACGCGCACGCCCAACTGCTGGCCCGCTCGCACCGCAGCGCGGTCGGTGTGATCGTGCACGACGTCTCCGACCCGTACTTCGCCGAGATCACCCGTGGGCTGCAACGCGTCGCCACCGACAGGGGGCGGCTGCTGATGATCTGCAACAGCTACCGCGACCCGGACCGCGAGCTGGAGTACGTGGAGCTGCTGCGCGGCCACCAGGTGGCGGCGCTGATCCTGGCCGGTTCCGGCTACCACGACGACGCGTTCACCCGGCAGCTCAACGAGAAGCTCGCCGCGTACGAGGCGACCGGCGGGCGGGTCGCGGTCATCGGCCGCCACGAGCACTCCGGTGACGCCGTCATGCCGGACAACCGGGCCGGCGGGCACCTCGCCGGTCGTGAGCTGTGCGAGCTGGGGCATCGGGCCATCGGCGTGGTCGCCGGCCCGCGCATCCTCACCACCACCACCGATCGGCTGGCCGGGCTGCGGCAGGCGCTCACCGAGCAGGGCCGCGAGCTGCCCGAACGGCGCATCCGGTACGCGGAGTTCGACCGCGACGGCGGCGCCGAGGCCACCGCCCGGCTGCTCGACGCCGACCCCGGGCTGACCGCGATCGTCGCCCTCAACGACTCGATGGCCATCGGCGCCCTCGCCACCCTGCGGGCCCGCTCGCTGGCCGTGCCGCGGCAGGTCTCGGTGGTCGGCTTCGACGACATGCCGATCGCCCGGGACGTGACACCCGCGCTGACCACCGTACGGCTGCCGCTTGTCGACATGGGAGTCCGGGCGATGTCGCTGGTGCTGGGCACGGGGACGTCGGTGCCCCGGTTCGAGGTGCTCCCCGCCGAGCTGATCCGCCGGGACACGGCCGGCCCGGCACCGGCGCAGCGGCGCGAGACGGCCGCCCCCGCGCCCCGTGCCCGGCGAGCCGACGCCGCCTCGTGACGGCGAGCGGCCCCGCTCGACAGCCGAAATCCGCTGTCCCCATCCCGAGCGCCCGCGTAGCCTGCGCCGGTGTTGATCCGTGAGTTCGACGACCAGGACTGGTCGCAGGTGTGGCCGATCATCGAGGACGTGGTCCGGGCCGAGGACACCTTTCCCTACGACCCGGAGATGACCGCGGATGCGGCGTACGGCATCTGGGTGGAGGCCCCGCCCGGGCGGACCGTCGTCGCGGTCGACGGCGACCGGGTCCTCGGCAGCGCGAAGATGGGCACCAACCGGCCCGGGCCGGGCGCGCACGTGTCCACCGCCAGTTTCCTGGTCGCCGCCGACGCGCGGGGCCGGGGCGTGGGCACCGCGCTGTGCCGCGACGCCCTGACCTGGGCACGCCTGCGGGGGTACGCCGGCATGCAGTTCAACGCCGTGGTGGAGAGCAACCGATCGGCGGTCGAGCTGTACCGGCGGGAGGGTTTCGAGGTGGTCGGCACCGTGCCTGGCGCGTTCCGCCATCCCGCCCTCGGCCGGGTCGGCCTGCACGTCATGTACCAGGAGTTCTGACCGCCGCCCGCCGTGCCCGGCGAACCGACGACGAATGGCCCCAGTAGCGCTGACCGCCTGTCGAGCTGCCCCGTTCCTGGGGCGGCCCGTCCGCCAATGCGCGCGGCGCCCCATTTCCGGGGCAGCTCGACAGGGACGACAGAGACCTTCGCGGGATGCCGTGGTGACTCGGGACCTTTGGAGCTGATGTCGAAAACGAATCGACCGCGAGCGACGCCGGCGATCACCCTGGCCGGCAAACAAAGTGGGCAGCGACCACAGTGGGCAGCGAGCATCCTGCCTGCCTGATTCGTATACGGCATCAGCTCCATAGCGTCTCAGCCACTGATGGTGCCCCCGGCCGAGGCGGGCTGGAGTCCCGGCGGGCGGAGAGCCGGCTTCGCGCCGGCGCGGCGAATCGGGGTGAACAGCCCGCCGACCGCGACCAGCAGGCACCCCGCTCCGGCCACGAACGCGACCGCCGGCACGCCGTACCGGCCGGCGGTCCAGGTCAGAATGGCGGCGCCGGCCGGCCCGAGGGCGTAGTGCGTGCTCCAGAACGCCGAGGTGACCCGACCGAGCAGATGGTCGGGGGTGATCTCCTGGCGCAGCGACATCGAGCAGATGCCGCCGATGCTGAGACAGCACAGGTAGACGGCGGTCAGCGCGGTGACCGCCGGCAGGGTCGTCACCATGCCGGCGCCCGCCACCGCGAACCCACAGACCGCGTGCGCGCCGATCCAGGTGGCGCCGAAGCCGCGCCGGCGACGCAGCGGCGCCACCAGCAGCGCCCCGGCGACCGTGCCCAGCGCCGCCAGGCCGAGCACCGTGCCGACAGTCCTCTCGGTGCCGCCCAGGTCGTGCGTGACGCGGTAGATCAGCACGTCGGTGAAGCCGTAGGTCAGGAAGATGAACACCGACAGCAGGACGGTCAGCGCGCGGAGCACGGGCTGTCGCCACAGAAACCGTGCCCCGGCCAGGAACTCGGCCACCGGACGCTGCCGGGTCACCGGCGCGGCGTCGGCGGCCTGGACGGGGCGCAGCCGGATCAGCGACAGACCGGCTGCCGACAGCGCGAAGCTCGCCGCGTTGACGGCGATGGCGACCGCCGGGCCGAAGCGGGCCGACACCACGCCAGCGAGCAGCGGCCCGAGAACGGCGGTCGCCGCGAACGTCGCCTGGAGCCTGCCGTTGGCCTCGGTGAGCCGGTCGGAGTCGACGAGGTTGCGCACCGCGGTCACCGCCGCGACCTGGAACAGCATGCCGGCCGCCTCGCAGATCGGCAGCACGACGAAGAGCAGCCAGACCTGCGGGCCCGCGAGCCAGGCCAGCGGCACCAGGGCGTAGAGGACCAGACGGGCCAGGTCCGCGACGATCATCAGCGTGCGGCGGTCGTACCTGTCGACAAGCACGCCGCCGAAGACCCCGGCGAGCACGGATGCCGCGCCCGCGACGGCGGTGAGCAGGCCCATCTGTGCCACCGACCCGGTCGCCTTAAACACCAGCAGCGGCACCGCCAGGTAGGCGAACGCGTCGCCGGCCGCGGAGAGCGACTGCGCGATCCAGTACGTGCCGAAGGCGCGGTCGCGCCACAGCGGCGGCCGATGAGGGCTGGCAGCTCGGCTCATCCCGCCGAGGGTAGCGGCCCCCGTGCCGCCGTGCCGACCGTCACACCGGACCGATGTCACGAACCGGCGGCGTACCGCATCTCCTGGTCGTCACCTCGATCGGCGAGGAACGGCGAGCGGAGAGGCACCACGATGAGCACAGCACAGAGCACGCACCGCGTCCTGATCCTGGGGGCGGGCTACGCGGGGATGGCCACGGCGATCCAACTGGCGGCGCGCACCCGGCGGCGCTCCGACGTGCGGGTGACGCTGGTGAACGCGCAGGAGCGGTTCACCGAGCGGTTGCGGCTGCACATGGCGGCGACCGGGCAGGACCTCGCCGAGCTGACCATTCCCACCCTGCTGGCGGGCATGGACGCGCGGTTCGTCCGCGGATGGGTGACCGCCGTGGACGCGCACACGAGAACCGTCCGGGTCGACGACAGCCGGGAACTGCGCTACGACACGCTTGTCTACGGGCTGGGCAGCGTCGCCGACACGGCAGCGGTGCCGGGCGCCCAGGAGCACGCGTACACCCTGGACAGCCCGGGGGACGCGGCCGCGCTGGCCGACCGGCTGGCGCGGCTCGGCGGCGGAACCGTCGTCGTCGCCGGCAGCGGCCTGAGCGGCGTCGAGGCGGCGGCCGAGATCGCCGAGAGGCACCCGGAGCTGACAGTCGTGCTCGTCGGCCAGCGGGAGCCCGGGGCGGGCATGAACACGACGGCACGGGCGTACCTGGGCAACGCCCTCACGCGACTGGGCGTTCAGGTGCGCGGCGGGTCGGCGGTGACGAGGGTGCTGCCGGACGGGGTCGAGCTGGCCGACGGGCGCGGCGTCGCCGCCGACGTCGTCCTCTGGACCGGCGGTACGCGGGTGTCGCCGCTGGCGGCCGCGGCGGGGCTGACCGTGGACGAGCGCGGTCGCGTCGTCACCGATGCGACGCTGCGCTCGGTCTCCCACCCGGACGTGTACGCGATCGGCGACGCCGCGGCGATCCCGCAGGGCTACGGCGTCCTGCACGGCACCTGCCAGAGCGGCATGCCGACAGGCGTGCACGTCGGGGTGTCGATCACCAGGACCCTCCGAGGCCGGCAGCCCCGACCGTTCCGGTTCGGCTACTACCACACGCCGGTGAGCCTGGGACGGCGTGACGCGGTCGTCCAGTTCACCCACCCCGACGACAGCCCGCGCCGGGTGTGTCTGACCGGCCGCGCCGCGGTCTGGTACAAGGAGACGGTGAGCGCCTCGCCCTGGCCGACGTACCGCCGCATGTCGCGACTGCCGGCCTCCGGCGCGTACTGGCCGCGTGGCGGCCGCTTCACCCGGCTGCGGGACGCCCGGTGACCCCACCCGCCGAGAGCGTCGACCAGCAGGTTTTCCACCGCCACCGCAACCTGCTGTTCTCCGTGGCGTACCGCATCCTCGGCAGCGCGGCCGACGCGGAGGACGCGGTGCAGGACGCCTGGATCGCCTGGTCGGCGGCCGAACGTTCGCAGGTCGCCGACCCCAGGGCGTACCTGGCGCGGATCGTGTCGAACCTCGCGTTGCAGCGCCTGCGCTCCGCTCAGCGTCAACGCGAGACCTACGTGGGACCGTGGCTGCCGGAGCCCATCCTCACCGTCGGCGACACGGCCGACGCCGTCACCGACGCCGAGTCGGTGTCGATGGCGATGCTTGTCGTGCTGGAGACGCTCAGCCCGCTGGAGCGAGCGGTGTTCGTCCTGCGGGAGGTCTTCGACTTCAGTCACGCCGAGATCGCGGAGGCGGTGGAACGCTCCGAGGCCGCGGTACGCCAGGCCGCGCACCGTGCCCGCGAGCACGTGCGGGCCCGACGTCCACGCTTCCCGGCGGACCCTGTGCGGCAGCGCGGGGTCACCGAACGGTTCGTCGCCGCCGCGACCGGTGGGGACCTCAACACCCTGCTGGAGTTGCTGTCCCCGGACGTCACGTTGTGGACCGACGGTGGAGGCAAGGTCCGTCAGGCGCTGCGGCCGATCGTGGGCGCCCGGACGGTGGCCGCCTGGTTCGCCGCCATCGGCACCGTCACCTACCAGGGTGTCCCGCCCGCCGACATGACAGTTGCCCGCGCCGAGATCAACGGCGGCCCGGGCGTGGTGTTCCGCGGCGCGGGCCGGGTGATCGCCACCGTCACCTTCGACATCGACGCCGAAGGCCGCATCACCGCCATCCACAACGTCGCCAATCCCGACAAGCTGCGCGCCGTCGCCACCGGCACCGCCTTCGACGTCCGGTCGAGCTGAGACGGCCCCGGGAGGGACTCCCGGGGCCGTCTCAGGGCGTACGCGAAGGGGGTCAGCCCTGGCGCAGCGGCGCGAGCGCGGCGCTCCAGGCCACGACCTGGTCGAGGGTCGCGTTGAGCGCGTCCCGCTGGTGGTCGTTGGGCTTGAAGACGCTGAAGTTCTCGAAGTCGGTGAAGAGCGAGAGGGCGACCTGCGCGCGCACGTCGGCCATCTGCAGCTCACCGGCGATCAGGCGCAGGTGCTCGACGGCCCGGGTGCCACCGACCGAGCCGTAGCTGACGAAGCCGACGGCCTTGTTGTTCCACTCGCCGTAGAGGAAGTCGATGGCGTTCTTCAGGGCGCCCGAGGTCGAGTGGTTGTATTCCGGCGTTACCATCACGAAACCGTCAAACGACGCGATGGTCTCGGCCCAGCGCAGCGTGTGGGGCTGGCTGTACTGGCCCATCGAGGGCGGGTACGCCTCGTCGAGGTGCGGCAGCTTGTAGTCGAGCAGGTCGATCAGCTCGAACTGCGCGTCGGAGCGCTGCTGGGCGATCTCGTGGACCCAACGGGCGACGGCTTCGCCGTTACGCCCCGGGCGGGTGCTTCCGAGGATGATCCCGATCCTGGTCATGGCTGCGCCTTTCAGTAGTCCGAACCTGACGCCGGAACGCTAGCCACTTCTTGCTTCGTCAAGCAAATGACGGGCCTATGGGCGTCGTCACACGCTGCGTGAGCAATTGCTCAATCAAGCAACTATGCTGAGAGCATGCCCGACCCCAGCTCCGAGCCTCTGCGACCCCTCGATTCCGACGAGGAGGCGCTGATCCGCGCCCTGGGCCGGGTGATGTACGTGGTGCCGCGCACCATCGACGCCGACATGGTCAGCGATCGGCAGGTGCCGCTCACCGAGTACACCGCTCTGATGAATCTCTCCGAGGCGCCGGACCGGCGCATGCGCATGCACGAGCTCGCGGCGGCCTGCTACCTCTCGCTGAGCGGCATGACCCGGACGATCATTCGGCTGGAGACGCAGGGCCTGGTCAAGCGGGAACGGTGCGAGGAGGACGCCCGTGGGTGGAACGCGGTGCTCACCGACGCGGGCTTCGCCCGGCTGGAGGAGTCCTGGCCCAGCCATCTCGCGGCCGTACGTCGGCGGTTCCTCCGCCACTTCGAGGGGCTCGACCTGGCCCAGCTGGCCCGCGCGTTCGGGCGCGCGGGAACGGCCGACTGAGCGAGGTCGAGCCCTCGACGTGGTGGCGTGAGCCCTAGGCGTTTGCCACGAGCCGCCAGCGGTTGTCGGCGCTGCCGTTGTCCGAGTCCTGCACGGCCTGCGCGCCGTACGCGGTGTTCCCGTTCAGGATGCCGAGCAGCTTGCCGCTGTTGACGTTGCGGATCTTGTAAGTGCCGTCGCCGTTGTCCACCAGGGTCCACCGGTGATCGGCGGTGCCGTTGTCGGACCACTGCAGCACGCGGGCGTTGTCGGCGGTGGACATGTTCTCCACGCCGAGGACCTTGCCGCTGTTGACGTTGCGGAACCGGACCGCGTTGCCGTCGGTCACCACGACCCAGTTGTGGTCGGCGGTGCCGGTGTCACCCCACTGCACGGCGAGCCCGCCGTCGGCGGTGGACATGTTCTGGATGCCGAGCACCAGGCCCGTGCCCACGTTCACCAGCCGGTGGCTGCTGCCACCACCGCTGCTGCCGCTGGTGTTCCAGTAGACGGTGTAGTTGAAGCCGTGGGCGTCCTGGAACGGCCCGATGTTGACGGTGGACCCGTTCGCGGTGGCGGTGAACGCCAGCGCGCTGGTGCTGGTCCGGGCGATGGACGAGACGTTGAGTGCCGGCGGCGCGCTCAGCGTGCTGTTGCCGTAGTTGCCGCAGAGCACGCTCGGGCCGTAGGTGAGGGCGGCGATGCTGGAGTTGTCGTTCGTCGGCTGCGCCACGACACGCATCGGCAGGCGCACGGTGATGGTGTCCCCGGCGGCCCAGGTACGCGTGACAGTGGCGTAGCTGCCGGGCGTCGTGGCGACGGACTGCTCCACGCCGTTGACGCTGATCGTCGCGCCGTTGGTCCACGCCGGAATGCGGACGCGGACGCTCCACGACCCGCTCATCGTGCCGCCGAGGGTGAGGGTGGTGGTGTCGCTCACCGGGTACGTGGTGCTCTGGGTGACCGTGATGCCTCGCTGCGACCAGTTCAGCTCCGAGGGCACGAACAGGTTCACGGTCAGCGTGGTGCCGCTGTAGAAGTAGATGGAGTCCATCAACTTCGTGTTGATCTCCACGCCGGTGCCCTGGCAGCACCAGAACGAGTTGTAGTCGGTGCTCCAGGTGCCGCCGCCCCACGCCGGACCCACGCCACGTCGGCCACCCGGCTTGAGCGGGGTGAAGTAGGTGATGTGGCCCCGGCTGTCGGCCGGGTTCTGCGCGCCGATGAGGTGGTTGATCGTGGCGCGCTCGTAGTAGTCGAAGTAGTCGGTCCGGCTCGGGTCGAGCAGCCACAGCTCCCGCGTCAGCTTGAGCATGTTGTAGGTGTTGCACTGCTCGCAGGTGTCGTTGCTGAGGTATCCGGCGATCGCGTTGGGCGCCCGGAAGTGCTCGGCCTGGCTGTTGCCGCCGATGACGTAGGTGTGCGCGCGCACGGTGATGTTCCAGGCGTTGCTGGCGATGTCCCGGTAGCGGGTCGTCCCGGTGGCCTTGAACTCGCGGGCGGCGCCGACCCACTTGGGCACCTGCGTGTTGGCGTGCAGGCCGTTGAGCTGGTCCTGGTTGTTGGCCAGGGGGTTGAACACGGAGGCGTGGTCGAAGCGCTGGGCGGTGGTGAGCCACCGGGAGTCGCCGGTCATCTGGTAGATCTCGGTCAGCACGTCGTTCATGCCGCCGAACTCGGTGCCGAGCATCGACTGCATCTGGCTGCTGCTCAGGCGGGAGGTGCGGGTGTCGACCCAACCGGCGAGGGCCAGCAGCACCGTGCGGGCCTGCGTGTTGCCGGTGTAGCGCCACACGTCGAGCAGCCCGGCGAGCGTCTTGTGGATGCAGTAGTAGGGCACGTTGCCGTTGGACAGCGTGCGTGCTTCAAGGGCGGAGAAGTCGGACTCCGGGAAGCCGGAGAGGTATCCCGACCCGAACCCGGCCGCGCCGTTGTTGGCCTGGCACTTGGCCAGCTCGGCGACCATGTAGTTCGCCTTGTCCCGGCAGGTGGTGTCGCCCAGTACCGCGTAGGCCTGTGCCCACGCGGTCAGGAAGTGCCCCTGCATGTGGGTCCGGAACGGGAAGTTCGGCGCGTCCCACCCACCGTTGGTGGCGGCGCCGTTGGTGGACAGCCGGTGGTTGGCGCGGAAGTTGTAGAGCATGCGGTCGACGTCGACGAAGCGCAGGTAGTTCAGGGTGCGGTTCTGGTTGTCCAGCCAGCGGCCGGCGGTCAGTCGCACCTGGCCGAGGTCGAAGGCGTAGGCGCCGACGCCGATGTCCGGCCGCGCCGGCGGGACCACGGCAGCGGCGGCGGGGCCCGCGCCGAGCGTCGTGGCTCCGGTCGCGGAGATCACGGCGGTGGCGCCGGCGGCTTGCAGCACGCGGCGTCGGCTGAGGGGCAGGGACGACATGGGACCTCCAGGTGAGCGCTACCGGCGACGGGACGACAACCGGGCGGGACGGGCTCGGCGGGGATGCAGGGGTCCGAACGTTAGCGTTCACATCCGTGTCCGGCATGTTACGGCCCCAGGCCCCATCAATTCAAGATGGTAACTGTCGGCAGTGGTCCCGCGCCTGTGGACGATCGGTGCGCCGCCCTACCGGTAAGCGTCTGGGGTAACGCGCGCCCGCTCGTGTTATCGATAACACGAGCGGGCTCAACCGGGCGGCCGAGCACCACCAGGTAGAACAGCGCGTGGGCCGTGTCAGCGGGCCGGGGCGTGGGGCGCGAGCGGGTTGGCGAGGGTGCCGACGAACTGCAGGGCGGCCGACGGGTCGGCCAGGTCGACCATCTGCTGGTTGTCGCGCAACTGGAGCCGGTTGAGGCAGGACAGCGCGAACTCGGGGGCGAACAGGTCGTAGTGGCGTACCCGCTCGGCCAGGTGCGGCACCCGGTCGAAGTAGTCGGCGGCGCAGGCCGCGACCGTGCCCCAGAAGGCGTCCTCGGTGAGCACCCCGGCCTCGACCAGCACCGCGCCCAGGTGCCGCAGGAAGCAGTCCACCACGTCGGTGAAGATGCTCAGCAGCTTGGTGTCGTCGGGCACCTCGACCTGGATCCGCCGCACCTCCGCCGGCAGCTCGACGTCGGTGTTCAGCACCGCGATCTCCTCGGCGATGTCCTTGAAGATCACCCGCTCGACGGTGTCGTGCTCGTCGAGGACCAGGATGACGTTCTCGCCGTGCGGCATGAAGGCCAGGTCGTGGGCGTAGAAGCTGTGCAGCAGCGGGGTCAGGTAGGCGTCCAGGTAGCGGCGCAGCCACACCTCGGGTGTCAGGCCGGACCGGTCGATCAGGGCCGCCGCCAGCGAGCCGCCGTGGTCGTCGGTGTGCAGCAGCGCGGCCATGGTGGACAGCCGCCGCCCGGGGGCCAGGCCGGGCAACGGGCTCTCCCGCCACAAGGCGGCCAACATCTTGCGGTACGGGGAGGTGCGCTCGGTGGCCGCCTCGTACTGCCGGTGCCGGTAGCCGACCGCGGCCCGCTCCCGGATGATCGTCAGCCCGGTGCCGGCGAGCACCTCGTCGCCGGCGATCAGGTCGGCCAGCCAGTCGTTGATGGCCGGGGTGGCGGCCATGTACGCGGCCGACAGCCCGCGCATGAAGCCCATGTTCAGCACCGACAGCGCGGTCTTCACGTAGTGCCGGCGCGGCTCGGTGACGTTGAAGAACGTGCGGATCGACTGCTGCGCGAGGTACGAGTCCGGTCCGGGGCCGAGGTGCACCAGCCGACGCTGGGCCAACTCCCCCGCGAAGGTGACGGCCAGCTTGTTCCACCACTGCCACGGGTGCGCCGGGATGAGGTGGTAGTCGGCGAGATCCAGCCCGAGCTCGGCCATCGTGGCGGCGAACCGGGCCAGTGTCTCCGCGTCCAGCTCGCCGGCGATCAATGCGTCGTAGTCCAGGTCGGCGGCGCTGCTGAACGTCGAGTGGTCCCGGTGCGCGGCCAGCCACTCCAGGCGTACGGGAGTGGCGGCCTCCGGGGCGTAGCGGTGGTACTCGTCGACGCCGAAGCCGAGCCGGCCGTTGTTGGCCACGAAGCAGGGATGCCCCTCGGTCATCGACGTCTCGATCGTCTGGAAGTCCGCCTCGGCCAGTTCGGCGGCGCTCGGCAGGGACTGGGCCAGCTTGTACGCGGTGCCCGCGAGGGTGGAGGTGATCTCCTCCAGGTAGACCGGGAGCACCCGCGCGGACAGCCCGAGGGCGTCGCGCAGCTCGACGATCAGGTCCACGGCGTCGGGAGCCACGGCGACGCCGTCCCGGTGCCGGGTGATGCTGTCGGCGTCGATCTGCCAGTGCTCCAGCGCGAGCACCCGGGCCGCGAAGCGGTAGGTGACGGTGCCGTCGTCGCTGCGGACCTCGTACCACTGCCGGTCGTCCGGGCTCGGCACGGGCTGCGGGGTGAGCAGCCGTTCGTGGGTGAACTCGGCGAGCGCCTTGCGGACCAGCATCCGGTTGGCCCGCGCCCAGCGCTGCGGGGTGAGATGCGCGACCGGGTCGCCGGGCGCGGCCGGCGCGGCGGGCGCGCCGGGGGTGGTGTGCGTGGCGGTCGTCTGGGCGGGGACGGCGGTGGAGGTCACGCCGGGGCTCCTTCGGTGTGGGTGGCGGCGGCCTCGGCGGCGTGCCCGGCTGCGGCCTGGAACTGGGCGCGAGTGCAGACGCTGAGCAGGGCGTCCTTCTCCGGCTTGGCGATCGGGCCGACGACCTCGAAGCCGACGGCGGCGTTCAGCGCGTGCACGGCGGTGTTGCGCACGTCGGGTTCGACCACCACCCGCTCGGTCGCCGGGTCGGCGAAGAGCCAGGCCATGACTGTAGTGATCACCGCCCGGGTGAAGCCGTGCACGGGGTCTCCGGCGGGCGCGCACAGGAAGTGCATGCCCACGTCGCCGGGCTGGGCGTCGTGCAGGCCGACCAGCTCGACACGGGCCGGGTCGTAGCGCTCGGCCAGGAAGGCGGGCTCCCCCCGCCACAGCCCGAGGTACGCGTCATGGTGCGGGTGCGCGGCGATACGTCGATACTCCTCGATCACCTGGGCCTCGTCGGCGTCCTGCATCAGCCAGAACGCCGCCTTCGGGTGGGTCACCCAGCCGTGCAGCAGCGGGGCGTCGGCCTCCGGTTCGAGGGTACGCAGGGCGAACGCGCCGAGCCGGTCGTCGACGCGGGTGAAGACGACGTTCACGACGTCACCCCGGCCGGGGCGCCGAACTCCTGGAAGGTGATGCTCTTCTCGATCGGGTAGTGCTCCCGGCCGAGCAGCTCCCGGATGATCCAGGAGTTGCGGTACGCGCCCATGCCCAGGTCGGGTGAGGTGATGCTGTGCGTGTGGGTGCCCGCGTTCTGCAGGAAGATGCCCCGCCCGCTGTGGTCGATGCTGTAGTTGCGGGCCACGTCGAACCGGCCGTGCGCGTCCCAGCGGATCCGCTCCCGCACCGGGGCGAGGAACTCGGGCACCCGGTAGTGGTAGCCGGTGGCCAGCACCAGCCCCTCGGTACGCAGGGAGAAGTCCCGCTCCTGCTCCACGTGCCGCAACCCGAGCGTGTACTCCCCGTCGTGGTGGGCGGCGTCGACCAGCTCGGTGTTGGTCAGCAGCCGGGTACGCACCGGCCCGTCGACGCTGTGCGCGTAGAGCATGTCGAAGATGTCGTTGATCAGGTCGGCGTTGATCCCCTTGAAAAGGCTCTTCTGCTCGGCCTCCAGCCGGTAGCGGGTCGCCTCGGGCAGCGCGTGGAAGTAGTCCACGTAGTCCGGCGAGGTCATCTCCAGCGTCAGCTTGGTGTATTCGAGGGGGAAGAACCGGGGCGAGCGGGTGACCCAGGTGAGCTGGTAGCCGTACCGGTCGAGGTCGCCGAGCAGGTCGTGGTAGATCTCGGCGGCGCTCTGCCCACTGCCCACCACTGTGATGCTGCGCTTGGCCCGCAGCGCGTCGCGGTGCTCCAGGTACCGCGAGTTGTGCACGGCGTCGCCGGGCAGCCCGGCCACGGCGGCGGGCAGGTGCGGCGGGGTGCCGGTGCCGAGCACCAGGTGCCGGGCGCGGTACTCGACGCTCTCCCCCTCGCCCGTGCTGGCCCGCACCACGTACCGCTCGTCGGCGCTGTCGTACTCGACAGTGGTCACCGTCTGGCCGAAGCGCAGGTTCGGCAGCTTCGCCGCCGCCCACCGGCAGTACGCGTCGTACTCGCTGCGCAGGGGGTAGAAGCTCTCCCGGATGTAGAACGGGTAGAGCCGGCCGATCTCCTTGAGGTAATTGAGGAAGGAGTACGGCGACGTCGGGTCGGCGAGGCTGACCAGGTCGGCGATGAACGGGGTCTGCAGGCGGGCCGACTCCAGCAGCATGCCGGGATGCCAGGCGAGGCTCGGGCGGGCCTCCAGGAACACCCCGTCCAGCTCGTCGATCGGCGCGGTGAGGCAGGCCAGGCCCAGGTTGTACGGGCCGAGCCCGATGGCGATGAAGTCGTGGGTGGACATCGGGTTCTCCAGGCGCGGGTTCGTGATCGCCGGCGTCGGCCGACGGGCGGGTCAGCCGGCGTCAGCCGGCAGGGATCAGTCGGGGTCAGCCGACGGGGCAGGTCAGGTCGGCGGCGGCGCGCTGGCGCACGTACCGGCCGGCGTGACCGGCGATCAGTTCGAGCACGTGGCCGACATCGTCGACGGTGGTTGCCGGGTTGAGCAGAGTGAACTTGAGGAAGTGTCGACCGTCTACCCGGGTGCCGGCGACCACGGCGAGGCCGGAGGCGGCGAGCGCCTCCCGGGCATGCAGGTTGGCCGCGTCGGCGAACTCGCGGCCCGCGCCGGTGGGCAGGTAGCGGAAGACCACTGTGCTCAACTGCGAGCGGGTCACCACCTCGAAGCGGGGATCCTCGCTGACGAGCTGCCAGGCGTCGGCGGCCCGGTCGACCACCTCGTCGAAGAGCGCGCCGAGCGCGTCCGGGCCCATCACCCGCAGGGTCAGCCAGAGCTTCAGCGCGTCGAACCGGCGGGTGGTCTGCAGGCTCTTGTCGACCTGGTTGGGGATCTGCTGCTCCACCATCCGCGCCGGGTTGAGGTAGTCGGCGTGGTAGGTGGCGTGGCGCAGGACCCGCCGGTCGCGGACCAGCAGCGCGCTGGAGCTGACCGGCTGGAAGAACGACTTGTGGTAGTCGACCGTCACCGAGTCGGCCCGTTCGATGCCGTCGAGCAGGTGCCGGCGCGTCGGCGAGACGAGCAGCCCGCAGCCGTACGCGGCGTCCACGTGCAGCCAGACGCCGGCCGCCGCGCAGATCCCGGCCAGGTCGGTCAACGGGTCGATGGAGCCGAAGTCGGTGGTGCCGGCGGTGCCGACGACAGCCATCACGACCTGCCCGGCCTGCCGGCACCGGGTGATCTCCTCGCGGACGGCGGCGGGTCGGATCCGCCGCTGCGCGTCGGTGGGCACCGCGATCACCGCGTCCGGGGCGAGCCCGAGCAGCTTGGCGGACTTCTGCACGCTGAAGTGCCCGGCCGCGGACGTGAGCACCCGCAGCCGGGGCAGCAGCTCGGCGCGTGCCGCCGCGCTGGTCGCCTCGGCGCACGCCTCCTCCCGGGCCAGCAGCAGCGCCTGGAGGTTGGACTGGCTGCCCCCGCTGGTGAACACGCCGTCCGCGTCCGGGCCGAAACCGATCCGCTGGGCGGTCCAGTCGATCAGCCGCCGCTCGATGAGGGTCGCCCCGGCGCTCTGGTCCCAGGTGTCCAGGGATGAGTTGACCGCGCTGAGGACCGCCTCGCCGAGCAGCGCCGGAATGACCACCGGGCAGTTGAGGTGGGCCAGGTAGCGGGGGTGGTGGAACCAGACGGCGTCGCGCAGGTAGACGTCCTCCAGCTCGTCCAGGGCCGCGCCGGCGTCACCCAGGGGCCGGTCCAGGTCGACCCGGTCCACCAGGGGGGCCAACTCGGCCGGTGTGACGCCGGTGCCGGGCCGGTCCACCGCGGCGACCCGGCGGGCGACCCGGTCGACGCCGGCGGCGATCGCCCGCCGGTACTGCTCGACCGAGCCGTCGTGCAGCAGCTGCGCCCGCGCGGCGGCCCTTTCGGCAGCCGTCGCCGGCGGCAGCGCGGCCGTCGACGCCGGCGGCCGGATGCCTGTCGACGGCGGTGCGGCTACGGCCGGCACGGGCGGGTCGGGCTCAACGGGGTACGTCGGCACGGTCACGGGATGTCCTCCACGTTCTCGACGATGGGCAGCCGGAACCCTCCCCCGGCGCGGGTTCGAGCGCCGGGGGCCGTGCTGCGTTTGGCGGTGGGTCGCTGATCAGGCGGTGGCGGCGGCCAGCGCCTCGGCGCGCACGTCCTCCTCGGAGAGCCCGCGCCGCCAGTAGCCGGCGAAGGTCACCCGGCGGCGGTCGATGCCGCGCTCGCCGACCAGGTGCCGGCGCAGCGCCCGCACCGCGCCGGACTCGCCGGCGATCCAGGCGTACGGCCTGCTGGCGGGCAGGCGGGCGGCGCGCAGCGCGCTGACCAGCAGGTCACTCCCGGGCGGGGTGCTGCCGCGCACGATCCAGCGGATTTCCGCGGCGGCCTCGGTGGGCAGCTCGGTGATGTCCGCGGCGTCGGGGACCTCGATCCAGGCGCGGACCCGGGCGCCGGCGGGCAACCAGGCCAGGATGCCGGCGGTGGCCGGCAGCGCGGTCTCGTCGGCGACCAGCACCACGAGGTCCGTGTCGTCCGGCGGGCGGAAGCAGACGCTGCGGTTGTCGTGCACCGCCGGGCCGAGCAGCAGCACCCGGTCGCCGAACCCCGCCAGGCTGGCCCAGCGCGAGGCGGGACCGGTGCCGCCGTGGCCGACGAAGTCGATGTCCACCTCGCCGGCTTCCGGGCGGTGCTCCCGGATGGTGTACGAGCGCATGACCGCGCGGACATCCGACGGGAGAGCCCGCCAGGCGGCGAACCAGTCCTCGCCCCGCTCGACCGGGACGACAGGGGTGTCCTGCCCGGGGTGCGGCAGGAACAGCGAGACGCTCTGGTCCCGGCCGCCGCCGGCGAAGTCGACGAGCTCCGCGCCACCGAAGGTGACCCGGATCAGCGAGGCGCCGACCTGGCGGGCCCGGACGACGTGCGCGGCGAAGAAGCGGTACTGCAGGGCGACGGGTTCGACGGTGCTCGTGCTCATGGCGTCAGCTGACCTTCTTCGCGTTGCGGATGGCGGTCGCGAGGTTCTCCAGCAGCGGCGCGGAGCCGGCGTACGAGAAGCGGGGCACGGCGTCCCACGGGGTCACCTGGTTGGCCTTGACCGCCGGCAGTTGCTGCCAGGTCGGCTTGGCGGTGAGGTCCTTGGGCTGCAACGCGGTGCTGCGGTTGTCCAGCAGGATCAGGTCGGCCGGGAACTTGCCGGCGTTCTCCCAGCTGAGCGCCTCGAAGTAGTCGCCGGCCTCGAGCTTGGTGGGCAACACGATGTCGACGCCCAGCTCGGCGAAGTACATGAGGTCGGTGCTGACCTTCGGGTTGGACACGTAGAACAGGTCGGGGCTGCCGGAGCAGGCCATCACCTTGATGCCGGGGTTCGCCTTGACGGCCTGCCGGACGGCGTCGGCTGCGGCGTCGAAGCGGGCCTTCGCGTCGGTGACCTTCTTGGCGGAGAGGTCGGCGCCGAGCGACTCGGCCAGCGCGGCGTACCGCTCGATGGGCTTGGTCATCGGCACGCGGGCCGTGGTGATCGCCACGCTGGGCGCGAGCGGAAGGATCTTGTCCTTGCTCTCGTCCGGCACGTACCAGAGGGCGTCCGGGTCGTACATGTGGGTGACAAGCAGTTCGGGGCGCAGAGCCGCGTACTTCTCCAGGCTGAACTCGCCCCACACGTTGCCGAGGACCTCGACGGCCTCGACGTTGAGGTCGCCGGCCTGCGGATCGGCCGAGCCGTCGGCACGCTTGGTCTCGCCGAACACGCCGACGAGCTGCTTGTCGAGACCGAAATCGACCAGTGCTGCCGCCACTCCGGTGAAGGCCACCACGCGCGCCGGACGAGTCGCCGCCTCGATCTTCTTGTTGCGGTCGTCGGTGAACGACCAGGGGCCGCTGGCGTTGCCGCTGCCAGTGGGCTTGGCCGCATCGTCCTTGCCGCAGCCGGCGAGGAGCGCGGCCAGCGTGGCGGCGCCGCCGGCGGCCAGCAGGCCACGACGAGAGAGGCGACGGGCGGACAGTGCATCGGGCATGGTGTCGTCTTTCGATCAAGGGAAGGTCGGGTCGACCGGGACAGCGGGGTTAGGTTAGCCTAACCTCGGTCGTTGTCAACAGCGGTTCGCCGTGTCGCCACACTCCCGGAGCCCACACTGGACGCCACACCCACCGTCACCACCTTGGCACCGACCGTGCCGGACGGGTCGACGGCCCCTCCCCCGAAGCGACGCCGGGCGGCCCGCGCCGTCGGCCTGCTCGGCGCCGTGGCGCTGCTCGGCGTGATCCTGGTGCTCAGCATCGCGGTCGGCGCGAAGTCGTTGCCGCTCGCCGACGTCTGGTCCGGGTTGCTGCACCCCGACGCCAGCGAGTACGCGGTGGTGCACCGGATGCGCCTCCCCCGTACCCTGCTCGGGCTGCTCGCCGGCACGGCGCTCGGAGTGGCCGGCGCCGTGATGCAGGCCCTCACCCGCAACCCCCTCGCCGACCCAGGGCTGCTCGGCATCAACGCCGGCGCGTCCGCCGCCGTGGCCGTCGCCGCCACCTTCTTTGGCGTCACCGCCATCGGCGGGTACGTCTGGTTCGCGCTGCTCGGCGCGGCGCTTGTCACCGCGCTTGTGTACGCCGTCGGCGGCGGGCGCGGCGCGACCCCGGCCCGCCTCGCGCTCGCCGGCGCGGCGCTCAACGCCACCCTGTACTCGTTCGTGAGCGCGGTCATGCTGCTCGACACCGCCTCGCTGGACCGGCTGCGGTTCTGGACGGTCGGCTCGCTGGCCAGCGCGGACTCCGCGACCGTGACCCGGGTGGCGCCCTTCATCCTGGTCGGCCTGCTGGTCGCCCTCGGCGCCGCCCGTCCGCTGAACGCCCTCGCGCTCGGCGACGACGCGGCCCGCGCCCTCGGCGCTCGACCGGCAGTGATCCGGGCCGCCGTGATCGTCGCGGTCACCCTGCTCTGCGGCGCGGCGACCGCCGCCTGCGGCCCGATCGTCTTCGTCGGCCTGCTGGTGCCGCACCTGGTACGCGCGCTCACCGGGCCCGACCTGCGCTGGCTGCTGCCGTACTGCGCGGTGCTCGCGCCGGTGCTGCTGCTCGGCGCCGACGTGCTGGGCCGGGTGCTCGGCCGGCCCGGTGAACTCCAGGTCGGCATGGTCACCGCCGTGCTGGGCGGCCCGCTCTTCCTCTGGCTGGTCACCCGGGGACGGGTGGCACACCCGTGAGCGCGCGCACCAACGGGCTCAGCACCATGACGGTTCTCCGTACCCCCGGGGGTTTGTCGGTGCGGTTCCGCCCCCGCGCCCTGGCCGTGGGCCTCGGCGCGGCGGTGCTCGCCGCCGGGCTCGGCCTGGTCGCGTTGGGCAGCGGCGACTACCCGATGGGCCCGACCGACGTGCTGCGCGCCCTGTCCGGCGGCGGCAGCGTGGCGGAGCAGTTCATCGTGACCGAGCTACGGCTGCCCCGGTTGGTCAACGCCCTGCTGGTCGGCGCCGCGCTGGCGCTCGGCGGCGCGGTGTTCCAGTCACTGGTCCGCAACCCGCTGGGCAGCCCCGACATTCTCGGCTTCACCCAGGGCGCGTCGACAGGCGCACTGGTGGTGGTCGTCGTGGGCGGCGGCAGCCTGGCCCTGGCCGGCGCCGCGGTCGTCGGCGGGCTCGCCACCGGCCTGCTGATCTACGCGCTCGCCTGGCGGCGGGGCGTGCACGGCTACCGACTCGTCCTGGTCGGCATCGGCGTCTCCGCGATCCTCACCGGCGTCAACGGCTACCTGCTGACCCGGGCCCCGCTGATGGACGCCGCCCGCGCGGTGCTCTGGCTCACCGGCAGCCTGGACGGACGGGGCTGGGCCAACGCCGGGCCGCTGCTCGCCGTCACCGCGGTGCTCGCGCCGCTGGTGCTCGTCGGCTGCGGCCCGGCGCTGCGGATGATGGAGCTGGGCGACGACACCGCCAGCGCGCTCGGCGTGCCGCTACGCCGGCTGCGCCTGGTGCTGCTCGCCTCGGCGGTGCTGCTGGTGTCGTTCGCGGCGGCGGCCGCCGGCCCGGTGTCGTTCGTGGCGCTCGTCGCGCCGCACGTGGCCAAGCGGCTGACCCGGGCGCCCGGCCCGAACCTGCTGCCGTCGATGGCCGTCGGCGCGGCGCTGCTCGTCGGCGCCGACCTGGTGGCCCAGCGCGCGTTTCCCGGGCACCAGCTTCCGGTCGGCGTGGTGACCGGAGTGCTCGGCGGTGGCTACCTGGTCTGGCTGTTGGCCGTCGAACGCCGGGCGGGTCGGCTGTGAACACCCCTGACGCGATTCAAGGAGCACCCATGACGTCCCGCCTCGGCGGCACCGCGCTGACCCTCGCCTACGATCGGCGCACCATCTCCGAGGACCTGACGGTGGCGGTGCCCGACCGGTCGTTCACGGTGATCATCGGGCCGAACGCGTGCGGCAAGTCGACGCTGCTGCGCGCGCTGTCGCGGATGCTGCGCCCGAGCGCCGGCGCGGTGCTGCTCGACGGTCGGGACATCCACGACCTGCCCGCCCGTAAGGTGGCCCGCACCCTCGGCCTGCTACCGCAGTCGTCGATCGCCCCGGACGGGATCGGCGTCGCCGAGCTGGTCGCCCGGGGCCGCTACCCCCACCAGGGTCTGCTGCGGCAGTGGTCACGCGAGGACGAGCGGATCGTCGACGAGTCGATGGCCGCCACCGGGGTCGCCGACCTCGCCGACCGGCCGGTGGACGAGCTGTCCGGCGGCCAGCGGCAGCGCGTCTGGATCGCCATGGCGCTGGCCCAGCAGACCCCGCTGCTGCTGCTCGACGAGCCGACGACGTACCTCGACATCGCCCACCAGATCGAGATCCTCGACCTGTGCGCGCGGCTGCACGAGGAGCAGGGCCGTACGCTTGTCGCGGTGCTGCACGACCTCAACCACGCCGCCCGGTACGCCACCCACCTCATCGCGATGCGCGACGGGCAGGTGGTGGCTGCCGGCGACCCTCGGGAGGTGGTCACCGCCGACCTGGTCGCCGAGGTGTTCGGGCTGCCCTGCCGGGTGATCGACGACCCGGAGACCGGCACTCCGCTTGTCGTCCCGGCCGCCCGCCGTCGCGCGCCCGAGCCGGCATGAGGCCGGGGCTCTTCCGCGACAGGTGGGGCGTCCCGCACGTACGCGCCGCCGACCCGCTCGCCCTCGCGGCGGCGCAGGGCCGGGTGACCGCGTACGACCGGGCGTGGCAGATCGAGGTGGAACGGCACCGGTCGCAGGGCACCAGCGCGGCAGTCCTCGGCGTCGACGCGCTCGGCTGGGACCGCTTCGCGCGCCAGGTCCGGCTCGACGACACCGCCCGCCGCTGCCACGCCAACCTGGACGACGCGACAGCCGAGTGGGTGGGCGCGTACGTCGACGGGGTGAACGACCGCCTCGCCGCCGGGGCGGCCCGGTCACCGGAGTTCGCCGCCACCGGGCTCGTCCCGGGCCGGTGGGAGCCGTGGACGCCCCTCGCGGTGTGGCTGGGCCACCACATCCTGTTCGCGGGATTTCCCGGCAAGCTGTGGCGCGAGCACGTCGCGCAGCGCCTCGGCCCGGCGGCGGTCGAGGCGTTCGCCACCGACGGGCCGGCCGTCGCCGGCAGTAACGGGTGGTTGCTGGCCGCCGAACGCACCGGCACGGGCGGCGCGCTGCTCGCCGGTGATCCGCACCGGTTCCTCGAGGATCCGGGCGTCTACCAGCAGATCCGGCTGGCCTGCCCGGAGTACGACGTGGTCGGGCTGGCCGTGCCCGGCGTGCCGGGCATCGCGCACTTCGGCCACACCGGCGCGGTGGCGTGGGCGATCACCAACGCGATGGCCGACTACCAGGACGTCTACGCCGAGCGGTTGCGCCGGCAGGGTACGCGGGTGCAGGCGCTCGGCCCGGACGGCTGGCGGGAGGCGCACGTCCACGTCGAGACGATCGAGGTGGCCGGCGCGGACCCGGTGCGTGTGGAGGTGGTGGAGACCGACCGGGGGCCGGTGATCGCCGGTGGGCCGGACGACGAGACGGCGGTGAGCCTGCGCTACCCGCCCCGGGTCCGCGGCGAGTTGGGCTTCGCGGCGTTACCGGAACTGCTGCGCGCCCGTAGGGTGTCCGATGTGGACTCCGCGTTGCGGCACTGGGTGGAGCCGGTGAACGTCGTGCAGGCGGCGGACACCGCCGGCGGGCTGCTGCACCGGGTCGCCGGGGCGGTGCCGCGGCGGCATCCCGACAACGGCCGGCGGGTGGTCCCCGCCTGGGAGACCGCGTACGCCTGGCGGGGTTGGCACGCGCCGCTGCCTCGCGCGCAGGTGACCGGCCGGGCGGTGATGGCAAACGAGCGGGGGCTGGCGGCGTCGCTCGGCGTCGAGTTCGCCCCTCCGCACCGGGCACGTCGGATCACCGAGCTGCTCGACGCCGGCCGGGACTGGACGGCCGAGGACATGGCCGTCGTGCACACCGACACGTACCTCGGCTCGGCCGGGCCGCTGCTGGCGGTGCTGGGCGGGCTGACCGGGCTCGGCCCGGCCGCCGCCGCGCTGCGCGACCGGCTGCTGCGCTGGGACCGGCGGATGAGCGCCGACAGCACCGACGCGGCGGACTTCGCCATCCTGCGGGCGGCAGTCGTGCGCCGGATCGCCGCCGATCCCGCTCTCGCGTCGCTGGCCGAGCCTCCGGCGTACCCCG
This sequence comes from Micromonospora sp. NPDC049274, assembly GCF_040678875.1. Taxonomy (NCBI): domain Bacteria; kingdom Bacillati; phylum Actinomycetota; class Actinomycetes; order Micromonosporales; family Micromonosporaceae; genus Micromonospora; species Micromonospora sp. NPDC049274. Next base: position 248,650 of record NZ_JBFAQS010000004.1, read on the forward strand.
AGGTGTTCGCGCCCTGGTTGGCGCTGACGCCGCGGGTCGGCTACGCGCTGGAGCACCTGCTCGACGGCACGTCGCTGCCCGGCCTCGACGCGGCGGCGGCGGTCCGCGCGGCGGCCGAGGAGGTCACGGACGCGACGGACGGCCACGTGCGCTGGGGTGACCTGCACCGGCTGACGCCGTGGCGGGCGCTGCCCGACCCGGACGCCGCGCCCGGTCCCCGCCTCGACGGCGACCACGACTGCGTGCTGGCCACCTCCAGCGTGCCCGGCGTCACCCACGGCTGCTTCCGGGGGCCGGCCGCGCGGTTCGTCTGGGACCTGGCCCGCCGCCAGGACAGCCGGTGGGTGGTCCCGCTGGGCGCCTGCGGGGTGCCCGGCGACCCGCACCACGACGACCAGCAGGCCGCGTGGCTGGCCGGCGAGCTGCTGCCGGTGACCACCGACTGGGAGCGCCTCACCGAGGAGTCGGATGAGCACTGACGAACCGCACTACCGGCGTGACGTCACCGGTTTCGGCGTGGTCACCGTCCGTCCGGTGCGTCCGGACGAGGACGCCGACCTGCTGCACGGCTGGGTCACTGCCGAACGCGCACGGTTCTGGGGGATGCGCGAGGCCAGCCGCGAGCGGGTGCGCGAGATCTACGCGTACCTGGACTCGCTGAGCACCCACCACGCGTACCTGGCACATCGCGACGGCGTACCGGTGGCGCTGGTGCAGACGTACGAGCCGGGGGCCGATCCGGTCGGCGGGTGCTACGAGGTGCGCCCCGGCGACGTCGGCGTCCATCTGCTCGTCGGACCGCCGGTGACCGCCGAGCGGGGTTTCACAGGCGCGCTGTTCGGCGCGATCCTGGAGTTCGTCTTCGCCGACCCGGGCCGGCTGCGGGTCGTCATGGAGCCGGACGTCCGCAACGAGCGGATGCTCCGCCGGCTGCGGCGCAGCGGCTTCCGGGCCGGTCCGGTGATCGACCTCCCGGAGAAGCGCGCCCGGCTGCACTTCCTCGACCGGCCGGCCGTCGCCGGCTGACGCCGCGACGGCACCGGCCGCCAGCCGGAGTGCGTGGGGCACCCCGACCGACGGCCGGCCGTCAGCGCGTCACCGCAGGCCGAAGGCCCTGGTGATGCTCTGGCTCACGGTGTTGCCTGCCGCGTCGCGCGCGGTGGTGCGCAGGCTCACGAAGCCGGCCTTCGCCGGCCCGGCCAACGTGGTACGCCAGCCGTCGCCGTGCCGGGTCAGCCGCTGCCTCTGCCAGGTCTTCCCGTCGTCGTAGGACACCTCGACGGTGACCGCGCCGATCGTGCCCGTGACACCCGGCAGGTGGGAGGCCACCACGGTCAGCGGCGCCCGCCGCGACGCCCGGCCGGCGGGGTCGATGGCCACCTGGTAGTCCAGCTGGATCATCGGCAGCACCGCCGAGGACTCCGCGCCGGTGGCCGCCGAGCTGAAGCCCCACTCGGTGCGGGTCTGCCGGGAGTACGGGTTGGTCCAGGCGGCCCTGTCGTTCTCCACCACCAGGCGGTACGGCAGGCGCTGCGCGGCCAGCCCGGAAACCTGGAGATACTCGGCGTTACCCCAGTTCAGCTCCTTGTCGCCCTGGTAGAGGGTGGTCCGGTTGACCATGTCGTAGTTCGCGTACGCCTCACCGATGTGGCCACCCCCGTCGCCCCAGCCCGGCGCGGGCAGGTAGACGGTGTCCAGGTAACGCACCGGCACGTAGCCGCCGCCCATCCGGGGTCGCTGGATCGGCCCGAACCACTGCACGCTGCTCGGTCGGTCGGCCCGGTAGGTGGCCACCTCCATCAGGTGCTGGCCCGTCTCGCCGGCGATGAACGCGTCGTCGATCCACCGCTGGTCGGCGCTCACCCAGTCGGTCCGCCGGCCCTGCGCCGGGGCGGGCTCCTGGTTGCTCGACGCCCAGCCGCGCCACACGTCGGTGCGGAACTCCAGCGCCTTGCCCTGCCGGTAGTTGCGGAACTCCACGTCGACGCGGGCCAACTGCCGCTTCGTGGGCCGGTAGGTCGGGTCGGCAGGCACCGTCCCGGTCCAGTGGTGCGCCACGTCGTACAGGTAGGTGGTCTCCGGGTGCGAGTCGACGGTGAGCCGTACCGGGCCGCGCCCCAGCGCCGCGATGAGCTGGTCGCCCTCGTCGGCGCCGAGCGTCGCCACCGTCACCGGGGCCGGGCTCTCCGGGCTCCACGGCGCCTCGTCCCACGGCTGGAGGCGACCGACGCCGTCGTTGACCACGAGCAGCAGCGTCGCCCCGGCCGCGGCGGCGGCCTGCGCCTGGGTGGCGATGTCCACACTGTCGCTGCGGCGCACCACCACGGCCCGGTCGCGGACCGGACGCTTGGCCAGTCCCGCCGTCGACGCGTCGGCGACGTAGACCGCGTCCAGCTGGCGACGACCGGCCGGCAGCGCCGGGGTCGCCCGCTTCACCAGCAGATCGTCGTACGAGCGGCCGCCCGCCGAGAACGTCAGGGCCGGCTGTTCCAGCCGCCACCGGGCGCCGAACTCGAACTCGCCGTCGGTCACCGGGCGGCTCGTCGGCAACGCCCACATGCTGTCGTACGAGTCGTCGGGCAGCACCTGACTCTCGGTGAGACCGTTCTTCGTGGACCGGTGGATGTCCATCCGCAGCGCGCTGGCGGTGGCCTCCTGCGGCACCTCGGCGCGTACCTGCCGGGCGGCCCGCGCGTCCAGGGTGACGGTGCGGTCGGCAGTCAGGTTGACGTCGGTGAAGCTGAGCATCGCCATGCCCTTGGAGTGTGGCCCGTGCGCGCCGCGCACGTCGGCGGAGAGCCAGCCGCTCCAGCTCGCCACCGGCAGCCGCAGCGTGGCGGTGCCGCTCTCGGGCAGGTCCACGGCGCTGAACAGGCCGTCGGTGGTGAGGATGACCTTGCCGGCGAGCGGCTTGCCGTCCCGGTCCTTGGCGACGAGCGTCAGGTTCTGCCGCTGGCCCTCCTTGCCCGCCCCGATCAGGGTGCGACCACGAACCGTACCGGCGTCGTCGGTGGCGATGATCGCGCCACTGACCTGCTTCTCGACCGGCAGCTTGTCGTACGCGGCGGTCAGCGTCACCGTTGCGGTGCCGGCGGCGGGCACGGTGACCGTGCCGGCGGACAGGGCGAAGAGGCCGGCCGGTGCGGTCGGCGCGTCGAGGGCCAACCGCAGGGTGACAGGCGTGCTGCCGGCGTTGGTGTAGGTGACGGTCCGGTCGACGCTCGCGCCGGGCTGCTGCGGCCACGCCTGGAAGCCGGAGTAGGCGCTGGGGGTGGCGAAGACTGTGGCGTGCACGGCGGCGGCCGCGTCCACCCGGCCGGCGCCGGCCTGGTACGGGGTGTAGCCCGGCGTGGCCTTGACGGTGCTGACCAGCGCCTCCTTGATGCGCTGACCGGTCCAGTCAGGGTGCGCGGCGGCGACCAGCGCGGCCGTGCCGGCCACGTGTGGCGTCGCCATCGACGTGCCGCTCATCAGCGTGTAGTCCCCGGATCCGCCCCGCACGTAGTGGGAGCGGGCGGCGAGGATGTCCACACCGGGTGCGGTGATCTCGGGCTTCAGTCCACCGTCACCGGCGCGCGGGCCCTGGCTGGAGAAGTCGGCGAGGTGGTCGGTGGAGTCGACGGCCCCCACGGTGAGCGCGGAGTTCGCCGCCCCCGGGCTGCCGATGCTGTTCGGCCCGCCGTTGCCGGCGGCGATCACGAAGAGCGCGCCGGTCTCGGCGCTGAGCCGGTCGACGGCCTGGCTCATCGGGTCGCTGCCGTCGGTGGACTCACCACCCAGGCTCATGCTGACGACCCGGGCCTTCTGCTCGCGGGCGGCCCACTCCATCCCGGCGATGATCCACGAGTCCTGCCCGCTGCCCTCGCTGTTGAGCACCTTGCCGACGTGCAGCCGGGCGCCCGGAGCGACGCCGCGCTCGGCGCCACCGGACGCGGCGCCGGTCCCGGCGATGGTCGAGGCGACGTGCGTGCCGTGTCCCTTGTAGTCGAGGATGTCGGGCTCCTCGGGCACGAAGCTGCTCGACTCGGCGATCTGCCCGGCGAGGTCCGGGTGCTCGGCGTCCGCGCCGGAGTCGAGCACCGCGACGTCGACACCGGCGGCGGTGTTGCCCTCGGCCCAGACGCCCGGAGCGCCGATCTGCGCGGTGGACTCGGCGAGGTCGGCGTGCACCCGGCCGTCCAGCCAGACCTTGGCGATGCCGTTCGCGAGCGTCGGCGCGTCACCGGTACGGCGGGCCGTGCCGGCGGTGAGCGCGCCCCAGAACCGGTCGGCGGTGCCGCGCGGGCGGGTCAGCGCCGCGCCCCGCACGCTGTCCAGCGGTCGGACCAGTTCGGCACCGTCCACAGTGGGCCGGGTGCGGGCGCGGGCCGCGGCGTCGGTGAGCGTCACGATCAGCGGGAGCGCGTCGGTGTGCGCGTCGTCGTACCCGTCGGCGATGAGGTCGGTGACGTTGAACAGCTGCCGGTCCAGCAGGCCCCCGGTGACGTACGGCAGCGCCGCGTCCGGGTAGACGTAGGTGTCGCCGTCGAGCACCGTACGGTGGAACGTCGGCGTGCTGCCGTCCGGCCGGCGGACGGTCGAGACGGTGCTGCCGTCGGCCGCGGTGGTGACGGTGACCGTGTCCCCGGTGATGAGGGTGACGGTCGACGCGCGGCCCGGGGCCGCCGGCGGCTGACCGGTGGGGCGACCCGGGTTTCCCGGCGGGGCAGCGGACGCCCCCGTGCCGGGTGGGGTGAACCCGGCGGCCAGAGTGAGGGCGGCGCCGAGGGCGATCAGCCCTGATCGGCGGCGCCTGGAAGACAGAGCCACGATGACCTCTTTGTGTCGAGGAGCGGTACGCAGCACAGCATCACGGCAACGCCCATTCCTCGTACCCCGCTGTCCCCCGGCGCATTGACGCCATGGCGCAATCGCGCCACCCGGTTGTCAGCGTTTGTGGGCTGTCAGCTTGGCCAGCTGGTCCAACTGGGTGGGGTCGGAGAGGGCCGAGCCGACGGCTGCCACCCGGACGCCCGCGTCGAGGAACGCGGCGGCGTTGCCCGCGTCCAGGCCGCCGGTGGCGACGAAGCGCAGCTGCGGCAGGGGGCCGGCCATGGCCTTGAACCACGCCGGCCCGAGAGAGATCGCGGGGAACGCCTTGAGCCAGGTCAGGCCGTGCCGCAGCGCCTGCTGCGCCTCGGTCGGGGTGGCCACGCCGGGCAGGTGCGGCAGGCCGCGCGCGGCTGCGGCGTCGGCGACCGCGAGGTCCAGACCGGGCGCGACGGTGAACGCGGCACCCGCGTCGGCCGCCGCCGCGACCTGCTCGACGTCGAGGACGGTGCCGGCGCCGACGATCCGGTCCCGTGCCGCCCCCGCCTCGACGGCGGCGCGCAGGGCCGGCACCGCGTCCGGGGTGGCCACCGGCACCTCCACCACGTCGATGCCCAGGTCCCAGGCGCGCTCGGCGAGCCGGACGGTCTCGGCGACCGGCAGGCCGCGCAGGATCGCCATCACCCGGGCGCCACCGAAGATGTGGTCGAAGTCAGCTGTGGTCATGGTCCACTCCATCCGAGGTCACGGGAGATCTGCTGGGTGGTGGCCAGCAGTCGGGGTAGCACGTGGCGCAGGTCGGCGAGGGTGGCCACCACCGTCGGGGCGGTCACCGACACCGCCGCGCTCACCGACCCGTCGGCGTGGCGCACCGGCGCGGCCACACAGGTGATCAGCGGTTCGAACTCACCGTCGTCGGCGGCCCACCCCCGCTCGGCGACGGCCGCCAGCTCCGCGCGCAGCGCGGCCGGGTCACAGATGGTGGCCGGGGTGTACGCCGGCAGCGCGCCACCCTCGACCAGCCGGGTCAACTGCGGGCGGTACGCGAGGACCGCCTTGCCGACCCCACTGGCGTGCAGCGGGGCGGTGCGGCCGATCCGGGAGTACATCCGCACCTGGCCACGGGCCTCGATCTTGTCCACGTAGACGAGGTCGTCGTCGACCAGCTGTGCCAGGTGGATGGTGTGCCCGCAGTCGCGGCCGAGCGCCGCCAGGTGGGGGCGGGCCACCGCACGCACGTCCAGCGAGTCCAGTGCCTGCTGCGCGAGGTCGATCAGCCGCAGGCCCACCGTCCAGCCGCCGTCGGTGCGGCGGGCGAAGCCACCCGACTCGAGGGTCTGCAACAGCCGCAGCGCGGTGGACTTGTGCACCCCCAGGTCGGCGGCCACACCACCGAGCTGCGCGGGCTCGCGCGCCAGCAGTTCGAGCACGCGCATCGCCCGGTCGACGCCCTCGGACACCCCTCAGCCCTCCGCCGATGCGGTGGTCAGGTCGGGTGGTGACCAGGGTCCGTCGAGCAGCCGCTGAAACCAGGACCACGCCGGCAGCGGGGCGTTGTCGCCGGCGCTGCCCAGCGCCTGCGCGGCGACGAGGTGACCCAGGCGCAGCCGCCGCGCCGGGTCCAGGTCACGCAGCAGCCCGGCCAGGTAACCGGCGGCGAACGCGTCGCCGGCGCCGACCGGCTCCACCACAGACACGCGGGGCGCCGGGACGACGACAGGCGCGGCGTCGCGGCTCAGGACGGTGGCGCACACGGCGCCGTCCTTGACGACCACCGTCCGCGGGCCGGGAAGCAGTAGGCGTACCGCCGCCGCGTCGGCGGTGCCCCACAGGGCGTACGCCTCGTCCTGGCCGACGAAGACCAGGTCGCTCGAGTCGGCGAGGTCACGCAGCACCGGCGCGGCCCGCTCGGCGGGCCAGAGCCGGGCCCGGTGGTTGACGTCGAAGCTGACAAGCGCGCCCGGCAGCGGCCGGTCGGTCACCGCGTGCTCGACAAGCGCCCGGCAGGAGGCGGAGAGCGCCGGGGTGATCCCGGACAGGTGCAGCACCCGCGCGCCGGCCAGCCGTGGGTCGGCCAACGCGCCGGGGTCCATCCGGGACGCGGCCGAGCCCGCCCGGTAGTAGTGCACGGCGGTGCCCGTCGGGCCCGGGTCCTTGAGATAGAGGCCGGTGGGGGCGGCATGGTCCACGCCCACCAGATCCACGTGGACGCCTGCCTCGGCCACGTGCCGGACGACCGCCCGGCCGAAGGGGTCGTCGCCGACCCGGCTCACCCAGGTCGTCAGGTGGCCGAGTCGGGCCAGGTAACCGGCGACGTTGGACTCCGCGCCGCCGACCGAGACGGCGACCCGCTCGGCGTGCTCCAGCGGCTCGCCCGGCGGTGGGCACAGCATGACCATGGTCTCCCCCACCGTGACCACCTCGGCCGGCGGAGAGCCGACCGGGGCGGCAGCGTGGTCGGGTCGGGGGTCGCTCGACATGGCGGCACACGTCCTCGAGGAGGGGGTCCGGAGTGCCGCCGAGCCTAGGCGCGTTGTGCCAGACGAGCAACCCGTTGCGCTGAGCGCAACGGGCGTCAGGGCAGGGTCAGCCCGTACGCGGCCAGCACCTCCCCGATCGGCTGGTAGTAGGTTGTGCCGCCGGAGGTGCAGTTGCCGGTGCCCCCGGAGAGGATGCCGAGGATCGTGCCGGTGGACGCCACGTACAGCGGCCCGCCGCTGTCCCCCGCCTCGGCGCAGATGTTGGTGCGGATCAGGCCGTAGATCACGCCGGTGGCGTAGTTGACTGTCTGGTTGAGCCCGGTGACCGTGCCGCAGCGCACCCCTGTGGTGCTACCGCTGCGACACACCGCCTGACCCACGTACGCGGTGCCGGCGCCGTAGATGGTGAGCAGCCCGGGGTAGGTGTAGACGGCGCTCGGATGGGCGATCCGGCCGGTGTAGCGGATCAGCCCGTAGTCGTTGCCGGGATAGCTGGTGGCGGTGCGGGTGCCGAGAACCGTGGTCTGCGCGCTGTCGGCGTACCAGGCGCTGACGGCCGCGGTGCAGTGGCCGGCGGTGATCACGTAGTAGGTGCTGCCGCTGCGCACGTTCGCGCCCAGCGAGCAGCGGCTGCCGCCGCCGTAGATGCCCTGCCCGGCGGCGATCAGGGGGCGGAGCGTGCCGGGTTCGCGACGCAGCAGCGCGCCGGCCCGGTCGGCCGCCGCCCGCAGCCTCGCCAGGTCGGTGGCGGCCACGGTGTCGTCGACGGTGACTGTCATCCGGCCGGTGGTCGGGTCGAGGCCCCAGGCGGTGCCGGGTGTGCGTACCCCGGACAGCACGGCCGGCGGGTCGGCGGCGGCCCGGTCGGGGACGGCGGCCCGCGCCGCGCCCGGCGCGACGAGCAGCAGGGCGGTCAGGACGAGGGCGACGAGTGGGGAGCGGCGCATCCGAACCTCCGGTGGAGATCGAGACCGATGGATGCCGATCAGCGTCACCCGGGGTGGAACGTCCTGGCAACCTCCGGTCGCCCTCTTCCCCGACGGGCGGGAATCGCCGATCCGGGGACGGCCCGCGCCGACGCCGCCGATAATCCTCGGGAGACACGGCGGGAGGCCGGGCATGACCACCGGAGGCACCGCGGCACTCCTACGCCGGCCGGACGGGTCGACTCGGGCCACGCTGCTGGAGCTGCTCTACGACGTGGTCTTCGTGGCCGCGCTCGCGCAGACCTCGAAGCTGCTCGCCGACCAGGAGTCCTGGGCCGACAGCGCCAAGGTGCTCCTCATGCTGACGGCGATCTGGTGGACGTGGTCGGTCACCTCGACCACCACGGAGTTCTACGACCCGCAGCAGCGCCCGATCCAGGCCATCCTCATGGTCGCCATGGTCGGGTCGGTCGGGATGGCGGCCGCGCTGCCGATGGTCACCGGCGGGCAGGCCACCGCCTTCGCGCTCGCCTACGTCGGCACGCACGTGATACGCGGCATCGTCCTGCTCGCCGCGCTGTTTCGCCAGCAGCACCGCCTGGCCCTGGCACGAGCCAGCCGGTTCCTGTTCTGGTTCCTGGTGTCCGGCGTCCTCTGGATCACCGGCGCGCTGGCCGACTCGGCACGATGGGGGCTCTGGACCCTCGCGATCGCGATCGACCTGGCCTCCGCGGCGGCCCGCTACCCCACCCCCTGGCTGGGTCGGGTGCCCCTCAACCAGTACGCGCGGACCACCGAGCACCTCGGCGAGCGGTACCAGCAGTTCGTCATCCTGGCCCTCGGCGACATCATCCTGGTGCCCACCCTGGAGGTCAGCCGCAGCGAATTCGACCGCCTTCGGCTCGCCGCCCTGCTCTGCGCGTTCGCCATCATGCTGCTGCTCTGGCAGATCTACGTCTTCCGGGCCGGCGATCTACTCGGGGCGAGGGGGGACCGCCCGGCCCGCGTGGCTCCGTACACCCATCTGGTGATGCTGGCCGGCGTGGCCGTCACGGCGGCCTCCTTCGACCTGGTGGTCGACCGGCCGACCGGAACGACGCCGGTGCGGTGGTTGATGCTGATCATCGGCGGGCCGGCGCTGTTCGTGGTCGGCCGGGCCCTGTTCACCGTGCTGCTGTCCGCCCGCGTGCCGTGGCGGCGCGTGGCGTGGCAGCTGCTGCCCCTGCTGACCCTGCCGTGGGCCGGCGACTGGCCACCGGTGCTGGTCACCGCGATCGCGGCCCTCGGACTGGCCGGCCACGCGCTGATCCCCTCCCACGCCCACTACCGGGCGACCGAGCCGGGGCTGCACGCCCGGCGGCTCGACGGCTGACCGACCCGTTCAGTCGAGGTGTCGAGCGGTCCAGTCCGCGAGGTCGCGGGCGCAGGCGTCCACCGACTCCCGCCACGTGCGGGCCGCGCCCTCCCCCGCCTCATCGCTGACCTGCTTCACCAGCCGGCACGGCACGCCGGCCCGCGCGGCGGCCCACGCCACCGCGTACCCCTCCATGTCGACCAGGTCGGCGCGCTGCGCCAGGCGCTCCCGGGCGTCGTCGTCGGCCACGAACGTGTCGCCGGTGGCCAGCACCGCGCCCTCGGCGGCCAGAGCCAGCGGCGCGCCGTAGGTCTGACCGGTGAGCGTCCGCAGCAGGGCGGTGTCCAGGTCGTGCTGGAGCACCGTGGCGACCTCGTGGATGCCCGTCCAACCGGGGCGCAGCGCGCCGGCCGTCCCCAGGTTGAGCAGCAGGCTGGGGCGTGGTCCGGCGGCCAGCACGGCGGCGACCGCGCTGGCGGCGTTCACCTTGCCCATCCCGGTCAGCAGCACCGGCAGCTCAGCGGGTAGATAGCGGGCCTCCTCGCCGACGGCGAGCACCACCAGCGGACGATCGGCGCGGACCGTACCCCGAAGAATCACCGGAGCATCCTAAGCGCCGTCGTCGGTGAACCGGTACAGCACGAAGTCCCGGTCCGCGCCGCAGGCGATCACCCGTGTGTTCCACGAGCAGGACGCGCTGCGGACGTCGACGAGTTGACCCAGCTCGTCGATCGTGCCCGATTCGGCCCACACGCCGGCCACGCTGCGGTCGTCCGCCACCGAACTGGTCGCCTCGGCGAAGACGAGCAGGTTGCCGGCGTCCAGCCGGGCCGCCACGCCGGGGCGGTCAGCCAGCACCACCTTGCCGGCCGCGTCGAAGAGGGTGACAGTCGTCTTCGGGTACTCCCGCTCGGCGAGCAGCTGTTCGCCGACCGGGACCAGCCCTGTCGCGCCCGGCGCCGACCAGGTGACCGCCGGCTTGCCCTCGGTCGCCGCGACCACCTCGGTGCGCTCGGCGTCGCTGTTGCGCACCTGCACCAGGCAGGCCCGCCGCTCACCGCAGGCCACAAGCGTCTTGGGCCGGTACTCCGCGTCCTCGGCACGGTAGAGGACCACCGGGGCCGCGTCGGAACCCAGGTCGTACGCCAGCAGCTGGTACCCGCCGTCGGTGGGGGCCACGTAGAGCCGGTCCTCGTGCGCCACCAGCAGATCGTCGAGGTCGGCGACGTTGCCCCACTCGCGCAGCACCGAGCCCGAGGACATGTCGAGCAGCCGCAGCGACCGGTCCGGCCCGAGCTGGACGAGTCGCCGTCCCTTGCCCGTCCACGGGTCGCGGGCGGCGCCGTCGAGGAACGCCGGCCCACCCGCCGCCTCGTCGGTGCCCACCGGCCGGACGACGGTACGGACACCGCCGTACTGGTCACGCGGACTGGGCCTGCTCCACTTGTCGGAACCGTCGCCCAGCTTCAGGCCGACCAGCCGGCCAGCGGACCGGTCCACCAGTACCGCCGTGTCGTCGGAGAAGTAGACGTCGTCGTCGCCACGGATCGCCCGGTGCCAGCGTTGGGCGCCGGAGCGGCCGTCCAGCACGGCCAGTTCGCGCGGGGTGCTGTCGACCGGAGCGTCGGCGACAACCGCTACCGCTCCCGGCACGGCGACAAGTCCCGACCAGTCGTCGGCGGTGACGTCGGTCTGCCGGCGCCACAGTTCGTCGCCGGTGGTGGTGTCGACGGCCACCACCTCCAGCCGATCGTCCGGCAGCGGATACCCGAGGTAGGCCCGATCGTCGAGCACCGCCGTCCACATGTCGCTGGGCCGCTCGGCGCCGGCCGGCGGCCGCGACAACTCGCGTAGCGACGCGAACTCCAGGTCCGGATAGCGGTCCCGCAGCAGGTAGAGGGTCGCCGCGGTGGCCATCCCGGCCAGGGCGAGCACCGCGGCGAGCACCACCCAGCGGGCCCGCCGCCAGGTCGTACCGCCGGATGGAGTGGGTGTTCCGGCGGCGCCCGCCCCGTCGGCCAGGGTGCCCGCGACGCCCTGCGGCCCCGGCACGGTCGGCATCGGGGGTGGCGGCCAGTCCGGCCGCGTCGACGCCGGCCCGGGTTGCGACGGCACGGTCGGCGCGGTCGACGCCGCAGCCGGCACCGTCTCCGCCGAACCCGGCAGGGCTGGACCCGCCGCAGCCGGCACGGTCTCCGCCGAACTCGGCCCCGCCTGGCCCGCCGCAGCCGGCACGGTCTGCGCCGAACTCGGCCCCGTCGGGACAGCCGGGACAGCCGGGCCCGCTGGCGCCGGGCCTGCCGGAGCCGGGACAGCCGGCGCGGGCGAAGCCGGAGGGGCAGCCTGCGCTCCCGCGTACGCCGGCAGGGCTCGGCGCAGCGGAAGGTCCGTCAGCGCGCCCTCGGCCACCGGCATTTCCGGCTGGTCCAGCACGGTCGGCGCCACTCCCAGCTCGGCGTGCAGCATCCGCGCCACAAGCGGAATCCGCGACGAACCGCCCACCAGGAACAGCCCGGCGAGCTGGTCGGGGCGCAGACCGGCGGCGGCGATCACCTCCCGGGCCCGTTCCACGGCACGACGCAGCAGCGGCGCGGCCACCCGCTCGACGTCGTCGCGCGTCAGCCGCACCGCCTCTGCGACCCCGGGCACCGCGACCGGCGCCACGGCGGAGCGGGACAGCATCTCCTTCGCGCCGCGTACCTCGTCCCAGAGTCGGACCTGGTCGCGGCGCTGCGCCGCATCCGAGGGCCGGACCAGCCGCGCCCACCGCCGGGCGTGCCGCTCGCCCAGCAGCTCGCCGACCCGCTGCACAAGGGCCGCGTCCAGGTCGAGGCCGCCCAGGTCGGGCAGGCCGCCGTCGGCGACCACCCGGAAGCCGGAGTCACCCCACGGGTCGGCGCCCTCGTTGCGCAGCACCGCGACGTCGAGCGTCCCGCCGCCGAAGTCGAACACCGCGATCGCGCCGCCGACCGGCACCGGCCGGTGCAGCACCTGGGTGTAGTAGCGGGCGGCGGCCACCGGCTCGCGCAGCAGTCGCGTGCCCGGCGGCGTCGGCCCGGCGAGGGTGTGCTCGGCCGCCTGCGGCCACCCGGCCCGCAGCAGCGCGTCGGCGAGCACCTGCCGGCGCGTCTCGTCCCAGGCCGCCGGGCAGGTCAGCACGGCAGGGGGCAGGAAGCCGACCGCGTCCACCGCGGCCCGCCCGACCGCCGCCAGCACCGCCGCGAGCAGCTCCGCCGGGAGGTACGAGCGGTCACCGAGCCTTACGGTCGGCTCCTCCACCCGACGCTTCGGGTTCGGCTCGAACCGGGCCGGGTCGGCCTGCGCCAGCCGTCGGGCGTCCGTGCCGACGTGCAGCGTGCCGTCCGGGTCGGCGTACACGGCCGACGGGCTGACCGGCTGACCGTCCATCAGCACGGGACGGGTCCGCCCGTCCGGCCATCGCAGCACGGCGACCGTGTTGGACGTGCCGAGGTCGACGCCGAGGGCGAAACCCTCGTGCTGGCCTGCCATCTGCCCGATACCTCCGCCGCGACGAGGGAAACCCAGCCCCGCATCGTACGCAGTCCGCGCCGCCTGGCTGATCACTCGGTCAGCCCACGCCGGACGGCCCGCGCCGGATCAGCCGTCAGGTCGACGACCAGGGGCTCGGCGGTAAGCAAACCGCAAGGTCTGCGCAATCGCCGACCGCATCCGTGCTGGCTACGCTGGCCCGGGGAGGTGGCCAGTGGCGCAGCGGGTGCTCGTGGTCGACGACGACAGGACCGTCAGCGACGTGGTCTGCCGCTACCTGGAGCACGCCGGGTACGAGGTGAGCCACGTCGGCGACGGCCTGGCCGCTCTGGAGGCCGTGCAGGACCGGCCGCCGCACCTGGTCGTGCTGGACCTGATGCTCCCCGGGCTGGACGGGTTGCAGGTGTGCAGGCGACTGCGGGAGCAGCCGGACGGCGTACCAATCATCATGCTGACCGCGCGCGGCGACGAGGCGGATCGGGTGCTCGGCCTGCAACTGGGCGCCGACGACTACCTGGGTAAGCCGTTCTCGCCGCGTGAGCTGGTGCTGCGGGTCGGTTCGGTGCTGCGCCGGGCGGGTGAACCGGCCGCGCCGGCGGCCGAGCTGCTGGCCGACGCGGGGTTGGAGGTGGCCACCGGGCCACGGACAGCCCGGCTGCACGGCCGCGACCTGGCCCTGACGCTGCGCGAGTTCGACCTGCTGGCGCACCTGATGCGGCACCCGACGCGGGCGTTCCGGCGCGCCGAGCTGTTGGAGCGGGTGTGGGGGTGGAACTTCGGCGACCAGTCCACGGTGACCGTGCACGTGCGGCGGCTGCGGGAGAAGATCGAGGACGACCCGGCCGAACCGCGACGGATCGTCACGGTCTGGGGCGTCGGCTACCGGTACGAGCCGGCCGATGCGTGACCTGGCGCTGATCTTCGCGGCGGCGCTCGCGGCCGCGCTCGGCGTGGGCCTGCTGGGCGCGCTCACCCTACGGCTGCTGCGGCACCGGTCGATCACCGTGCACGTGTGCGTCCTGCTCACCGTCACCGTGGCCGCCGTGGTGGCCGGGGTGGTGGTGGTCGCCCAGGCGATGTTCCTGTCCCCGCACGACCTCCAGGTCGTCCTGCTGACGGTCGCCGCGGCGGCGGTCGTGAGCCTCGGCGTCGGCTGGTACTTCGGGCGTCGACTGGCCGTGGCAGCCGTCTGGGCGGCCCAGGCCCGGGAGCGGGAACGGCGGGTCGAGAAGGGCCGCCGGGACCTGGTGGCCTGGGTGTCGCACGACCTGCGGACACCCCTCGCCGGCCTGCGGGCGATGGCCGAGGCGCTGGAGGACCGGGTGGTCGACGACCCCGCGACGGTCGCCGAATATCACCGGCGGATCCGCCTGCAGACCGACCGGATGACCCGACTCGTCGACGACCTGTTCGAGCTGTCCCGGATCAACGCCGGGGCGCTGCGCCTGACACTGTCGGCGGTGCCGCTGGGCGAGGTGGTCTCCGACGCGCTGGCCGGCACCGCGCAGCTGGCCAAGGCCCGTCGCATCCGCCTGGTGGCCGCCGAGTCGGGCTGGCCCACGGTGCTGGCCAGCGAGCCGGAGCTGGCCCGGGTGGTGGGCAATCTGCTGCTCAACGCGGTGCACTACACGCCGAGCGACGGCACGGTACGGGTGGACGCCGGGCGGGAGAGCGACGCCGCCTGGCTGGCGATCGCCGACACCTGCGGCGGTATTCCGGAACACGACCTGCCCCGACTGTTCGACGTGGCGTTCCGGGGTGAGCCGGCCCGGACGCCCCGCTCCGGCGGGGAGGGCTCCGGAGGGCTGGGGCTGGCGATCGTGCGCGGGCTCGTCGAGGCGCACGGCGGCCGGGTGGACGTGCAGAACGTCGTCGGCGGCTGCCGTTTCGTGGTCCGCCTCCCGACCGCCTGACACCGGCGGCGTCAGCGGCTCGCCGTCAGCTCGCCGAACCAGCGTCGCCCCCTCCGGAACACCTCCCGCACCGCGAGCCCGGCGGCGTCGGCGACCGGGTGCACGGCGCGCGCGTCCAACCGGGCCCAGCGGAACGCCGGGCCGAGCAGGAGGCGGCCGGCCCGCTGCTCGGCGGCCACCCGGGCCTGGCCCTGCCACAGGCCCGCGCCGGGCGGCTCCAGCTCGACCAGGACCGTGCCGTCGGGTACGAGCAGGTCCCGGCAGCGGCGCAGCAGCGCGACCGGCTCACCGCCGATGCCGATGTTCCCGTCGATCAGCACGGCGTGCGCCCACCGGCCCTCGCCGGGCAGCGGTTCGAACAGGTCGCCGTGCACCGCCACCGCGCCCCGGGCCCGCGTCAGCCGCACCGCCGTCGCGGAGACGTCCACGCCTACCGCCGTCCGGCCGGCCCGGGTCAGCGCCACGGTGAGCCGCCCCGGCCCGCAACCGAGGTCGAGTGTCGGCCCGGCACACCGCTCGACAAGCCCGGCGACCGCCGGCTCGGCCGGCCCGTGCCAGCGGTCCACCGGCAGCCGGCTGCGGACACCGTCGCCGTGCACCAGCCACCGGCCACGGGCCACACGGTCGGCGAGCGCGGCGGCGAACGGGTCCGTGCTCACCGGCGGCGGGAGCGTGGGCGACGGCCTCGCCGGTGCGACATCGACCGGGGCGGTGTCGACGGGGTTCACCGCCGGCCTCCCGGCAGCAGGGCGAGGCGGACCGCCGCGACCTGTCGGGCGAAGCGACCCTCGGGCACCTCGACGGCCACCGCGAGGGCGTCGGACCACTCGTCGACGTCGCGCAGGACCGGCAGCGGCGCGGTACGCAGACCGCGCCCGGTCAGGGCCGCCCACGTGTCGCGACCGGTGTCGGGCGTCGACATCGACACGTCGCGTAGCACCCGGGCGTGCCGGGGATCGCGCAGCCCGAGTGACCACCAGCCGCCGTCGCGTGCTCGGCCGAGCACCGCGTCGGCGGCGCGCAGGCGCAGCACCGCCGCGGCCAGGCCGGCCGGCGTGACCTGCGGCGTGTCCATGCCGATCTGCAGCACGGGCCGTCCCGGGTAGGCCACCGCGACCTCGGCGTACGCGTTGGCGAGCCGCTCGCCCAGGCCGGCGCCGCGCTGGTCGAGCACCGTCCAGCCGGCCAGCGCGGCGGTCAACGCGGCCGCGTCCTCCGCCTCGGCCAGCCGACCCGACCAGGCCAGCACCGGGGTGACACCGGGGGTGGCACGGACGGCGTCGAGGGTGTCGCGCAGCGCGGCGGCGGCGATCCGGGCCGCCTGCTCCGGCGTGGCGGGTGGGCAGAGCCGCGTCTTCACCGCCCCGGCGACCGGTGCCTTGGCGACCACCAGCAGAACTGTCACCGGGGGCCTTCCACGGTACGCAGCACGCCGGCGAAGTCGCGGGTGGCCCGCAGGGTGCCCCGCACCGAGCCGGACACCTTGGACCGGGTGCCGGCGGCCCGCGGCGCGTAGGTGACGTCCAGCTCGTGGATCCGCCAGCCGGCGGCGGCGGCCCGGATCAGCAGTTCGAGGGGGTAGCCGAAGGCCCGGTCGGTGACGCCGAGGCCGAGCAGCGCCTCGCGACGGGCCACCCGGATCGGGCTGAGATCCCGCAGCGGTACGCCCCGACGGCGCAGGAGCGCGGCGACAAGCGCCGTACCGGCACGGGCGTGCCACGGCCACACCCCGGCCCCGACCGGCCGTCGCCGGCCCACGCTGAGGTCGGCGGTGCCCGCGACCACCGGCGCGACCAGGGCCGGCAGCTCGGTGGGGTCGAACGACCCGTCGGCGTCCAGGACGCACACCACCTCGGCGTCGGCGGCCTCCAGACCGGCGTGCACGGCCGCGCCGTAGCCGCGTCGGGGCTCGTGCACCACCCGGGCGCCGTACCGGGCGGCCACCTCGGGCGAGCCGTCCCGGGAGCCGTTGTCCACCACGATGGCCCGGTAGCCGGGCGGCAGCGCGGTGAGCACGCCCGGCAGGGCGGCGGCCTCGTCCAGGCAGGGCAGCACCACGTCGATCTCAGTCGGCATACCGCCGACGCTAGGGCGGCACCCCGGCGACGGAGGCGGAAATGTGCTTACCGAACCCTTACCACCTGGGCATTTCTTACCGTCCGGTGACGGGAGGCCGATTCCGGGGCGCGGGGTCGGGCTGTCGCCGTACCGTCCGGTGGTCATGGCCTCGACCACCGCTCTCGCCGCCGCCCCCGGGCGGACCCCGCCGCGCCGCCACGCCAGGGACCTCCTGGTGGTGGGCGTGGAGGCGGCGCTGCTCGCCATCGCCGTGCTGGTGGGGGCCGTGGTCAACGCGCGCGGCGCCGGGATGCACGCCGACGCGGCGCCGCTGTACGCGACGTGGCGGCCGCATGTCGGCTGGGGCAGCCCGGCCGCGCTGGCGGTCGCGGTCGCGGTGGTGGGCTGGGGAGCGCGGTGGGCCCGTACCGCCCGGTGGGGTGTCCTACTGACCGCCGCGTGGCTGACGGCCGTGGCCTGGACGTTGTCGCTGGCCCTGGTGGACGGTTGGACGGCGGGGTTGACCCAACGGCTCACCCCGCAGGCCGAGTATCTGCACGAGGTACCCGGGATCACCGACATCCCGGCGATGCTTGCCGGTTTCGCCGGGCGGATCGTCGACTTCCAGCCCGGCTCGTGGGCCACCCACACCGCCGGTCACCCTCCGGGCGCGCTGCTCATCTTCGTCTGGCTGGACCGCATCGGCCTCGGTGGAGGCGCGGCCGCCGCGTTGGCCTGTGTGCTGGTCGGCGCCACGGTCGCGGTGTCGGTGCCGGTGACCCTGCGGGCTCTCGGCGCGCCTGACGCGGCGCGTGCGGTGCTCCCGTTCCTGGTGCTGCTGCCGGGGGCGGTCTGGGTGGGCGCCTCGGCCGACGGCATCTTCGCCGCCGTGGTCGCGGCCGGCCTGGCGCTGCTGGCGGTCCGTGGCCGCGTCGCCGCTCTGGCCGGCGGGGCCGTGCTCGGGTTCGCGCTGTACCTGTCGTACGGGTTCCTGCTGGTCGGTCTTCTCGCGCTGGCCGTGGTGGCGCTGCGCCGGACGCACCGTCGGGGCGCGCTGCTCGCCGCCGTCGTCGGGGTCGCGGCAGTGGTGGCGGCCTTCAGCGCGACGGGCTTCCACTGGTGGGTCGGCTACCACCTGGTCGTGCAGCGGTACTACCAGGGCTGGGCCGCCGACCGCCCGTACGCCTACTGGGTCTGGGCCAACCTGGCCGCGCTGCTGCTCAGCGCCGGGCCCGTGCTCGGGCCGACGCTGCGCCGCGTGCTGGCGGCCGCGCGATCGTCGTGGCCGGGGCTGCGCCCTGCGCTGGCGGCCCACGCCCCGACCGCTGCGCGCGGGCCGGCGCCGGGCGGGCCGCGCTTCGGCCCGGGCGCGGCCGCGAGCGGGTGGCGGGCCGTCGGCCGGCTGGCCACGCCTGCGGCAGCAGCGGTACGCGCAGCCGGCCCCACCGTGCTGCTACCGCTTGCCGCTCTCGTCGCTGTCCTCGGCGCGGACCTGTCCGGGCTGAGCAAGGCGGAGGTGGAGCGGATCTGGCTGCCGTTCGTCGTCTGGCTGCTGGTGGCCACGGCGTGGTTGCCGGCGGGGTCGCGGCGCTGGTGGCTGGCCGCGCAGGCGCTCACCGCGCTGGCCGTCAACCACCTGGTCTGGACGGTCTCCTAGCCACCCCGGCCGCACGGTCACGGACGGCAGGGCCACGAACGGCCGGTGCAGACCGGTCAGCCCGCGACGGCTGCTGGTTCGCGCAGCGGGTCGGTGGCGAAGCCGGCCACGCCCTCGGCGAAGCCGACCCGGGCCGTGTAGCCGAGCAGTTCGGTGGCCCGGCGCGGGTCGGCGACCACGTGCCGCACGTCGGCGGCGCGGGACCCACCCACCACCTGCGGGGCCGGCCCGCCCATCGCCTCGGCCAGGGTGACCGCCAGCTCCCCGACGGTGTGCGGCTCGCCCGAGCAGACGTTCACCGGCACCAGCGTGGCCGCTGGGGCGCTGCTGGTCAGCGCCAGCAGGTTGGCCCGTGCCACGTCCGTGACGTGCACGAAGTCGCGCCGTTGCCGGCCGTCCTCCAACACGCGGGGCGCCACGCCGGCAGCCAGCGCGGACCGGAAGATCGATGCCACCCCCGCGTACGGAGTGTCGCGGGGCATCCGGGGGCCGTAGACGTTGTGGTACCGCAGCGCCCACACCGCGCCGCCGGTCTGCCGAGCCCATGCGGCGGCCAGGTGTTCCTGGGCGAGCTTGCTGGCGGCGTACGTGCTGCGGGGTTCCAGTGGCGCGTCCTCCGGCACGAGCACCGGATCGAGTCCGTGGCCGCAGTGCGGGCAGGTCGGGTCGTACCGGCCGGCCATCACGTCCTCGGGCCGGCGGGGCGCGGGGCGCACCGTGGCGTGCTCGGGGCAGGCGTAGCGTCCCTCGCCGTAGACCACCATGGAGCTGGCCAGCACCAGCCGGCCGATCCCCGCCCGGTGCAGGGCCGCCAGGAGCACCGCCGTGCCGTAGTCGTTGTGCGTGACGTAGTCGGGGGCGTCCGACGGGTCGAGGCCGTGACCGACCATCGCCGCCTGGTGGCAGACCGCGTCCACTCCGGTCAGCAGCCGGTCCAGCAGGGGGCCGTCACGGACGTCGCCGCGTACCACGTCGTGTCGGCGGGACCATGCCGGCAGCTCACCGCCGTGCGCCTGGGGCAGCAGCGCGTCCAGCGCCACCACCTCGTGACCCTGCTCGACGAGCAGATCGACGACCTGCGACCCGATGAACCCGGCCGCGCCGGTGACCAGTACGCGCATGCCGGTCACGGTAGGGCGGAACGGGCGCCCGGCGGGCCGGTTCGGCGGACCCGTAAGGACTTCGCAACAGCTCGGCAGGTGCCGGCGGCCCGCTAAGCGTTCGGTAATGCGGTAAACCCGGCCCGGCCGTACCCCCGCGGTCTAACCTGCCGGCAGTGCCCGCCGCCGGCCCACGCGCCCGGCCGGGCCGAGGAGTGTGGACGACGTACGGCGCGCGAACGGCGAGGAAGGAGCGGCGGGTGCCGGTAAGCAGACCCGGTCCGGGCGGCAGCGGGACCAAGGCGGCCGACGCGGACGGCTACGGGGCGCCGCGCCGACTCTGGCGAGGGCTGGCCCAGCACCGCCCGCCCGGTGTGGACGCCGCCGAACGGAGCTGGCGCAGCCCGTTGCGCGGCCCCTGGCTCACCGCCGTCTACGGGTCGGTGCTGCTGGTGGCCCTGCCTCTGGTGATCATCACCGGGCTGCTCGACTACGCCGCCTACGGCCCGCAGTTCGACCAGGCGTTCCCGGCGCACGTGGGCTGGCTGCGGCTGCCCGCCTTCGACTGGCCGACGCGGCCGTCATGGCTGTTCCGGGTCACCCAGGGACTGCACGTGACGCTCGGCATCGTGCTCGTCCCGGTGGTGCTGGGCAAGCTGTGGTCGGTGCTGCCGAAGCTGTTCGACTGGCCGCCGGCCCGCTCCCTCGCCCAGGTGCTGGAACGGCTCACCCTGCTGCTGCTGGTCGGCGGGATCCTGTTCCAGATCGCCACCGGCCTGCTCAACATCCAGTACGCGTACGTGTTCGGCTTCGACTTCTACACCGCCCACTACTTCGGGGCCTGGATCTTCACGGCTGCCTTCGTGGCGCACGTGCTCATCAAGTTCCCCCGGCTGGTGACCGCGCTGCGGTCCCGCCCGTTGGGCGCGGAGCTGCGGACCCCGCGCGCCGCGACGCGACCCGAGCCGCCCGACCCGGACGGCCTGGTCGCCGCCGAACCCGGGCCCGCCACGGTCAGTCGACGCGGCGCGGTCGGCCTGGTCGGCGGCGGGGCGCTGCTGCTGGCCGTCCTCACCATCGGGCAGAGCCTCGACGGTCCGCTGCGGCGCACCGCGCTGCTGCTGCCCCGGGGGCGACAGCCCGGCACCGGACCGAACGGATTCCCGGTCAACCGCACCGTCGCCGCCGCCGGCATCCGCCCCGAACAGACCGACGCGAGCTGGCGGCTGACCCTGCGCGGCGGTGGCCGGACCGTGACCCTGGACCGGCCCGGCCTGCTGGCCATGGCGCAGCACACCGCCGCGCTGCCCATCTCCTGCGTGGAGGGTTGGTCGACCCGGCAGACGTGGACCGGCGTCCGTCTTCGTGACCTGGCCGCCCTCGCCGGGGTCGCGGACCCGGTCTCGGCGCGGGTGTCGTCGCTGGAGCAGGGTGGGCTGTTCCGTACGGCGGTACTCGCCGCCAACCAGGTCCTCGATCCGGATTCGCTGCTCGCCCTGCGCGTCAACGGCGTCGACCTGGCCCCCGACCACGGCTATCCGGCTCGGGTCATCGTGCCGGCCCTGCCCGGGGTGCACTGCACGAAGTGGGTCGCCGAGATCGACTTCCGGGTCCGGACCGATGGCTGAGCGCGACGAGCCGACCGAGGGACGGGACAGACCGACCGAGGGACGGGACAGGCCGACGGCGGGACCGGCCGGGCGGCTGCGGGCCGGCTACGGCGCGGCGCCATGGCATCTGCTCCTGGTGACCGCGGTGATCGTGCTCGCCGGCTGGGTGGCGCTACGGCTGGCGCAGGAGGCGACGTTCGGCCGGATGCTGCTCTGGTTCGTCGGCGCGGTCATCGCCCACGACCTGGTGCTGTTCCCGGTGTACGCGAGCGCCGACCGGGCGCTGCGCGCGGTGGTCCGCGATCGTGTCACGCTGCTCAACCACCTGCGTGTGCCGGCGCTCGGCACGGCGCTGCTGTTCGTCGTCTACTCCCCCGGCATCCTGCGCTGGGGCGAGACGACCCACGAGGCGGCCACCGGCCTGACCCAGCGGCCGTACCTGGTGCGCTGGCTCCTGCTCAGCGCGGCGCTCTTCCTGCTCAGCGGACTCGCGTACCTGCTGCGTCGTATTCAGGCGTCGCGGCAGCGCTCGGAGAGCGCGTAGCGGAGCAGGACCACGTCGCCGATCTGGCGGGTCTCGGCCAGCCGGGCGCGGCGACCGGGATGCCAGGGGAAGTTCCCCTCGCCGACGAAGCGCGGCGCCCGGCGGTCGCCGACGAAGAAGGGGGCGACCACCAGGTGCAGCTCGTCGGCGAGGCCGGCGGTGAGGAACTGGGCGTGCACCGTCCCGCCACCCTCCACCATCAGCCGGCGCACACCCCGCGCCGACAGGTCGGCGAGGACCCACCCGAGGTCGACCGGCTCGCCCCCGTCCACCACGGCGGCCACCCGGCCGACCCGCTCCCGGGCCTTGTCCAGCGCCGCGCTGGCACAGTAGACAAGCCGGACGGCATCGCCCGCGGTGAAGAACCGGGCGGTCGGGTCGAGGTCCCCCCGGGCCGTCAGGGTCACCTTGGTCGGCGACGCGGGCCGCCCGCGCGCCATCCGCTCGGCCCGACGCGACGCGGACCGCACCAGCAGGCGGGGGTCGTCGCGGCGGACCGTGGCGGCGCCGACCAGGATCGCGTCGCAGGTGGCCCGGACCGCGTCGACGCGGTCGAGGTCGTCGGAGTTGGACAGCAACAGCCGCCGCTCGGAAGCGTCGTCGATGTACCCGTCGATACTTGTGGCGCAGCTCAGCAGCACGTAGGGCCGCGTCGGCGCCGGCCGGCAGCTCACCGGGAGACGTGCCGGTCAGGGGTACGACCGGACTCCGCCTCCGCCGCCTCGGTCTGTGCCGCCTTGGCGGCCTTCGCCGCGAGGTACTCGGCGTTGGCCGGGGAGAGGAAGATGCTCGTCGGTACCCGTTCGACGACGTCCACGCCCAGGCGGGTGAGCTGTTCGGCCTTGTCCGGGTTGCTGCTGAGCAGGCGGACCCGGGGCACGCCGAGGGTGGCCAGCATCTGCGCGGCGACGCTGTAGTCGCGCTCGTCCTCACCCCGGCCCAGCGCCACATTGGCCTGGTAGGTGTCCAACCCGGCGTCCTGCAGGGCGTACGCGTCGAGCTTGGCGTACAGGCCGATGCCCCGGCCCTCCTGGCGCAGGTAGAGCAGGAACCCGCCGGTCTCGGCGATCCGCTGCACCGCCTCGCGCAGCTGCGGCCCGCAGTCGCAGCGCTGGCTGCCGAACACGTCGCCGGTGAGGCACTCGCTGTGCGGGCGGACCAGCGGCGGCTCCCCGCCGGCGGCGAGCCGGTCCAGCGCCCCGGCCCAGTCACCCAGGCCGAGGGCGAGGTGTTCCCGACCGTCCACCAGTCCCTTGAACGTGAACACCCGGACGGTGGTGGTGTAGCCGTCGGGAAACGCCAGCGGCACCGTGACCTGCGTACGGACCGTGGCGACCGGCAGTGCTTCGAGCATGGGACTCCTTTGTCCGGCGCCGCCCGGAGGCGACGGCGCGTACCGTCTCACCACTGACTCAACAGCCGCCGCCGGAGGCAGCTTCCCGAGCGGTGGTGGGATTGTGGGCCCGTCGGGCGAGCAGGACTGCCGCGCCGGGCAGGCTGGCCACCAGGACGAGGGCGCCGTAGACGGTGGCGGTGGCGACACCTTCGGCCGCGCTGAGCCCGGCCGCGCCGAACACCCAGGCGGCCACCCCCTCACGGGGGCCGAAGCCGGCGACGTTCAGGGGCAGGCCCATGGCGAGCAGGGCGAGCAGTGTCAGGGGCAGCAGCCGGGTGAGCGGGGCGTCGGAGCCGGCGGTCCGCGCCGCCACCAGGAAGGTGGCCAGGTGACCGGCGACCATCACGGCGGAGGCGACAAGGACGCCGAGCCAGGTCCGTCGGGCCAGCAGGCCGGCACGGATGTCCGCCACGGCGGTCCGTACGCCGCGGGCCCACCGGGAGCGGCCGGTGCCGGGCAGGAGCCGCGCCAGCAACACGACTGCCAGCCCACCCGCGAGCAGCAGGGCGGCGGCGGCCGGCAGGTACGGCCGCACCGGGGACGGGAACGCCGCGAGCACCACAAGCGCGACACCCACCAGGACCACCTGGCCGGCGGTACGTTCCCAGATCACCGCGCGGATGCCCCGGCTGACATCGCCGGCGTCGCGGCCGTGGCGCACCGCCCGGTGCACGTCCCCGAGCACCCCGCCGGGCAACGTGGCGTTGAGGAACACCGCCCGGTAGCAGTGCGCCACGGCGGTCGACAACGGCAGGCGTACGCCGAGGCCACCGGCGACGAGGCTCCACCGCCACGCCGCGCAGACAGTGGTGAGCACGCCGATGAGCAGGGCCGCGGCCAGGGACGGCGCGTTGATCAGCCGTACGCCGGCGAGGAACGGGCCGCCACCCACCTGCCACAGCAGGACGGCGAGCAGGCCCACCCCGCCGACCACTCGTGCCCAGGCCCACAGCATCGACGCCGGTCCTCCCCGAAGATCGTCCACTCTCTCTAGAGCACGTACCCAGGGCGGCGACGGTTCATCCGCCGGCCAGCAGGTCCTGATGTTCGACAATCACGCCGAGCCGGCCGGCGGCCGCGTCGGCCAGCCGGCGCTGGGCGTACGCCCGGGTCGGGCCGACCAGGTCGGGGCGTTGCTCGCAGGCGGCGCCCAGCCAACCGCGGAACCACTCGGCGGCCAGGTCGGCCTGCTCCGGGCCGAGCCGCCACGGGCTGGACCGCTCCCGTACGCGCACGCCCCGCCGGGCGAACGCGGCCGCGGTGGCGGCGGCGGCGTCCGGGCCGAGCAGCCGGCGGCCGTCGACGGTACGCCGCTGGTGCGCGTTGAACGCCTCCTGGACCTCGGCGTCGAGCGGGTCGGCAGGGGTGAGCCGGACCCGTCCGGTCACCGAGACCGCGAACAGGGCGGGACGGTCGGCGTCGACGCAGGCGGCCACCACCCGATCGACCTCCTCGGCGGTCAACATGTCCAGCAGCGCGGACGCGGTGACCAGCGCGCCGTCGGACAGGTCGGCTGCGCTCAGCCGGGTCAGGTCGCCGCAACGGGTGTCGACGGTGACCGGCGCTCCGTCGGCGGCGGTCACCCCGGCCATGCTGTCGGCGGCCCGAGCCAGCAGGTCGGCGTCGCGGTCGTGCAGCACCCAGTGCTGCGGCCCGCTCAGCCGCGCCGCCAGCCAGCGGCTCATCGAGCCGGTGCCGCTGCCCAGGTCGTGGATCATGATCGGGGCGTCGCCGGTCAGCCGGGGCCGGACGGCGTCCACCAGGTCCTCGGCGCGGGCCGCCGCGTCGGCCGGCTCGCGTAGACGCAGCCAGTCGGCGAACGGCAGGGTCTCGTCGACGGTCACTCCGCCACCTCCTTGAGCACTGCGGCCAGGCGCGCGGTCGTCGCCGGCCAGTCGGTCAGGGTGTCGCGGCGGGCGAGCGCGGCACGCCGGAGCCGGGCCCGCAGCTCCTCGTCACCCCACCACCAGCTCAGGGCGCCGGCCAGGGCGGCCGGGTCGTCCGGCGGGACCAGCAGCCCGGGCAGGTCACCGTCGGGCGCACGACCGAGCGCCTCCGGCAGGCCGCCCACCTGGGTGCCCAGCACCGGCACGCCGCGGGCCAGCGCCTCGGTGACGACCATCCCGTACGTCTCGCCGCGCGACGGCAGCACGAGCAGATCGGCGGCGGCGTACGCGGCATCGAGCGCCGCAGTGGTCAGCGGGCCGGCCAGCCGGACCCGTTCCGCCAGCCCGGCGCCGGCGAGCCGGTCGCGCAACCGGCGCACCAGATCGGGTTCCCGGGTCAGCGTGCCGGCGCAGACGAGCGTCCAGGGCATCTCGGCCAGCACGCACAGGGCGTCGACGAGCACGTCGTGGCCCTTGTGGCGGGTGACCGCGGCGACGCAGAGCAGCCGGTCGCCGGCCGCCGAGCCGGAGGGCGCCGGTGGTGCGGGCGCCACTCCCGGCGGTGCGACGCGGACACGGTCGGCGGACAACCAGTGGCGGGCCAGCAGGCGACGGCGGGTCCACTCGCTTGTGGTGACGACGGCCCGCGCGGTGGCCAGCGCACGGCCCTCGGCCTCGTCGTTCAGGGGCATGTGCACCAGCACGACGAGGCGCAGCCGTCGGGCATGCGGGGTGAGCAGGTCCGGCACGGTCGAGGCGATCAGGCCGTCGACGAGCACGACGGCGTCGTCCGGCAGGGCGGCGAGCAGCCGGGCCAGCGCCGCCCGGGCGGCCGGGTCGGGGTGCGGCCACGCTCCGGGCGTCGGGTGCTCCCGCACCAACCAACCGCTCTCGCCGAGACCGGCGCAGACCCGCCGGTCGTAGGCGTTGCCGCCGCTGGGCGTTGCCGGATCGTCGATGTCGCCGGGCAGGACGACGTGCACCGTCCTGCCGGGCTCGCCGACGACGACGGCGGCGTGGGCCGGCGTCGGCCGGCCCGCGTCGGTCACAGCGACCGCTCGTAGCTGGCCCAGGCGACGTGTGACTCGTGCAGGGTGACGGTGATGCCGGCCAGCTCACGCGCCCCGGCGCCCAGCTGACCGGCGTGCACGCGCTCGGCCAGGCGGTCGGCGACGGTACGGGCCAGCACCTCGGTGGTGGTGTTCATTCCGGCGAACGCGGGCTCGTCGTCGAGGTTGCGGTAGGACAGCTCGCCGACCACGGCCCGCAGCTGCTCGGTGGCCAGGCCGATGTCCACGACGATGCCGTCGGCGTCCAGGTCGGGGCGGCGGAACGTCGCGTCCACCACGAACGTCGCCCCGTGCAGGCGCTGGGCCGGACCGAACACCTCGCCCCGGAAACTGTGGGCGATCATCATGTGATCCCGAACTGTCACGCTGAACACTGTCACTCCCCGTCGTCGTAGGTGATGAGGTGGCAGAGCGCGGGCAGGTCACCCGTGCTCAGTCGGGCGAGTACGTCGGGCAGCTCCGCGAACCGGGACGCGCCGGTGATCAGCGCGTCGAAGGCCGGGTCGTCGAGCAGGTCCAGGGCCAGCGCCAGCCGGTCGGTGTAGCTGCGGCGGCCCCGCCGCGCGGGCGCGACCATGCCGACCTGGCTGCTGCGCACGGTCAGCCGTCCGGAGTGGAAGGCGCCGCCCAGCGACACCTGCACCGGCCGGTCGCCGTACCAGCTCAGCTCGATCACCGTGCCCTCGGGCGCGAGCAGGTCCAGCGCGTGTTGCAGCCCGGCGGAGGTGGCGCTGGCGTGCACGACCAGGTCCCGGTCGCCTGTCGCGTCGCTCGGCTGGGCGAACCCGACACCGAGGGCGCCGGCGATCCCGGCCCGACGGGCGTCGGTGTCGACCAGCTCGACCTGCACGCCGGGGAACCGGGCGAGCAGCGCCGCGACACAGCAGCCCACCATGCCCGCGCCGACGACGCTGACCCGGTCGCCGACCAGGGGCGCGGCGTCCCACAGGGCGTTCACGGCGGTCTCCACAGTGCCGGCGAGCACGGCGCGGGCGGGCGGCACGTCGTCCGGCACCGGCACCACTGCGGTCGCCGGCACGACGTACGCGCTCTGGTGCGGGTGCAGGCAGAACACCGTACGTCCGAGCAGCTCCGCCGGGCCCTGCTCGACCACGCCGACGCTGAGGTAGCCGTACTTCACCGGGCCCGGGAAGTCACCCTCCTGAAATGGGGCGCGCATCGCCGCGTACTGGTCGACGGGCACTCGGCCGGCGAACACAAGCGTCTCGGTGCCCCGGCTCACCCCGGAGTAGCGGGCTCGCACCAGCACCTCGTCGGGCCCCGGAACGGGCAGCGACACCGGCCGGATCTCCGCCGCGCCGGGCTCGCGCACCCAGCAGGCGTACGCCTCGCGGATCACCCTCGCACACCTCACCTTTTGTCCCTGTCGAACCGAACGGCCCTGATTTCCGTGTTCCCTGTCGGGGTCGTCGATCATAAACACGGAGGTACGGTGCCCACAGTTCGAAGCGGTCCGGTGATCGGGCTGAGCGCGCAGTTGGTCGTGCTGGCGGCGCTGACCGCCACCGTGGGTCTGAGCCCGGCGGGTTGGCTGGCCGGGGCCGGCTACGCGGCGCTCACCTGCCTCGCGTTGAGCCGGGGCCTGCACCTGGCCGGCGCGTCCCGTCTCGGTCCCGCGGACCGGGTGACGCTGGCCCGGGCCGTCCTGGTCGGCGCGGTGACCGCGCTGGTGGTGGACTCGTTCGGCCGTCCGACGCCGGTGGGGCTGCTGGTCGCCCTGAGCGGGGTGGCCCTGCTGTTGGACGCGGTGGACGGTCAGGTCGCCCGGCGCACCGACACGGTCAGCGCGCTCGGGGCCCGCTTCGACATGGAGGTCGACGCGTTCCTCATCCTGGTTCTCAGCGTGTACGTCGCCCCGACGGCCGGGAGCTGGGTGCTGGCTGTCGGCGCGATGCGGTACGTCTTCGTCGCGGCGAGCGCCGTGCTGCCCTGGCTGCGTGCCGCGTTGCCGCCGCGCTACTGGCGCAAGGTGGTGGCCGCCGCGCAGGGGGTGGTGTTGGCGGTCGCCGCCGCGCGGGTGCTGCCGGAGCCGTGGACGGCTGTGGTCCTGGTGGCGGCGCTGGCCCTGCTTGTCGAGTCGTTCGGTCGCGACGTGGCCTGGCTGTGGCACCGCCGCCGGGCCGCGCCGCAGGTCGCCGCGCCGACGGTCACCGCGCCGATCGCGGTCGCGTTGCCGATCGCCACGCCCGCGCCCGCCGCACCTGTGGCGCTGCCCCTGCTTCCGCTGGGCGGGCACGCGCCGCTCGTCGTGCCGCCGCTGCTGCCGGTTCCCGGCCCGGTGCCCGCGCTTGCGGCCCGCTCGGGCGGTACGGTCCACTCCGACTGGAGGTCGTGATGAGCCTTCCCGCCCGGCTGCGCCGGCTGACCGGCCGGCAACGCCCGCGCCTCGCCCCGACCGGTGACGCTTCGGGGCGTACTCCTGTGGTGTCGCCCGTGCGGCGCGGCCGTGCCCGGCGGACGTGGTCGGCGGCCGGCGCGGTGCTGGCGGTGGGTCTGGTGTACGCCGTCCTGGTCGGCCCGGACCGGCTCGGCGAGCTGACACCCGGCGCGTTCCTGCGCATTCCGCTGGAGGGTCTGCTCGTCGCGGCGCTGCTGCTGGCGTTGCCGCCACGGCCCCGGCGGGTGGTGGTGGCAGTGGTGGGGCCGCTGCTCGGGCTGCTGGCCATCGTGAAGCTCGCCGACCTGGGTTTCCGCACGGCCCTCGACCGGCCGTTCGACCTGGTGCTGGACTGGCTGCTGCTCGACGACGCGTACGGGTTCGTGCGGGACTCGGCCGGACGGGCCGGCGCGGTCGGCGCGGTGGTGGGCGTCGTGCTGCTGGTCGGTGCGCTGCTGCTGGTGGTGACCGTGGCGGTGCGGCGGCTGGCGTCGCTGCTGGTCGGCCACGAGCGGGTGGCGACGCGGGCGGTGGCCGCGTTGACTGTCGCCTGGGTGGTCTGCGCCGTCGTCGGGGTACGGATCGTCCCGGGCGTGCCGGTGGCCGACGCCGGGACCACCGCGCTTGTCGGCGCGCACGCCGAGCAGGTGGACGCACGACTGGCCGACCGTGGCCGGTTCACCGCCCAGATCGACGCCGATCCGTTTCAGGACGTCCCGGGTGACCAACTGCTGACCGGGTTGCGTGGCAAGGACGTCGTCCTCGCCTTCGTGGAGAGCTACGGGCGCGACGCCGTCGAGGATCCAGAGCTGGCGCCGCAGGTCAACGCGGTGTTGGACACCGGGACGGAGCGGCTGCGCGCGGCCGGGTACGGCGCGCGCAGCGGCTTCCTCACCTCCCCGACGTTCGGCGGAGGCAGTTGGTTGGCCCACGACACGCTGCTGTCGGGTCTGTGGACGAACAACGAACAGCGCCACCGCTCTCTGCTGGCCAGCGACCGGCTCACCCTCAACGGCGCGTTCCGCCGGGCCGGTTGGCAGACCGTCGGAGTGCTGCCGGCGGCGACCCAGCCCTGGCCGGAGCGGGGTTTCTTCTCCTACGACAGCTACTACGACGCCGCGGCGCTCGGTTATCGGGGCCCGAAGTTCAGTTACGCCCCGATGCCCGACCAGTACACCCTGTCGTTCTTCCAGCGGCAGGTCCGCGCGGACGCGGACCGTCCGATCATGGCGGAGATCCCGCTGATCTCCAGCCACTCCCCGTGGACGGCGGTGCCCCACATGATCGGCTGGGACGAGGTGGGCGACGGCGCGGTCTACCACGGTGACGCCGGCGCGACTGAGGACGGTGCTTCAAACGACCGGGACACCGGCCGGATCCGGGCCGGCTACCGGCAGGCCGTGGCCTACTCGCTGGAGACGCTGATCTCCTACGTACAGACCTACGGCGACGACGATCTCGTGCTGGTCTTCCTCGGCGATCACCAGCCGGCCCCGGTGGTGACAGGCGAGGGCGCGAGCCGGGACGTGCCGATCACCATCGTCGCCCGGGACCCGGCGGTGCTGAACCGGGTCGCGGGATGGGGCTGGCAGGACGGGCTGCGGCCCGGCCCGCAGGCGCCCGTGTGGCCGATGGACACCTTCCGGGACCGGTTCCTGACCACCTTCGGGCCGTCGGCGCCGCCGCTGGCCGCGCCGCGCTGATCTCCCACCCCGGTCATCATTTCGGACAAATAGCTCATAGCTCGACAATTGCCTCGCTACGCTCCCCTGGCACATCGGACACAACGGGGGCGTGATGAGGATTTCTTCGTGGGGTAGCCGCAGGACCCGCGCGGCGGCGCTGACCGCCGTCGGCGCCATCCTGGCGGTCAACGCTCTGCTGGCGCCGACGCCGGCCACGCCCCTGCCGAATCGGGTACTGACCGCGGCCGAGGACGTCGGGCCGGTGGACCCGGTCGCCGAGGCGCTGAGCTTCGGGGTCATGACCGAGGGCGACGCCAACGTCGTCAGCGACGAGAACGAGGGCACCCTCGCCGTCGGCGGAGACCTCACCTTCGGCAACTACCAACTCGCCGGGGCGACCGCCGGGTCGTTCGTCGTACCGGGCGACGCCCGACCGAGCGCGCTCGTCGTCGGTGGGCGCGTGAACTTCGCCGGCAGCGTCGGTGGCACCCGTCTCCAGGTGCTCTCCAGCGGGTACGCCAAGGTCGGCGACCTGACCGGCACCGTCGTACGCGACACCGACAACAACGGCGCCCAGGTCAACACGCGGATCCTGCCGTCGGACAACTACGACGCGTCCCCCCGGGTGGAGCTTGTCACCCGACAGCCCGTCCCCAGCGTCGGGCCCACCTCGCCGATCAACTTCGCCGGGGCCTTCACCGCCTTCCGCGACACGACCGCCGGCCTGGCCACCTGCGACAACACCGTGGTGCTCCGGACTCCGAACGGCGACGTGCTCCCCCGGCCCATCCCCGCGGGCAGCAACGCCGTGGTCACCCTCACCCCGGGCGTGACAAACGTCCTGAACCTGACCGCCGCCGACCTGGCCAACATTCAGACGCTCACCTTCGCCAACCAGCCGACCGCCAGCACCCCGCTGCTGGTCAACGTGGACACCACGGGGGTCGGCAACACGTTCGACTGGACCGCCCCGAACTTCTCCGGCATCGGCGGCCCACAGGCGCGCTACATCCTGTTCAACTTCCCGACCGCCACCGCGCTCACCCTCACGCCGGGGGCCGCCACGGTCGAAGGCACCATCTACGCCCCCAACGCCAGCCTCACCGACCTCTCGGCCAGCAACACCGAGGGCAGCGTGATCACCCGTACGCTGGACCACCGCGGCGGCGAGATCCACTACTTCCCGTTCAGCACCACGCTGTCCTGCGCGGGCGCGAGCCCGGCCGGCATCGACCTGATCAAGGCGTCGACCACCACGGTGATCACGACCGTCGGCCAGCAGGTGCCGTACTCGTTCCACGTGGTCAACACCGGCGGCGTCCCGCTCACCACCATCTCGGTCACCGACCAGCAGACCCCGCCCTCGTCCAACGCCAACCTCGGTCCGATCACCTGCGCGGCCACCACCCTCGCGCCGGGCGCCCGGACGGCGTGCACCGCCACCTACACGGTCACCCAGGCGGACCTCGACAACGGCGGTGTCACGAACGTCGGCACCGCCCAGGGCTCACCACCCACCGGACCGCCGGTAGTGTCCGATCCGGACACCCTGACCATTCCGGCGCAGGGGCTCACCGCCGCCGTCACCGTCGTGAAGTCGTCGACCACCACGTCCATCACGTCGGTGGGCCAGCAGGTGCCCTACCGGTACCTGGTCGCGAACACCGGCGGCCTGACCCTCACCAACGTCGGCGTCACCGACGTGCAGACCCCGCCCTCCTCGAACGACAACCTCGGCCCGATCACCTGCGCCGCCACCACCCTCGCGCCGGGCGCGACCACCACCTGCACCGCCACATACACGGTCACGCAGGCCGACCTCGACAACGACCGGGTCGCCGACACCGCCACCGCCCAGGGTACGCCACCCACCGGCCCCCCGGTCACCTCACCGCCGTCCACACTGACCATCCCGGCGGCGGGGCTGATCCCGTCGATCACGGTGACGAAGACGTCCACCACCGCCTCGATCACGACCGTCGGACAGCAGGTGCCGTACTCGTTCCACGTGGTCAACACCGGCGGCCTCACCCTGACCAACGTCACCGTCACCGACGTGCAGGCGCCGCCCTCGTCCAACGACAACCTCGGCCCGATCACCTGCGCCGCCACCACCCTCGCGCCGGGCGCGCGGACCGCGTGCACCGCCACCTACACCGTCACGCAGGCCGACCTCGACAACGACCAGGTCACCAACACCGCCACCGCACACGGCACCCCACCCGGGGGTACGCCTGTGGACTCGCCACCCTCGACGCTGACCCTGCCGGAGACCGGCCTGGTCGCCGCGATCGCGGTGCTCAAGACGTCCACCACCGTCACGATCACAACCGTCGGGCAGCAGGTGCCGTACACGTTCAACGTGGTCAACACCGGCGGGTTCACCCTGACCAACGTCGGCGTCACCGACGTGCAGACCCCGCCGTCGTCGAACGACAACCTCGGGCCGATCACCTGCGCCGCGACCACCCTCGCCCCCGGCGCGCAGACCACGTGCAGCGCCACCTACACGGTCACCCAGGCCGACCTGGACCTCGGCGCCGTACGCGACACCGCTACCGCGCACGGCACCCCTCCCGGCGGGGGAACGCCCGTCCAGTCGAATCCGTCGACGCTCACGATCCCGGGCGACGCGCCCTCCCCGGCCATCTCGCTTGTGAAGTCGTCCACGAGCGCGACCATCAACTCGGTGGGCCAACAGGTGCCCTACCGGTTCCTGGTCGCCAACACCGGCGGCATCACGCTGAACAACATCACCGTCACCGACGTGCAGGACCCGCCGTCCTCGAACGCGAACCTCGGGCCGATCACCTGCCCGCAGACCACCCTCGCGCCCGGCGAGACCACCGCGTGCACCGCCACCTACACCGTCACCCAGGCCGACCTGGACCATGACGAACTGACCGACATCGCCACCGCGCACGGCACCCCGACGGGGACCGAGGAGCCGGTGGACTCGGATCAGGTCGTGCTGACCATCCCGGCGGCCGACGTCACGCCGTCGCTCTCGGTCGTCAAGTCGTCCACCACGACGACGATCACCACGGTCGGGCAGCAGGTCCCCTACCAGTTCCTCGCGATCAACACCGGTGGCGTCACGCTGACAAACGTCAACGTCACCGACGTGCAGGCCCCGCCCTCGTCCAACGCCAACCTCGGGCCGATCACCTGCCCGCAGACCACCCTCGCGCCGGGTGCGGCGACCGTCTGCACGGCCACCTACACCGTCACCCAGGCCGACCTGGACAACAACGCGGTCGCCGACACCGCCACCGCGCACGGCACCCCGCCGGGCACCGAGACTCCGGTGAACTCGCCGCCGTCCACACTGACGATTCCCGAATCCGGGCTGGTCGCCGCGATCTCGGTGGTCAAGGTCTCCGACGTCACCACGATCGGCACGGTCGGGCAGCAGGTGCCCTACCGGTTCCACGTGGTCAACACCGGCGGGCTCACCCTGACCAGCGTGAATGTCACAGACGTGCAGGCGCCGCCCTCGTCCAACGCCGACCTGGGCCCGATCACCTGCGCGACGACTACCCTCGCGCCGGGTGCGTCAACCGCCTGCACGGCCACCTACACGGTCACCCAGGCCGACCTCGACAACAACGGCGTCACCGACACCGCCACCGCACACGGCACCCCACCCGGGGGTACGCCTGTGAACTCGCCGCCCTCGACGTTGACCATTCCCCAGGCGGGGCTCGCGGCCGACATCGACGTGATCAAGTCATCGACCACGGTGGCGATCACCGCGGCGGGCCAGCAGGTGCCGTACACCTTCCTGGTGGTCAACACCGGCGGCCTCACGCTGACCGGAGTGACAGTCAACGACACCGTGCTGCCGCCGTCCGAGCGGGACGTACTCGGGGAGATCACCTGCGGCCCGCAGAACATCCCGAACGGCGAGGTGACCCTGACGCCTGGCGCGTCCATCCAGTGCCGGGCGACCTACACCGTCAGCGAGGAGGAGTTCGTCGGCTCGTCGCTGCGCAACGTCGCCACCGCCACCGGCACGCCACCGTTCGGGCCGCCGCCGGTCTCCCCGCCGTCCCCGTTGGACATCCCGATCCCGCACCCGGCGATCACCATCGCCAAGTCGGTCACACCCACAGTGGTGTCGACGGCCGGTGACGTGGTCACGTACCGGTTCGTGGTGACCAACACCGGCACCACCCCGCTCAGCGCGGTGACTGTCGACGAGACGGAGTTCTCCGGCACCGGCACGCCCGGGGCGATCACGTGCGGCACCCCACCGGTCGCCAACGGCAGCGTCACCCTGGCCTCCGGGGCGAGCACCACCTGCACGTCGACCTACGCCGTCACCGCGGCGGACATCGACGCCGGCACGATCACGAACACGGCCGTGGCGGCCGGCACGCCGCCGACCATCCCCGGCCAACAACCACCCGCACCGGTACGCTCCGCACCGGCGTCCGCCGAGGTCACGGCCACCCGGGGCGCGGCCATCACGGTGGTGAAGTCCAGCAGCACCGAGAAGATCACCCGGCCGGGTCAGCAGGTGCCGTTCCAGTTCGTGGTCACCAACACCGGCCGCGTGGCGCTTACCGACGTGACTGTCACCGACACCCTCACGGCACCGGCGGCACCGGCCAACCTCGGCCCGATCACCTGCGGCCCGGACCGGACACCCAACGGCTCGGTCACCCTGGCCGCCGGTGCCGCCGTGACCTGTGCGGCGACGTACACGGTCAGCAAGGCCGACTATCACCACGGTTCGCTGCGCAACAGCGCGACGGCCACCGGCACCCCGCCGGACGGCCCGGCGCCGGTGGCGCCGGAGTCCACCATCACCATCCCGGTGAAGGGGAAGCTGCCGGTGACCGGCACGTCGTTCCCGATCGGCGGCTGGATGGCGGCCGGTGTGCTCGCAGTGCTCCTCGGTGCCGCGTTGCTGCTGGTCGTCCGGCAGCGCAGACTCCGCGCCTAGCGCGGAACGATTCGTGAGGGTCGGACCGGAGGGGAACCGGTCCGGCCCTCGCGGCACCACCAGGCTGGACGGCCGCCGCGCGCTCCCGCCCTACGACCCGAGAACGCGGGTGAAGAACGCCAGACTGTCGCGAACCACGGGCTCCAACGGGACGCCGGTGAAGCAGTGGCCGGCCCCCGGCACCACCGACAACTCGACCTCGACACCCACTGCGGCCAGCGCCGCGGCGAGTTCCTCGCTCTGCCCCACCGGCACGAGGAGGTCCTGGTCGCCGTGGATCAGCAGCATGGGCGGGGCCTGCGCCGTGACGTAGCCGATCGGGCTGGCCGCCCGACCCCGTTCCGGGTTCTCGGCCACCGCGCCGCCGATCAGGAGGGACTCGGGTGAGTCGGCGGCATCGTGGTCGATCGTCGCGGACTCGTGCGCCTGCACCTGCATCGTCAGCAGGTTCGACGGCGCGTACCAGCACACCGCCGCGCCGACGACGCTGTCGTCCCGGTCGTCCCCCGTCAGGGCGACAAGCGAGGCCAGGTGCCCGCCGGCCGACTCGCCCCACACCCCGATCCGATCACGGTCGACGCCCACCGTGCCGCCCTCGCGGCGCAGCCAGCGCACGACCGCCTTGACGTCGTCGAGCTGAGCGGGAAAGGGCGCCTCGCCGCTGAGCCGGTACTGCGCTGACGCGACCGCGAATCCGGCACGGATCGCGGCGGTGAACGGATCCGCTTCCATGAGCCAGGCCGCCGGCTGCTTGGGTGAGCCGAACAACCACGCACCGCCGTGGATCCACACCAGGACCGGGACCGGCTCGGGGGCGTCCACCGGCACGACGAGGTCCAGTGTCAGCGGGCGGAAACCCGCGACCTCGTGCACGACGATGTCCCGGTACTCGATCCGGTCGCTCTGCCGCCGGTACGCCACCTCAGTCACCGCGCCATCCTCGCACCGGGGATCGCTCGCCCGAGTGCCCCGGCGTCGGCAATCCCATGGTGATCACGAGTCGCCTGCCTTGTCTGCGGTGGCGGGGCGGGCGCGGACGTGCAGCCGCTCCCCCTGCGGTCCGAAGAGGCTGAGCGCCTCGGCGGTGCCGGGGCCCGGATTCAGGATCAGGTGCGGGACGCGGGTGTCGAATTCGGCCACCTCCCCGGGCGTCAGGATGATGTCGCGGTCCCCGAGCAGCAGGCGCAGCCGGCCCGAGAGCACGTAGAGCCACTCGTACCCCTCATGGGTTTGTGGGGTACGCCCCCCGGCGGTCGGGTCCGGCGGGAGGATCTGCTTGAACGCCTGGAGGCCGCCCGGTCGGCGGGTCAGCGGCAGGTACGTCACGCCGTGCATGACTATCGGCTTGGGGCGTACGCGAGGGTCGCCGGTGGCCGGGGCGTCCACCAGCTCGTCCAGCGCCACCTGGTACGCCCTCGCGAGCGGGAGCAGCAGCTCCAGGGTGGGCCGGCGGGTGCCGGACTCCAGCCGGGACAGGGTGCTCACCGAGATGCCGGTCAGCTCGGCGAGCTGGGTCAGCGTGGTGCCGCGCTGGTGGCGCAGGGCACGTAGTCGGGGGCCGACGGCCGCCAGCGCGGCGCTGTCCTCGTTTGCCATAACGGCAACGATACTTGCCACCGGGGCGACGGCGACGGATGGTGGGCTCAGCCGACAAGTAGGGGGACGATCCGGTGGACGAGACATACGACGTGGTGGTGGTGGGCGGCGGCGCGGCCGGGCTCAGCGGGGCACTGGCGCTGAGCCGGGCCCGGCGGTCGGTGCTGGTGATCGACTCCGGCGAGCCGCGCAACGCGCCGGCCGACCACGTGCACAACTACCTGGGCCGGGAGGGCACGCCGCCGGGTGAGCTGCTCGCGGCCGGACGCGCCGAGGTGGCCGGGTACGGCGGGCAGTTCCGCGCCGGCCGGGTGCAAACAGTCAGCCGGGACGGCGACGGCTTCCGCCTCGCCCTCGACGACGGTGCTTCGGTGCGGGCCCGTCGCCTGCTGGTGGCCACCGGGCTCACCGACCAGTTGCCCGACGTGCCCGGAGTGGCGCAGCGGTGGGGCCGTGACGTGCTGCACTGCCCGTACTGCCACGGCTGGGAGGCGCGGGACCGGCGGGTCGGCGTGCTGGCGACCGGGCCGATGTCCGTGCACCAGGCCGAGATGTGGCGGCAGTGGACCTCCGACGTGCTGCTCCTGCTGCACGACGCCCCGACCCCGGACGAGGAGACGGCCGAGCGACTCGCCGCGCGGGGCATCGCGGTGGTGCCCGGCCCGGTCGCGGCGCTGGAGGTGGCCGGGGACGCGCTGAGTGGAGTACGGCTCGCCGACGGCCGGGTGGTGGCCCTCGACGTGGTCGTGGTCGGAACCCGCACGGTGCCCCGCGCCGACCTGCTGGTGGGGCTGGGCCTGGCCCCCGAGGAGGTGACGATGGGCGGGCACGTGATCGGCACCCAGATCCCGGCCGACGCGACAGGCGCGACGACAGTGCCGGGTGTCTGGGTGGCCGGCAACGTGGCCGACCTGCGAGGCCAGGTCATCACCTCCGCCGCGGCCGGGCTGATGGCCGGCGCGGCGATCAACGCCGACCTCATCGCCGAGGACACCCGCGACGCGGTGACCGCGTACCGGCAGTTGGTGGCCACGACATTCGAGGAGCCGGCGTGGGAGGAGCGGTACCAGTCCAAGCCTGCGGTGTGGAGTGGCCGCCCGAACCCTCAACTCGTCGCCGAGGCCACGGACCTGGCCCCGGGGCGGGCTCTGGACGTGGGCAGCGGTGAGGGCGCCGACGCCGTGTGGCTGGCCGAGCGCGGCTGGCGGGTGACGGCGGTGGA
This sequence comes from Micromonospora sp. NPDC049274, assembly GCF_040678875.1. Taxonomy (NCBI): domain Bacteria; kingdom Bacillati; phylum Actinomycetota; class Actinomycetes; order Micromonosporales; family Micromonosporaceae; genus Micromonospora; species Micromonospora sp. NPDC049274. The sequence continues at coordinate 286,815 of NZ_JBFAQS010000004.1, forward strand.
CATCTCGACCACCGCGCTGACCCGGGCCGCCGAGCACGCCGAGGCCGCCGGTGTCGCGGACCGGATCGAGTTCACACACGTCGACCTGCGCGACAAGCCGCCCGCCGAGCAGGCGTACGACCTGGTGTCGGCGCAGTTCATGCACCTGCCCCCGACGCCACGGCGGGAGCTGTTCGCCCGGCTGGCCGACGCGGTGGCCCCGGGCGGCGTGCTGCTGATCGTCGGGCACCACCCGTCGGACCTGTGGACGTCGGGGCACCGGATGCACATGCCGGACATGATGTACACCGCCGAGGACGTGGCGGCCTCGCTGGACCCGACCCGGTGGGACGTGCTCACCACCGACACCCGCGCCCGTCCCGGCCCGCACGACGTCGTCCACCACGACGCGGTCCTGCTGGCTCGCCGCCGCTGAACCTGTCGATCGTGGAGTCGTGGTGGATGACAAGAGCCGCGGATCAGGGCCTTCCGGGCACTGCGGCTCCACGATCGACAAGCGTGCGGTATCGAGACGGGGCGGGCCTTCGCACCGGGGTGGGCTCGGCGGTAGCGTTGCGCCACACTCACGGCCCGCAGGGGCGGTCGACCGCCGGCCCTGACGCCCCCGATCGTACGGAGGATGGTGCATGTCCATCGGCGCTGAGCCGCTCGCAGCACGCGACGACGCGGCCTCGCGGCCGAGCTTCGAGCTCGCCCTGCGCGGCTACGACAAACGCCAGGTGGACCGGCACCTGGAGCAGCTCGACGGCCAGATCGCGATGCTCAGCGGCGAGCACGGGCGCTCGGCGGTGCGGGTTCGTGAGCTGACCGCCGAGGTGCAGCGGCTGCGCGCCGAGCTGGCCGAGCTGCACGAGCAGCCGGTGCAGGTGGACCGCGCCTCATTCCAGGACCTGGGCCCGATGGTCGGCGAGATCCTGACCCTCGCCGAGAAGCAGGCCGCCCTCATCACCGAGTCGGCAAGCGACCTGGCCAACGAGCTGCGCACCGAGGCGGAGCGGATCCTCGCCGACACCCGCGAGCGGGCCGCGCAGGCACGCCAGGACCTGTCGGAGGAGCTGGCCGCGCGGCGCACCGAGCAGGAGCACGCGTACGAGGAGCGACGCGCGGTGGCCGAGGCGGAGCTGACCGCGATCCGGGAGCGCGCCGAGCAGTTGCGCGCCGACGGCGAGGCCGCGCACGAGCGTGCCCAACACGAGTCGAAGCGCATCACCGAGCAGAGCGCGCAGCAGCTCAACCAGACCCGGGTCGCCGCCGACGCCCTGATGAAGTCGGCCCGCACCCAGATCCAGCAGGAGGTCCAGGCGGCGCGGGCCAAGAACCAGCAGGAGATGGCCCAGTGGCAGGCCGGTGTGGAGCGCGAGGTCGCCGAGCGGCGCAGCGCCGCCGAGCAGGAGATCGCCGAGTTGCAGGCGGCCGCGGAGGAGGAGCTGGCCGAGCAGCGCAGCTCCACCGAGCAGCAGATCGCCGCGCTGCTGGCCGAGGCGCAGCAGCACGTGACCGAGCTGCGGAACCGGGCCGACGAGCAGGCGGCCAGCCACCGGGAGCAGCTGACCGCGCTTCAGCAGGAGATCGCTGAGCGTCGGGAGGAGTCGGCCGAACTGCACGCCGAGTTGGAGACCGCCGAGCAGCAGCTCGCCGAGGTCCGCCGGGAAGGCGAGACCCTGGAGAACGAGCTGTCCCGCGTGCAGCAGCGGTTGAGTGAGGTGCGGCGGGACCTGACCGCCGAGGCGATCCGACTGGACGAGGCCCGGCGGGCCGGCGATTCCGCCGAGCGGCACGCCAAGGACGTCCGCGCCCGGGTGCAGCGGGAGGCGAAGCGGGTGGCCGACCTGGCCGCCGCCGCCGTGATGGCCGCCGCGGCCGGCGGTACGGAGACCGCCGAGTACCCGATGGTCGGTTCCCGGTCGAGCGCGGCCCGCAGCGGTGTCGACCTGCTCCCCGTCGACCGGCCCGCGAGCGACCGGGCCGACACCGACCGGGGCGACGCAGACCGGGGCGATGCCGAGCGGGGCGACGCCGAGCGGGGCGACGCCGAGCGGGGCGACGCCGAGCGGGGCGACGCCGACGACAGCCGGGCCGACCAGACCCGGGCCGAGGCCGAGCACCCCGGGGCCGAGCACGCCGGGGCCGAGCACGCCGGGGCCGAGCACGCCGGGGCCGAGCACGCCGACGGCGAGCGCACCGGTGGTGACCAGGCCGACGGCGAGCGCCCGGCTGGGGTGCCCCTGCGGTACCCGGTGGAGCCGGCCGATCGGACGGCCACGTCGGGGATGCGGGCCAACCACCCCGAGCCGATCTTCACGCGGCCCGAGCCTCCCACGCCCGTACCGTTCCTGGCCTTCGGGCAGCCGGTCAGCGACAACGGCACCGCCCGGCACTGACCTCGCCCTGCACCCGGGTCCGTACGCCTGCGCGCGGGCCCGGGTAACGGTCTGCCGGTGACGACGGGAGGCCGGCCGAGGATCGACCTGCGCGCGGTGGGCGGGTCCCGACGGTCGGGGACGACGTACGCCAAGGCGGTTGTGCACGGAATCGTCCCGAACGTCCCGTCGGAGCTGGCAGGCTGGGTTGGCCGACACGCACCGACGGCCGCCGGCCGGACCGGCGACCCAGGAGCGCCGCGCGGCCGAGAGGAGCGCCCGTGACCGACCAACCGGAGGACTTCGACCTGCTCGTCGTGGGTGGCGGCAAGGCCGGCAAGACACTCAGCATGGACGTCGCCCGGTCCGGTCGTCGGGTGGCGATGGTGGAACGCGGCATGATCGGCGGCAGCTGCATAAACGTCGCGTGCATCCCCACGAAGGCGCTGGTGACGAGCGCGCGGGCGGCCCGCCAACTCCGCGACGCCGCCGCGCTCGGCCTCGTGGTCGAGGGCGGCCGGGTCGACGTGGACCTGCTGCGGGCGCACAAGCAGGACGTCGTCGAGGGGATGGTCGCCGCCAACCGGCAGCAGTTCCTCGACTCGGGTCTGCACCTGGTGATCGGTCAGGCCCGGTTCGTGGGCGCGCGGACCGTGCGGGTGTCGCTGGCCGACGGCGGCGAACGACTGCTGCGCGGCGACGACGTGGTCATCAACACGGGCACCCGCCCGTATCTGCCGTCCGTACCCGGGATGGCCGAGGCCGGGGTGCTGACAAGCGACGATCTGCTGCGCCTGGATCGGCTGCCGGCACGGCTGGTGGTGCTCGGCGGCGGCACGGTCGGGGTGGAGTTCGCGCAGATGTTCGCGTCGTTCGGCAGCGTGGTGACGGTGATCGAGGGCGGTCCCCAACTGCTCACCCGCGAGGACCCGGACATCGGCGACGCGATGATGCGGGTCTTCCTCGACGACGGCATCGACGTACGCGTCGGGGTGACTGTCGCCCGGGTCGACCGCGACGCCGACGGTACGGCCCGGATCACCCTCGACGACGGCAGCGTGGTGACCGGGGACGAGGTGCTCGTGGCGGCCGGCCGGGCACCGGTCACCGACGGGCTGGGGCTGGACTCGGCAGGTGTCCGACTCAACGACCGGGGCTTCGTGGTGGTCGACGAGTACCTGCGTACCAGCGCCGAGCGGACGTGGGCGGCCGGGGACGTCGCCGGCAGCCCGCAGTTCACCCACGCCTCGCTCGACGACTACCGGATCATCCGGGCGAACCTGGCCGGTGAGCAACGCAGCACGGCGGGCCGGCTCATCCCGTACACCGTCTTCACCACCCCGGAGCTGGCACGGGTCGGTCTCAGCGAGAGCGACGCGCGCCGCGCCGGGTACGACGTCCAGGTGGCCCATCTGCCCGTCGCCGCGATCCCCCGGGCCCGCACCCTGCGCCAGACGCGCGGCATGTGGAAGGCGGTGATCGACGCCCGCACCGACCTGATCCTGGGTGCGGCGCTGCTCGGCCCGGAGGCGGGCGAGGTGATCACCTCGGTGCAGTTGGCCATGCTCGGCTCCATGCCGTGGACCGCGCTGCGGGACGCGGTCATCACGCATCCGACGATGACCGAGGGCCTCAACCTGCTCTTCGCGTCGCTGAAGTCCCGCCCGGTGCGCTGAGCCGGCCCGACAACGCTGAGCACGTCCCGCCGGGTGAGGTCAGCCGGCGATCTCGGCGCGTACCCGCTCCTGGAAGGCGCGCGCCTCGGTACCCGTGGGCGGTGGCCCGCCGTGCCGCGCGGCGATCGCCCGGCGGATCACCTCGGCCGGGTCGCCGGTGTCGACGAGTCGCCGGCCGGCGGCCACCTTGGACAGCCACGCACCGTCGCGGTGGCGCACCAGGGAACGGCAGGCGCCGAGCACCGCGTCCTCCGCGCCGGGCGCGGGCCGGTCGCCCGGCGGCGTCGGCAGGGCCAGCCACCAGGTCAGCGCCTCGATCAGCAGGCGGCGCCTGTCGGCCGGGGTGAGGTCGGCGAAGACCTCCGCGGCCGGCGGCCCGACCAGCGCCAGCCCGCTCTGGTGCAGGATGCTGCGGTCCAGCCCGTACCAGAACCGGCCGTCCCTCGGCGGGCGGTCGGCCGGGTCGAGGGTGCGGCGGAACGGCATGGCCTGCCCGGTGTTCAACTCGACCTCGAAGCCGGGCTCGGGGCTGCCGGCGGCGGCCACCGCCCGCTGGTACACGACCAGTTCCAGCCCGCGTGCCGGGCAGGGCAGCGTCTCGTGCCGCAGCCGCGCCACAAGCGTCACCTTGGCGGCCTCGGTCAGCGGGCCGGCGCTGACCAGAGCCACGTCCACGTCGCTGCGGCCGGCCTGGTACGCGCCGAGACCCACCGAGCCGGCCGCGTACGCGCCGACGAGGTCGCCGCCGAGCACGTCCCGGGCGGTGTCCACGAGGTCGTCGAGGTAGCGTCGAAGTGCGGAGTCCACACCCCATCCTCACCCGTGTTCACGGACGCGTCGGCACCGGGCCGGTGCGCCGCCCTAGCCGGCGTAGAGCAGCAGCAGTCCGGCGACGGTGTACGCGACCATCAGCGCGAGCAGCGGGAGCTGACCGGCCACCGCCCGCGCCCGGGGGAACAGGTACAGGGCGCGGTCGTGGGCGAGCAGCGTGCCGAGCAGGTGCCCGACGATGATGACGGTGATCTGCAGGTTGGCCACCCCGGACGGGGTGACGAGCGCGGTGTGCGGTTGCCAACCCGCCGTGCCCAACCAGTCCGCTCCGGTGTCGCGGGGGTCGGACAGCAGGGCGACGGTGCGCTGACCCTCCAGGATCAGCAGCGAGTAGTAGTGCGCCACCACGTAACCCACGGCGATCGGCATTATCGAGTGCGCGAGTTCGCCCGGCACCCGTCGGGACTCGACGCTGACCGCCAGGTCCGCGGCACCGGCCGATCCCGCGCGGCCGACGCGGGCGGCCGCGCCGGTGGCGACGAGGTACGCCACGGCGACGACGCCGATGACCCCCACCAGTCCGGCGCTGCCGGTGACCGCCGGGTGCAGGCCGTTCTCCTGGGAGAAGCGCAGCCACGCCGGCGCGTTGGAGAGGCTGTCGAAGAGGGTCGAGCCGAGCAGCACGATCACCACGGCGACGAGTCCGGGGCGGGGTCGCAGCCCGGCTATCCCGTCGAGCGGGTTGCGCCACACCAGCACACCGTCGGCGGCCCTGCCGATCGGGGCGAGCCGGCCGACGAGCGCGCTGTAGACCTCGAACGGGTCGGCCCTGTCGAACCAGTCCGCGCCGAACAGCGCGGCCCCACCCAGCATGACCACGGCGTACCCGGCCAGCCACGCGGTGATGACCGGCAGGGTGGCACGCTCCGGCGCGACCAGTTCCAGCCACACGAACCCGAACAGGGTGAGCGCGGCCGGCCAGAGCCCCAGGCCGGCGGGCAACTCCCGGACGCCGCGCGCCGGATCGCGCCGCGCCGCCAGGGCGACGAGCAGATGCACCGTACGCAGTGGGCTGACCGCCCGCCAGACCGGACCGAACAGCAGCGAGACGGGAACCAGCCCCACCCAGAGGAGCACGTAGAGCGCGCCGGCCGTCGGATTGTCCGGGGTGTCCGGCCCGGCGAGCAGGCCCACGCAGAACCAGCCGGCGGCGAGCAGTCCCAGTCCACGCAGCGTCCACCGGAACGCGGGGGCGTCGACGAGGCCGGCCAGCCGGTCGGGCACCGGCCGGCCACCGGCGGCGTCCCGGTCGAGGCGTGGCTCGCGCCAGAGCAGGCCCAGGGCGACGAACGTGACGACAAGGGTGAGGGCGGCGGCGACGACCAGTTCGGGAAGCGTGATCGGCAGGTCCTGACGGCCGCCGACGCCGTGCGCCAGCAGCGCGGGACCGCCGGTCATCGGGCTCAGCGGACGAGGAGCTGGAACAGCACCAGCTCGGTCTCGTGCGTCTCCACCTCGAACAGCCCGGTCTTGTCGGCCCGGAACTCCACCGAGGCAGGCTTGGCGGCGGGCAGTCGGGCGCCCAGGTCGTAGCCGTGCACGTGCAGTTCGTCGGCGACGTCCGAGGTGACCGTGATCCGGACCAGTTGGCCCTTGGACACCGTCACCCGGCCGGTCGGTGGATTGATCCGCTTCTTGGCGATGGTAACGGTGATCTCCCGGTCGACCGCGGGCGTGCTGGCGGTCGCGGAGGGAGTGGGACTGTCCGCCGAGGCCGGAGCGGCGGTGGTGGGTGCGGCGGCCGACGTCGGCGGCGTCGCGGGGGTGGCCACGGACGGATCGTCGTCGTGCCCGCAGCCGGCGATGAGCAGGGCGCCGAACAGACCGGTCACGAGGAGGGTGGTGGGGATGGCGGTGCGGCGGGCACCGGGGGCGCGGACGTACACGGGCGGACTCCGAACGACGCGGGGGGACGGGGTGTCGAGCTGATCGTCGGAGGGTGAACTCTACGTCTTGTTCGGCGGCGGGGAAATGACCATGATGAACGAATGCGATCGAGGTTGGTCACTGTCTGTCACGTTGTGCGCCGCACCGTCGCCGTTCTGGCGGCGCTGCTGGTGGTGTCGCTGGCGCTGCCCGCCGCCCCGGCGTCGGCGCACGGACAGTTGGCGACCTCCACGCCGCTGACCGGCACCGTGGTCCGCAGGCCCCTGGCCCAGATCGGCCTGTACTTCACCGAGAAGCCGGCCACCAACGCGCACTTCACAGTCACCGGCCCGAACGGGTCACGGGTGGACAGCGGCTGGTCACACGGCGAGCCGAAGCGGCTGGACAAGCCGGTGCAGGAGTACTTCCTGGTCAACGGCACCTTCGAGCCGCGGGTCTACCACACAGGCTTCCCCGCCATGGTCAGCGTCGCGCACTGGCCGGCAAAGGGCCGCTACACCGCCACCTACCTCACTGTCGCCTCGGACGGCGAAGCGGTGCGGGGCACCGTCACCTTCGACTACCAGGGCCCGAGCACCGCGGCCCCGGCCGGCTGGACGGCACCGACGAACGGTCCCGATCCCGCCCTGCTCGCCCGGGCCGAGGGCACCCCCTCGGCCTCGGCCGTGCCGTTGGCGACACTCGACCCGGCCGTCACCCCCGCGGCCGCGCCGCCGGCGTCCCCGCCGGCCGGAGGGCTTCCGCCCTGGCTGGTGCCCGCCGCCGTCGTGCTGATCGTCGGCACGATCGTCGTGGTGGCGGCCCGCCGCCGGCCGACAGCACGCCCATCCCGCGGCGCCACCACTTCGCGCGGCGCGGTCCCGCGTCCACGAGGCGGGGCCTCTCGTCCGCGCGGCGGAACGAACGGTCGGCCGGCGCGACGCGGCCGCCGCTGAGTCTCATCGGTGTGACGCCCCGGGCCGGGGCGCGCGCCACCTTTTGTCCAACAACGACCGCCAGAGGGCGTTCGTATCGCCCGGCGCGCTCGCCCCTGGCCGGCACCTGAAGCGCCGTCCGTCGCGCGCACATTTCCGACATCCAGGGATCAGGGCCACGACCTTTCGCACGGACATCGGGAACTTTTGATGTATCGATGCAAAGGCATGGACACTGTCATCGAAACCCCTTAATGTCTCGACCCATCAACCCGGTGTTTCCGGATCGTCACTCGTCGGCGTCGAGGACGTTACGGACCGGGTCGGCGGCCATCGCCTCACCATCGCTGCACGTCGGCCGTCGATCACTCCTATCCTCTGTGGAGGAACGATGGGCACACCGCTGCTGCGCCGATCCCGCAGTCCCGTCCTGGGCGCGCTCGCGCTCGTCCTCGCCGTTGGCTTCTGGGCCGACCCGGCCGACGCCGCCCCCGAGCAGGAACCGGGCGTCACGCTGCGCGTCTACGACGTCCAGGTGCCGCTCTCCGAGATCTGCACGCTCAAGCCCGCACAGACCCCGAACGTGGACAAGCTGATGTCCACAATCAACTGGACCTCGGCCGCCGACTTCGGCTTCGAGGACAACTTCGTCTCGCAGGTGCTCGGCAACATCACCATCACCCAGGCCGGGAGCTACACCTTCCGACTCAGCAGCGACGACGGGTCCAAGCTGGCGATCGACAACACAGTCGTCATCAACCACGACGGCCTGCACGGCGCAACACCGCCCAAGGAGGGCGGCGTCACCCTCACCGCCGGGCTGCACCCGCTGCGCATCGACCACTTCGAGCGCGCCGGTGGCCAGCAGATCACCCTGGAGTGGCGTACGCCCGGCTCGTCGTCGTTCGTGGTCGTGCCGACCTCGGCGCTGAGCACCGACGCCGGCGTGGTGCGGGTGACCGCGCCGGGCCGCAAGGAGTGCGAGGGCATCACCGACTCCCCCGGCGACGGGCTGCCTCTCATCGGTGTGCACCCCGGCTACACGCTCACCAACCTGCGGCCCTCAGGCTTCCAGCCGAAGGTCACCGGGATGGACTGGTTGGCCGACGGCCGGCTCGTCATCAGCACCTGGGGCGGCAGCGACCAGTCCGGCACGTCCCAGGACGGCGAGGTGTACGTCCTGGGCAACACCGGCGGCGCGACCGGTCCCGGATCGGTGACCACCAAGAAGATCGCCGGTGGTCTCAAGGAGCCGATGGGGCTCAAGGTCGTCGACGGCGTGATCTACGTGTCGGAGAAGCAGCGGCTGACCCGGCTCGTGGACACCACCTCAGACGAGGTGGCCGACCGCCTCGACACCGTCGCCACCTGGCCGTACGGGGGCAAGTTCCACGAATTCGCGTTCGGCCTGCTCTACCAGGACGGCTTCTTCTACGTGAACCTGTCGGTGTCGATCGACTACGGCGGCGCGACCACGGTGCCGCAGCCCGCCGCCAACCGGGGAACCACCATCAAGGTCAACAAGGACACCGGCGCGGTCAGCTACGTCGCCGGCGGTCTGCGCACGCCGCACGGCATCGGCTGGGGCCCGGAGGGTGGCATCTTCGTCACCGACAACCAGGGCGGCTGGCTGCCGTCGTCGAAGCTGGTGCACATCAAGCAGGGCCGCTTCTTCAACCACTACACGACCCCGGCGGGCCCGTTCGACGCCAACCCGGTCACCCCGCCGGTGCTCTGGATGCCGCAGAACGAGATCGCCAACTCCCCCAGCACGCCGCTCTACCTCACCACCGGGCGGTACGCGGGCCAGTTCGTCATCGGCGACGTCACCTACGGCGGCCTCCAGCGCGCTTCGGTGGAGAAGGTGAACGGCGAGTACCAGGGCGCGCTGTTCCGGCTCACCCAGGGCCTGGAGGCGGGCGTCTCCGAGGTCAACCTCGGCCCGGACGGCGCGATCTACGTCGGCGGGCTCGGCGCGGGCGGCAACTGGGGGCAGAGCGGCAAGCTGACGTACGGGTTACAGAAGCTCACCCCGAACAGCGCCAGCACCTTCGAGATGCTGGCCATGCGGGCCACCACCGCCGGTTTCGAGGTGGAGTACACCCAGCCGGTCTCGGCGGCGACCGCCGCCAACCTGGCCGCCCACTACAAGGTCAAGCAGTGGCGGTACGAGGCGACGTCCAACTACGGCGGCCCGAAGATCGACGAGGAGACGTTGACCGTCAGCGGGGCGACCCTCTCGGCCGACGGCAAGAAGGTCACCCTGGCCGTCGACGGCCGCAAGGCCGGCCGGGTGGTCTACCTGCGGTCACCGCAACCGTTCACCTCCACCAGCGGCCAGTCGTTGTGGAGTACCGAGGCGTGGTACACGCTCAACGCCATCCCGGGCGTCACCGGCGGGACCAACCTGGCCCTCAACAAGCCGGCCACCGCGGACAGCTCCTGCTCGACGACCGAGGCGCCGGCCAAGGCCGTCAACGGCAGCGTCACCGGCGGCAACGGCGACAAGTGGTGCTCGAAGGGCACCTCGAAGTATCTCCAGGTGGACCTGGGGGGCAGCTACGCGCTCAACCGCGTGGTGGTGAAGCACGCCGGCGCAGGTGGTGAGGACACCGCCTGGAACACCCGCGACTTCACGCTCGCGTCCAGCCCCGACGGCACGAACTGGACCACCCGGGCCACGGTGACCGGCAACACGGCGAGCACCACGACCCACGACGTCAGCGCGCCCGGCGCCCGCTACGTCCGCCTGGCCGTCGCCGCGCCGACAAGCACCAGCGACACCGCGGCGCGCATCTACGAGTTGGAGGTGTACGGCAGCGCCACAAGCGGTTCGGGCAGCATCACAGGCGTCGGCGGCAAGTGCCTGGACGTGGACAACGCGGGCACCGCCGACGGCACGAAGGTGCAGTTGTGGACCTGCAACGGCACCGGCGCGCAGTCGTGGAGCCGCAGCGGCGACACGTACCGGGCGCTGGGCAAGTGCCTCGACGTGGACAACGCCGGCACCGCCGACGGCACGAAGGTGCAGTTGTGGACCTGCAACGGCACCGGGTCGCAGGTGTGGCAGCCGCAGACCGACGGGTCGATCCGCAACCCGCAGTCGGGCAAGGTGCTGCAGGCCGCCGGGGGCGCCACGGCCGACGGCACCCCGATCCAGATCGGCACGTACACCGGTGGCGCGCACCAGAAGTGGGTGGTCAGCGCCGGCTGACACCCGGCGGGGCGCGGTCCGACCGACGGCCGGTCGGATCGCGCTCCGCGCCGGTCAGCGGAACAGGAGCGGCCGCCCCTCCCGGCCGCCCACCAGCCAGCCCCGGCTGTTGATGTCCTCGATCGAGTCGTTCACCCGTACGCCCCGGTCGGTGAGGTCGGTCAGCACCCCGTCGCGCCACAGGAACGGGTGCCATTCCTCGTTCGGGAGACTGAGACTGCTGAGGCCCAGCACCACGCCCCGGTCGTTGATCGCCGTGGCCCAACTACGGCTGCCGCCGAGGGTGCCCAGATCGGTGAGCCTCCCGTTCTGCCACCGGAACGCGTGACCGTTGGCCTCGCCCACCACCTGACCGCGGTTGTTGATTCCGAGGGCCGCGCTGCCGATCCGGGTGAACACCCCGTCGCGCAACAGGCCGCCCACGCAGGTGCAGGGGTAGTCCCGCGGTGGCACGTTGAACCCACCCACCACGTCGCCCCGGTTGTTGACGTCGGCGGTGAACTCGTAGAAGTACTGCAGTCCCAGGTCGGTGAAGACGCCGTCGCGCCAGAGGAAGCGGTGCGGCATTTCGCCTGCGGGTTCGCTGGTGCCGAGGACCTGCCGCCGGTCGTTGACGCCTATCGCCTCGCTGTTCTCGCCGCCCAGGGTGCCCAGGTCGATGAGCCGGCCGTCGCGCCAGAGCACCGCGCGGGTCAGGTAGTCCGCGCCGTACGAGGTGATGGCCACGTCCCCGAACTCGTTGACGTCCACGGCGGCGGAGTCGGTGTCACCGGGCAGCACGCCGAGGTCGGTGAGGACACCGTCGCGCCAGCGCACGGCGTGCCGGGCGCCGCTGGCGACGGTGCTCCACCCGACGATGTCGCCACGGTCGTTCATCGCTGTCGCGGCGCCGGCCCCGCCGCTCAGGGTGCCGAGATCGACGACGCGGTAGGAGGGCGGGGATGCGAGGGCGGAGGTCGGGGTGAGAACTGTCGACGCGACGATGGCGGTCGTCGCGGCGGTCAGCAGGGTGCGCGGGGACAGCAGGGACGTCAAGGGGGCGCTCCTCGGCTCGGAGCGGCGGAGCTCCGGCGGGCGGGAGCGGCCGGTCGCCACCACTGCGCGTTCGATCAGTCACGCACAGTAGATACGCCGACGCACCGGGACGCCAGGGACCGAACGGCCATCGATGCCTGTCGTCCGGAAGCCGGGTGACGCGGCTTTCGGTCAGGGACCGTGCGGCAGGGGTTGGGCCAGTGCCCGCAGGTCCGCCGGGAGTTGGGCCAGGGCATCGGTGAACTCCCGGTGACCGACCACCCGGTGCATGGTCTGAAGAACCGCCCGCACGCCCCGTTCGGCCCCGGGCCGGTCCGTCCCGGCGCGCTCGGCCACACGGCGCAGGAACTCGTCGTACCCGAAGGTTTCCGGCGGTTCGGCGGCCTTGACCAGCAGGGGGCTCAGCTCGTCGGCGAGATGGGGGGCGAGCGCGGCGGCCTCGCCGCCGCTGAGACGTTCGGTGAGCGTCCGCAGCACGGCCTCGGTCAGCGGGCGTGCCTGCGTCGGTGAGACGCCCGCCCGTGCCGCGACCTTGTCGACGAATCCGAGATCGGCCATGGTCCCGCCCTTCCGTTGCCGAGACGCGTGGCTACCCCGGGCCATCGGCGACAAACCCTTGCGCCGCAGGGCGCGGGCATCCACTTCACGTCGGCATCGGTTCTGTGGTTGCTCCGCGCCCGGCCGACCCCGTCTCGTACGGTGAGGTCGGACCGGTACACGCCGGCCGCCCGACGGCGGCCCGTGCCGCAGGAGGAGCAGATGGCGGTCGACCTACCCGACGTGATCGACCGGTACTTCCGGGCCGTCGGCGACGGCGACGTCGACGCTCTCGTCGCCTGCTTCGCGGACACCGCGAGCGTGGCCGACGAGGACCGGCTGTACGACGGCAGGCCCTCGATCCGCTCGTGGGCGCAGCGGACGACGGCTGCCACCTCGTACACCGCCGAACCGGTGGGGGTGACGCCCCAGGCGGGTGACTCGTACCTGGTCCGCACGCGGGTGTCGGGCGAGTTCGCGGGCAGCCCGATCGAGCTGCGGCACCGGTTCACCCTGCGCGACGACCTGATCGGCGCGCTGGACATCCGCCCGTAGCCACCACCGGCAGCAGCGACAGCGCGAGCCGCCCGCCAGGAGGAGACGTCGTGCCCCGAGTCTGGCTCGTCACCGGTTGCTCCCGAGGGCTCGGCCGGGCGCTCGCCGAGGCCGTGCTGGCCGACGGCGACCGGCTCGTCGCCACGGCCCGCAACCCGGCACAGCTCGCCGACCTCACCGACCGGTACGGCGACCAGGTCCGGACGGTCGCGCTCGACGTCACCGACCCCGCCGCCGCCCGGAGCGCCGTACGCGGGGCGGTGGACGCCTACGGAAGCCTGGACGTCCTGGTCAACAACGCCGGGTACGCCGACGTGGCCGCGATCGAGGACATGTCCGAGGACGCCTTCCGGGCGCAGATCGAGGCGAACTTCTTCGGGGTGGTCAACCTGACCCGCGCCGCCCTGCCGGTGCTGCGGGAGCAGGGGCGTGGGCACATCGTGCAGATCTCCAGCGTCGGCGACCGGGTCGCCAGCACCGGGCTGGGCGCGTACCAGTCCGCCAAGTGGGCGGTCGCCGGCTTCTCGGCGGTGCTCGCCACGGAGGTCGGGTCGTTCGGGATCCGGATCACGACTGTCGAGCCGGGCGCGCTGCGCACCGACTGGGCGGGCGCCTCGATGAGCATGTTGCCGGTCAGCGAGCCGTACCGGCCGGTCATCGAGCCGGTGGTGGAACGGATGCGCCGCACCAGCGGCAACCAGCCCGGCGATCCCGGCCGGGCCGCCCAGGCGATCATCCGGATCACCCGCGTCGACGACCCGCCCGCACGGTTGCTCCTCGGCGCCGACGCCGTGGCGGCCGCCTCGACGGTCGCCGAGGCGCTCGCCACGTCCGACGCCCGGTGGCGCGAGCTGAGCGAGTCCGTCGCGTTCGACGCGACGCCCTGACCCGTCGCGCCTGCCGATACCGCACGCGTCCGGGCTCGACCGCGCGGCGGAACGGCTGTTCGTGATCAACCGCCGAACGGACGACGTGGCCGGTCCGCCGACGGATGACATGATGTGCCGACAACAGCTGACGCTACGAGGAAGGGTGCTGCTGTCCGATGGCGCACTTCGAGGCCCGCACGTCCACGACACCCGGGCGGATCGTGGTCACGCTGACTGGTGAGTGCGACCTGGCGGCCCAGCCTGAGCTGACGGTCGTGCTGTCCGCGGCGGTGCGCGCCGCGCCGGTGGTGGTGGTCGACGTCGGCGGGTTGCGCTTCCTCGACTCCACAGGCCTGCACGGCCTGGTGACCGCCCACCAGGAGGCCCGCGCCAACGGCCGCCACCTGTACGCGGTGAACGCCGCCGGCCCGGTCGCGACAGTCCTCGACATCACCGGCATCGGTAACCTGCTGCGCCCGCCCGCCGACGACCCGCGGCTGGCGGGCTGATGGCGGCCAACCAGCGGGAGACCCGCGCCGTCGCCGAACAGCTCGCGCCCGCCCTGCCGACGGACACCATGGCGTACGAGGTGGCGACCGACCTGCGGGAACTGCGGGCGTTCGTCTGTGCCGGCGCCACCGCCCGGGGCCTGCCGGCCGAGCGGGTGGAGCTGCTGGCGCTTGCGGTCAGCGAGCTGGCCACCAACACGTTGCAACACACCGCCGAGGGTGGACGGGTCCGGCTCTGGGCCGAGGGTGACCAGTTGTTCTGCGACGTCGTCGACCAGGGCCCGACGCGGGCGTTCGGCCGGGGCATGCCGGCCGCCGACGCGGTACGAGGCCGCGGGCTGGCCATCGTCGAGCAGATCTGTGACGAGGTGGCCGTGTTGGCAGCCGGTGAGGGCACCGTGGTCCGCATCCGACTGGCACTGTGAGTCGAGCGGCTCTGGGCAGCACGCGCACGGCCAGGGTGCACGGAACGCGCCACCGCGCCGATGCGCCCACGTCGAGGCGGCGCCGGCTGCCACAATGCGGTCAGTCCGGACGGTGGCGCCGGGCGCAGCAGACCAGGAGGACGGCCATGCCGGACAGCGCACGCGAGGCGGAGCTGCTCGACGCCGAACGCACCCTGCAGGCCGCGCAGCGGGCTGGTGACGTCGCGGCCCTCGACCAGTTGCTCGTCGACCAGCTCATCGCGATCGGCCCCGACGGCCGCCAGCACGGCAAGGCCGAGGACCTGGCCGCGCACCGGGACCGCACCTCGATCATCGAGGAGCTGGTCGAGGAGGAGCTGGACCTGCTCGTCGTCGGCCGGACGGGTGTGACGTTCTTCCTGGGCCGGGTCGCCGGGGTGTTCGACGGTCAGCCGTTCGCGGCCCGCCTGCGCTACACGCGGACCTGGGTCCACGACGACCCGCACGGCTGGCGGATCCTCGCCGCCCACATCAGCCCGGTCTGACCCACACGACTGGGCTGTCCCGCTCAGCTCACGGTGGCGTCGAGCGGGCCGATGCGCAGCACGCCGTCGTCGAGGGGCGTACAGCGGATGCCGCCCGTGGTGCGCAGCGCCTTCCAGGCGCCCGGCCCGACCGTGACGTCCATCCAGGCGCACGGCCGGGCCGCGCGGTTGACCCGCAGGCTGACCGGGCCGTCGCCGGAGTCCAGGATCAGGACCTTGCCGATCAGCTCGTCCACGGCGATGCCTGTGGTGAGGATGTTGCGGCGGACCTCCGCCAGGCCGATGCCCGCCGGCAGGGACTCCTGGGCGATCACTGTCACGCTGGCGTCGCGGTGCGCCGGTTTGCCGAAGTAGCGGTCGCCGACGATGCCGAGGCCGGCCCGGATCTGGACGGCGTCGACCAGCTCACCGGGCGGGGCCGGCGTCGGACCGTCGGAGGGCCGGCCCCGGAACCGGTGCACGGGCGAGGCCAGCAACTCGACGATCTGCATGGCACGGATTCTACGAACCGGAGGACGCCTCCGGGCGCGGTCAGACCGCCAGGGCCGCCCGGACGTCCCGCTCCGCTGTGACACCGCCGTCGCCGTCCGAGGTGACCCGGCCGGACTCCAGCACGTGGTAGCGGTCCGCCACCCGCAGCGCGAAACCCAGGTGCTGCTCGACCAGCAGCACACTGAACCCGGACTGCCGGGTCAGCTCGACGATCCGCTCCTGGATCTCCGCGACCACCGACGGCTGGATGCCCTCGGTCGGCTCGTCGAGCATCAGGAGCCGCGGCCGGGTGATCAGCGCACGGGCGATGGCCAACTGTTGGCGCTGGCCGCCGGAGAGCAGCCCGGCCCGCCGGCGCAGCAGCGGGCGCAGCGCCGGAAACAGGTCCAGCACCTCCGCCGTGGCCACCGCGCCGTCGCGCCGGCCGTCGGCGACCAGCCGCAGGTTCTCCGCGGCGGTCAGGTGCGGGAAGCACTGCTGGCCCTGCGGGACGTACGCCATTCCGCGCTGCACCCGCTCGTGCGGCGCGAGACGGGTGACGTCCTCGCCGTCCAGCTCGACGGTGCCGGCGCTGGGACGCAGCAGGCCCGCCGCGACCCGCAGCAGGGTGCTCTTGCCGGCGCCGTTGTGCCCGAGCACCGCGGCCACCCCGTCGGGCGGGACGGCGAGGTCCACCCCGTGCAGCACCCTTGAACGCCCGTATCCGGCGTGCACCCCGCGCAGGGTCAGCATCATGCCTCCAGACCGCTGGGGGCCGACCCGGCGGCGACCGGGTGGCCAAGGTAGACCTCCTGCACACGCGGGTCCGCCTGGACCTGCGCCACCGTGCCCTCACTGAGCACCTTCCCCGCGTGCAGCACGGTGACGCTGCGCGCGAACCGACGCAGGAAGTCCATGTCGTGCTCGATCACCACCACCGTGCGGTCCCGGCTCACCGTCTCCAGCAGCGCCCCGGTGGCGTCGCGCTCCTCGTGGCTCATCCCGGCGACCGGCTCGTCGAGCAGCAGCAGCCGCGCGTCCTGCACCAGCAGCATGCCGATCTCCAGCCACTGCTTCTGGCCGTGCGCGAGCGTCCCGGCGAGCTGGTCGGCCCGCCCGGTCAGACCGATGGTCTCCAACGCGGCCGCCACCTCGTCGGGGATCCCACGCCGCCGGCGGGCCAGGGTCACCCAGCTGCGCCGGGCGCCGGCCGCGATGTCGAGGTTCTGCACGACCGACAGCTCCTCGAAGATCGTCGACGTCTGGAAGGTCCGCCCGATGCCGAGTCGGCTGATCCGGTGCACCGACCGACCGAGCAGTTCCTGGTCACCGAACCGCACCGAGCCGGTGGCCCGCACCAGGCCGGTGATCGCGTCGACGAGTGTGGTCTTCCCGGCGCCGTTCGGGCCGATCAGGAACCGGATGTCGCCGGCGGGCACCTCCAGCGAGACGCCGTCGACGGCGGTGAAACCGTCGAAGCTGACCCGCACGTCACGGACGGACAACCCGTCCAACCGCTCGCCGCTCATGCCGTGCCGGCTGGGCATGCGCTCACGGCCCTCGCTTCGCTCGGTGCGATCGCTCATGCCGCCTCCGTCCGTTCGGCGCGACGTCGACCCAGCGGTGACCACCCGCGCCGCGCCGGCTGCGCGCCGACGTCGCGACGGCGGGCCAGCGCCCACAGCGACGCCAGGCCGCCGGGAAGGAACGCCACCACGACCACGAAGAGCAGACCCTGCAGGTACGTCCAGGTGCCCGGGAAACGCTCCGACAGGGCGGTACGCGCCCAGGCCACCGCCACCGCGCCGAGCACCGGGCCCAGCAGCGTGGCCCGGCCGCCCACCGCTACCCCGATGACGAACTCGATCGACGGGACGATCCCGATCAGCGCGGGCGAGATGATGCCCACCGCCGGCACGAACAGCGCACCGGCCAGCCCCGCCATGCCGGCCGCGACCACGTACGCCACCAGCTTGACCGACGCCGGGTCGTAGCCGAGGAAGCGGACCCGCTCCTCGCCGTCGCGGACCGCCACCAGCAGCTCGCCGTAGCGGCTCTGAATGAGCTGACGGGTCAGCGCGAGCAACGCCAGCAGGACGCCGGCGATGATGAAGTACACCATCCGCTGGTTGACCGGGTCGTCCAGGTCGTACCCGAAGAAGCCCTTGATGTCGGTGAGCCCGTTGGTGCCGCCCGTGGTGCCCTGCTGCCCGATCAGCAGGATCACCATCGCGGCGGCGAGGGCCTGGCTGAGGATGGCGAAGTACGCGCCGCGGACCCGGCGGCGGAACACGAGCGAACCGAGCCCGAAGGCGACAACCATCGGCAGCAGCACCGTGGCGGGCAGCGCGAACCAGGGGCTGGCGAACGGCCGCCACCACAGCGGCAACTCGTCGAGCTGCCCGTACAGCTGCATGAAGTCGGGCATCCCACCGGGACCCGCGTCGGCGAGCTTGAGGTGCATGGCCATCGCGTAGCCGCCCAGGCCGAAGAAGACGCCCTGGCCGAGGGTGAGCATGCCGCCCCGACCCCAGGCGATCCCGATGCCTACCGCGACCATGGCGACGCAGAGGTATTTGGCGAGCAGCGCCAGCCGGAAGTCCGACAGGAGCAGCGGCGCCACGGCGAACAGCAGCGCCGCGCCGAACGCGAAGCCGGCAACCGTCCGCAGCCGCGAACGGCCGCCGGACCGGGCCGGGGGCGCAGCGCCGGCCGAGGCCGGGGCCGGCGCGGTGGCGGTGCTCGGAGGCGCGGGCGTCACGGCGGTCATGCGAGGCTCCTCGTCCGCAGGGTGAACAGGCCCTGTGGCCGCCACTGGAGGAATGCGACGATCGCCACGAACACGATCACCTTGGCGACGCTGAGGGTCGTCAGGTACTCCCCGGTGGCCTGGAGGACGCCGAGGGCGAAGGCGACGATCACGCTGCCCTTGAGCTGGCCGATCCCGCCGACCACGACGACCAGGAAGGCGTCGATGATCAGGTTGGTGCCCATGGTCGGGCCGATCGGGCCGAGCAGGGTCAGCGCCACCCCGGCGAGCCCGGCCAGGCCGGAGCCGAGGAAGAACGTCGTCCGGTCGACCCGGGCGGTGGGGATTCCGGACACCGCGGCGAGGTCGCGGTTCTGCACCACCGCGCGGATCCGGCGACCCAACGGGGTGACCCGCAGCGCCAGGGTGAGCGCCGCGACGGCGGCCAGGGCCAGCGCCAGGATGAACAGCCGGTTGTTGGCGACGGTCAGCCCGCCGGGCAACGCGACGTTGCCGGTGAGCAGGTCCGGCGCGCGGGTCTGCACGTTCGGGCTGCCGAAGACGTCGCGGGCGAGCTGTTGCAGCATCAGCGACACACCCCAGGTGACCAGCAGGGTGTCCAGCGGGCGGGCGTAGAGCCGGCGGATCAGCAGGACCTCCAGCAGCACACCCATCGTGCCGGCGACCACGAACGCCACCGGCAGCGCGACCACAAGCGACAGGCCCGCGCCGGTGATGCTCTGCTGCAGGACGTACGTGGTGTACGCGCCGGCCATGATGAACTCGCCGTGCGCCATGTTGATGACGTTCATCTGGCCGAAGGTCAGCGCCAGCCCGAGCGCGATGAGCAGGAGCACAGCGCCGATGCTGATGCCCGTGAAGAGTTGACCGAAGAGGACTGTCACGGTGGGTACTCCGTACTGCTGGTCGGGTGGCCCGGGCGAGCCCCGCGGCAACGCGCCCCGCCCGGGCCGGCGTCGTCAGCTCAGGCCGCTCGCCCACGGGTAGGTCTTGAGGTACGGGTCCGGAGCGACGGGCTTGCCGGAGTTCCACACCTCGGTGATCAGACCGTCGGCGCCGACCTTGCCGACCCGGGCGGTCTTGGCGATGTGCTGGGTCTTCCCGTCGACGGTGACAAGACCCTCCGGCGCGTCGAAGGTGATCCCGTCGGAGGCGGTGCGGACCTTCTCGACGTCGAACGCGCCGGCCTTCTCGACCATCGCCTTCCACAGGTACACGCTGACGTAGGCGGCCTCCATCGGGTCGCTCGTCGGCTTGTCCGCGCCGTACTTCGCCTTGTACGCGGCCACGAACTTCGTGTTCGCCGCGCCGGGCGTGGTCTGGTAGTAGTTCCAGGCGGTCAACTGGCCCTCCAGGTACTGGGTGCCGATGCCCTTGACCTCCTCCTCGGCGATCGACACCGACACCACAGGCATCACCGCGGCGGTCAGGCCGGCGGACTTGTACTCCTTGAAGAAGGCCACGTTGCTGTCACCGTTGAGGGTGTTGAACACGGCGTCCGCCCCGGAGGACTTGACCTTGTTGACGATCGTGCCGAATTCGGTGGACCCGAGCGGCGCGTAGTCCTCGCCGAGCACTGTCATCCCGTTGGCGGCCGCGTACGCCTTGATGATTTTGTTGGCGGTACGGGGAAAGACGTAGTCACTGCCGACCAGATAGACCGACTTCGCCCCCTGCGCCTTGAGGTAGTCGAGGCCGGGAACGATCTGCTGGTTGGTCGTCGCCCCGGTGTAGAAGATGTAGGGCGACTGTTCCAGACCCTCGTACTGCACGGGGTAGAACAGCAGCGCCTTGTTCTTCTCGAACACCGGCTTGACCGCCTTGCGGCTCGCCGACGTCCAGCAGCCGAAGACGGCGGCCACCCGATCCTCGGAGATGAGCTTCTCGGCCTTCTCCGCGAAGGTCGGCCAGTCCGAGGCGCCGTCCTCCCCGACCGGCTGGATCTTCTTGCCGAGCACGCCGCCGGCCGCGTTGATCTCCTCGACGGCGAGCATGATGGAGTCGCGGACGGTGACCTCACTGATCGCCATGGTGCCGGAGAGCGAGTTGAGCAGGCCCACCTTGACGGTGTCGCCGGAGACGTCGGCGGTGACGCCGGCCGCGCCGCCCTCGTCGGATGTCTTGCTGCCGCAGGCGGTCAGCGCGGCCGCGGTGACGAGGGTCAGGGCGCCCGCCAGGATGCGGCGGCTCCAAAGAAGTGACATCTATTCTCCCTGCGGTGCACTCAAGTGGCGAATGGACGGTCGGTGCGGTCCGGTGGAGCTGCGTCGGCGATGCCGAGGTCGACGGGTGGACGCCGCCTCTGGCCATCGCATCGGGTACGGGCAGGGAAAGCGTCGACCGACTTGATTGCGTGAGTGTTTCCCAGTCCTTAATTGACTGTTTCCCACGACCTTGTTGAGGCGCCCACCACAATGGCCGGTACCGTCAGTCGAAGACGGTGCCGGCCAGGGAGAATCCTGCGATAAAATTGCCACCACAAAGGCCGGCGAACAGATTCCGCCGACGGTGGACACACATTCGCGGCATCCGGCCCTCGGCCAGATCCTTCACGCAGGAAGCATCTTAGGGTCGAGCCGGGTGGGGCTGTCAAGGGCCGGGAACGGCGGTCAGAGCTGGGCGAGCACCGTGAAGTCGAGACCGTCGGCCTCGGCGAGGTAGATCCGCTGGCGTACGTGCCGCCGCCGCAGTCGCAGCCGACCGCGCGGCCCGTGGTACGCCACCGTGTCGGCCGCCGTCTCGATCGCCCGCACGTCGAGGGTGCGGGCCTGCCCGATCAGGGCGGCGAGCAGCATCACGCCCTCGTAGCAGGACTCCCCCAGGCTGCCCAACGGCGGCGCCTCCACCCCGAACCGGCGGGCGAACTCGCCGTGGAAGTCGAGATTCTCCTGCGTCACGAGGCCCGCGAAGAACCCCGCCGTGCTGTAGAGCCGCCGCGTCGCGCCGACGCCGCTCGCCAGGAGCATGTTCTCGTCCATCAGGGTGCTCAGCCGCAGGCAGCGCTGATCCATCCCGGCGCGGGCGAACGCCCGGTTGAACCGCACCGCGTCGGCGCCGACGAGCAACATCACCACCGCGTCGGCCTCGCTGCGCTCGATGTGGCGCAACACGTCGTCGAAGTCGTGCGCCTCCAACGGCAGGAACGCCTGCCCCACCACCCGCCCACCGCCGCGCAGCGCGTACCGCTGGGCGGCCCGCGCGGTGCGCCGCGGCCACACGTAGTCGTTGCCGACCACGAACCAGCGTCGTACGCCCTGCTCTCCGGCGAGCAGCCGCATCGCGGGCCACAGTTGGGCGTCCGGCGTCTCGCTGGTCAGGAACACCCCCTCGGTACGCTCACCGCCCTCGTACAGGGCGGTGTAGACGTACGGCACCCGGTGTGCGACGCGGGGCGCCAGCGCCTGCCGCACCGAGGAGATGTGCCAACCGGTCACGCCCTGCACGGCGCCCACCGACACCAGCGCCTCGACCTCCGCGGCCACCTCGGCCGGCGGGGCGCCGCCGTCGACAGGCACCAGCCGCACCTCGCGGCCCAGCACCCCACCACACCTGTTGATCTCCTCGACCGCGAGCTGGGCGCAGAGCTCGCAGGTCGGGCCGAACATTCCCGCCGGCCCGCGCATCGGATAGACCAGCGCGATGCTGACCACGGCCCGATCGACGGTGAGCCACGGCGGTGCCGGCGCGGACATGAGCACATGATTGCCCGGCCCACGTCGGAAGACCAGAGCTCACCACGGACCGGGACGACTCGGTAACATGGCAGGGCCACCGGACCAGGGAGATCCATGTCAGACGTGCCCGGGGCGCCAGCCGACCTGCTGCGCTCGCTCACCCGCGCCGAACGGCTGCTCTCCCGCCGGCTGGGCGCCGTCCTTGCCGACGATGAGCTGACCACCGAGGCGTGGCGGGTGCTCTGCCTGCTCGCCGACGGTCAGGGTCATCCGATGAGCGAGGTGTCCGCCGAGGCGTCGCTGCCGCCGGGCACCCTCACCAAGCTGGTCGACCAGCTCGTCGACCGTAACCTCGTCTTCCGGCGGATCGACCCCCTGGACCGCCGACGGATCCGCGCCTACCTGACCGCCCGGGGCCGCCGCGAACACGCCCGCCTCGACGAGCGGGTCCGGGCGAGCCTCGCCGACCTGGGCGTACCGGCCGACTCCGCCCTCATCGGCCACCTCGACGACCTGATTGACCGCCTCGACCCGGCCCGTCCTCGCGATCACGCCGACGCGACCGGCTCGCGCCACTGACCCGGTCCCTGCGGTCACTCCACCTTGGTGAGAAGCGGCTTACCCTTCTCGACGACGTACGTGGCCAGTTCGACGGCGACGCCAGTGCCCACGTTGCGTGCCTGGTGGTGGACGCCGTACGGCACGGTGAGAGCGTCACCGACGTTGCACACCACCGGTGACTGGCCCTCGAGGGTGTATTCCAGCGATCCCTGAAGCACGCAGATGATCTCTTCGCCGGGGTGGAAGTGCTTGAATGGCGGTGAGTCCGGCGTGAATTCCACCCGACTCTGGATGACCTCACGGCCCTCGATGCTGAGATCGTGTCTCTGGAGGTCGACACGCCACAGCCCAGGAGCGCCCTCCACGGCTGTCGGACTGATGCCCGCGGGTCGATCTTTCCCACTCATCACGGCCTCCTGTGAGCCGTCATTCCGAACGGCAGTCGCTCCGGTTGGCACATCCTTTCGAGGATAAGAAGCCGCGGGACCGTCAGGTGCGGGGATGCGCGAACGGGGCAGACTCCCACGATCGTGTACACGGTCGGGGAGCTCCTGCGGCAGTGGCGACGACGACGCCGAGGGATCAGCCAGCTCGACCTGGCGAAGCCCTGGGCCCGAGGATCCGATGGGCGTACGCGTCGACGTCGACGTTCTCCACCGTCACCATCTCAGGATGCCGTGATGCGGCCGCCTCGAAGCAGGTTGAGTTGGTAGTGGACCGCGGCTGACACTCGCTGATGATCGTCGGTGGCCAGCAGGTCGAGCAGGGCGCCTCTGAGCACTGCGAGGGCGAGGGTGCGCCGGGCGGCGCCTTCCGCGCTTTCCCTCTCCTGGGGCGGCTGGTGGGCGGCCAAGACGGTGAGCCAGTCACTCACCGTCGCCGCGGCGAAGCCGCCCCACGCGCCGTCGGGTTCAACAAGCGAGCTGGCGTAGGTCTCGGCCCACAGCTTCAGCAACTGCTGATGCTGTGCGGCGGCCAGCCACGTCCACAGGCGCTCGACCGCGGCGGCCAGGTCGACGACCGCGCGGTCACCTGACATCCCGATCTGGTCGAGGATCGCGAGCTCGTCGGCGCGGGCCCGGGCCAATACTGCCCTTACCAGGCCGTCCTTGTTGCCGAAGAGGAAGACCAGGACGCGCGGGCTGGAACCGATCGCCGTAGCCAGGGGGCGCAGAGACAAACGCGCCAGGCCGTTCTCGAGCACGTACCGGTAGGTCGCTTCCAGTAGTTCGACCTTGCGCGCCGAGGGGATCGTCGTCTCTGTGGTCACCGTCGTAGTCTAACTTCTACTGAAACAGTCGTTTCACTAGTTGGGAAGCTGATCATGAAGCGAGACCAGCAGCCGTCGGTCAGCATCACCGTGCGCCCGGCCGACCGTCCCGGTGATGTTGGCTGGGTGGTGATGGCCCATGGCGAGGTCTACGACCTGCAGTTCCGTTGGAATACCGACTTCGAGGCGTTAGTCGCGAAGATCGTCGCCGACTACGCCCTCGGCCATGACGAGTCTCGCGAGGCCGCGTGGATCGCCGAAGCCGAGGGCGAACGCGTCGGATGTGTCTTCCTGTTGACCGGTGATCAACCCGACACGGCTAGGCTGCGCCTCCTCCTGGTCACCCCGGCCGCCCGCGGTCTCGGTGCCGGCACCCGCCTCGTCGAGGAGTGCCTCTCCTTCGCCCGACAGGTCGGCTACCGGCAAGTCGTCCTGTGGACCAACGACGTGCTCACCTCCGCGCGCCGGATCTACCAGGGCGCCGGATTCACGCTCACCGAGGAGAAGCCGCACCACAGCTTCGGCCATGACCTGGTCGGCCAGACGTGGACCCTGACGCTCTAGCATGTCGCCCGGAGAACGACCCATGATCGCGCGAAGCCGGCGGGCCACCGCCACCGCGGACGGCGCCCGCTGGTACGAGAAGCACTTCCGCACCACAGTCCTGCCCGGATCGAGGGCGATACCGGATTTTCGAGGGGATCGACTGTCGGGCTCGATCACTCCTCGCACACGGTGAGGTGAGCGCGCAGGGTGTGCGCGTCGGGGGCGGTGGCCGTCCACAGGGTCGCCGGGCCACCGGCCAACGGCAGCCGGGCGACGGTGCCTTCAGCCGTCGCGGGCTGGGCGGGCCGCGACGGGTCCACCACCAGCAGCGAGCCGGTGGCCGGGGCCCCGCCGAGCACGGCGGGGCCGGCCCAGCCGGGTGCCTGCGGGCCCACTGCCAGCGACTGACGCAGCAGCGGCAGGCCGTCGTAGTCGACCTGGGTGTGCACGACGGCACTCCCGGGCGCCTCGCCGTACCGGCCGCAGATCAACTCGTCCCGCCAGCTCAGCCTCGCCCCGGCGGCCAGCTCGATCCGGGATTCGGCGAGGTGGGCGCAGCCGGCCGCCGCGACCAGTTGCTCGGGCAGCCAGTGCAGTGCCGCGCCGTCGTGCACCACCGCCCGCACCGCCATCCGTGACACCGCGCCGGGTCGGCCGGGCAGGGCCACCGAAGCGGCGACGCTGTGCACCCGTACCGCCGCTCCCGGTCCCACGTCGATCTCCAGGCGGAGGTCGTCGCCGGCGAGCGGGCCGGCGGCCCCGCCCACGACGTGCACTGTCGCGACGCCACCATCGCCCGGCGTCTGCCGTAGCAGCAGCGGCGTCTCGCCGTGCAGCTCGGTCAGGACCGTGCCGCCCCGGCCGTCGGCGCGGGCCACCAGCCGGGCGAGCGCTCGCATCAGGAGGGGCCGGCCGGCGTGGCGACGGGGTGCAGGGCCGCGTGGTGGGCCAACTCGTGCCGGATCCAGTCGGCGACCCCACCCGCCGTCGGGTCGCCGACGATCGACAGGAAGAGGGTCGGGAGGTCGCCGCGGCGGGCACGCGCGTCCCGGTCCATCACCGCGAGGTCGGCGCCCACCATGGGCGCCAGATCGGTCTTGTTGATCACGAGCAGGTCCGCGGACGTGACTCCGGGCCCGCCCTTGCGCGGCACCTTGTCCCCGCCGGCCACGTCGACCACGAAGATCTGCCGGTCGACCAGGCCCCGGCTGAACGTGGCGGTCAGGTTGTCCCCGCCGCTCTCCACCAGCACCAGGTCCAGCGGGCCGAGCGCCTCGGCAAGCTCGTCCACGGCGTCGAGGTTGGCGCCGATGTCGTCGCGGATGGCGGTGTGCGGGCAGCAGCCGGTCTCCACCGCGCGGATCCGGCTCGGGTCCAGGACGCCGGCCCGCTTGAGGAAGTCGGCGTCCTCGGTGGTGTAGATGTCGTTGGTCACCACGCCGAGCCGCAACTCGTCGGCGAACGCCCGGCAGAGGGCTGCCACCAGGGCGGTCTTACCGGATCCGACAGGTCCGCCGATGCCGACCCGCAGCGCTCGGCCCGACCGGGCCAGCGGCGGGTGTGGGTCCACCCCCGGTTCGGGATGGGTGTGCGGGACGGTCTCGTCGTGCGGTGGGATCGGCCCGGCGGCGGGCACAGCGGCGGATACAGCGGTCGGCTCAACAGTGTCAGGACGCAAAGAGACGCACCTCCCAGGTGGCGTGGGCTTCGGCATGGATGTCGGCGAGCGGGGCGGCGGCGGCCGGCAGCCGCTCGGGTGGATCGTCGGCGGCGCGTGCCGCGTCGGCGGCCGTGCCGTCGCACAGGTCGGCGAGGCCGACCAGCAGGGCCTGGACCTGGTAGGGGTCGAGGCCGAGCAGACGTACGCCGGCACTGGCCGCACCGGTCACCGTCCCGTACACGGCGACCGTGGCGGTCTCGGTGCGGCTCAACCCGGCGGCGGCGCAGAGCAGCCCGAGCACCAACGGCTGGTGCGCTCCCCCGGGTGTGACGGGCAGGTCACC
Source organism: Micromonospora sp. NPDC049274 (assembly GCF_040678875.1). NCBI lineage: Bacteria > Bacillati > Actinomycetota > Actinomycetes > Micromonosporales > Micromonosporaceae > Micromonospora > Micromonospora sp. NPDC049274. Next base: position 313,446 of record NZ_JBFAQS010000004.1, read on the forward strand.
GAACGACGCCTGCGGCCAGATGGTCCGTCCGGCGCGCAGCAGCGCCCGCCCCTGGCGGCGGGACACCGCCCGCAGCGCCGGGGCGGCCGTCCGCGCGTCCAGCTCCGCGTCGAGCTGGGCCAGCGCACGTGACCGCACGGCGGAACCGTCCGGCGCACCCGACCGCCCGCCGTTCTCGGCGAACGCGTCGCGCGCAGCGGCGGTCCCGCCGGAATCGGCCGGCGCACCCGACCGTCCGCCGGAATCGGCCGGCGTGGGACCCCGTCCGGCGGGATGGCCGCGTCCGAGCGGTCGCGCGCCGGGCTGGGCTGGGTCGGCGGCGGCGCCACCGACCGGCAGCGCTACCCGGTGCGCCGCCGCCGCGAACGCCGCGCCGACCAGCCCGGCGGTGGTCAGCCGGCCGACCAGGAACGACTCCAACGAGGCCAGGTCGGTGACCCGGCCGGCGGCGACGGCCGCCTCCAGGCCGCCGGAGTGCGCGTGCGCGCCGGCCGGGAAGCGGCCGTCGGCCAGCAACAGGAGCAGGCTCGACGTCGCCATCAGAACAGGAAGTACCGCTGGGCCATCGGCAGCTGAGGCACCGGGTCCGGCTCCACCACCTCGCCGTCGATCCGCACGGTGAAGGTGTCCGGGTCCACCTCGATGTGCGGCATGGCGTTGTTCTCCGGCAGGTCCGCCTTGCCCCGGGACCGCACGTCGGCGACCGGCACGACCCGCCGCCGCACGTCCAGGCGTAGACCGGCGTCCAGGGCGGCCGGTGCCACGAACGTCAGGCTGGTCGCGGCCGCCGCAGCGCCGTACGCCCCGAACATCGGGCGCGGCAGCATCGGCTGCGGCGTCGGGATCGACGCGTTGGCGTCACCCATCTGGGCGTACGCGATCATGCCGCCCTTGAGCACGAGGTGCGGTCGTACGCCGAAGAACGCCGGGTCCCAGAGCACCAGGTCGGCGAGCTTGCCGGGCTCGACCGAGCCGATCTCCCGCTCCAACCCGTTGGCCATCGCCGCGCAGATCGTGTACTTCGCCACGTACCGTCGCGCGCGGTGGTTGTCGGCCGCACCGTCGCCCGGCAGCGCGCCCACCCGCTCCTTCATGACGTGGGCGCTCTGCCAGGTCCGCAGGATCACCTCGCCCACCCGGCCCATCGCCTGCGCGTCGGAGCCGATGATGGAGATCGCGCCCAGGTCGTGCAGGAGATCCTCGGCGGCCATTGTGGACGGTCGGATCCGGCTCTCGGCGAAGGCCAGGTCCTCCGGCACCGACGGGTTGAGATGGTGGCAGACCATCAGCATGTCCAGGTGCTCGGCGAGGGTGTTCCGGGTGTACGGGCGGGTCGGGTTCGTCGACGACGGCAACACGTTCGGCTCGCTGGCCACCGTGATGATGTCCGGCGCGTGCCCGCCTCCCGCTCCCTCGGTGTGGTACGAGTGGATCGCCCGTCCAGCGATCGCGCGCAGCGTGTCGGCCACGAACCCGGCCTCGTTGAGGGTGTCGGTGTGGATCGACACCTGCACCCCGGAGGCGTCCGCCACCCGCAGGCAGGCGTCGATCGCCGCCGGTGTGGTGCCCCAGTCCTCGTGCAGTTTGAAACCGCCCGCGCCGGCCCGCAGCTGTTCCCAGAGCGCCTCGGTGGAGACGGTGTTGCCCTTGCCGAGCAGCAGCACGTTGACCGGCAGCGTGTCCAGCGCCTCGTGCATCCGGGCCAGGTGCCAGGCGTTCGGGGTGACAGTGGTGGCCCGGGTGCCCTCGGCGGGACCGGTGCCGCCGCCGACGAGCGTGGTGATGCCGCTGGCGAGCGCCTCGGTGACGATCTGCGGGCAGATGAAGTGCACGTGGGTGTCGACCGCGCCGGCGGTGAGGATCCGGCCGTTGCCGGCGATCACCTCGGTGGCCGGGCCGATGACCAGGTCGGGGTGGACGCCGGGCATGGTGTCCGGGTTGCCGGCCCGGCCGAGGGCGACGATCCGCCCGTCCCGCAGCCCCACGTCGGCCTTGACCACACCCCAGTGGTCGAGCACCACGGCGCCGGTGATGACGGTGTCGAGGGCTCCCTCGGCGCGGGTGGCCCGCGACTGTCCCATCGACTCGCGGATCACCTTCCCACCGCCGAAGACGGCCTCGTCGCCGCCGACGCAGTGGTCGGTCTCCACCTCGATCAGCAGGCTCGTGTCGGCCAGCCGGATGCGGTCGCCGGTGGTGGGTCCGTACAGGTCGATGTAGCGGTCCCGCCGCACGGCGCTCACCGCGCCGGCCCGTCGCTCGCCGGCACGTCGCTCGCCAACATGGCCCGGGATGCGTCGTCCAGCGGGCCGGCGCACTCCCCGCGCAGGCCCGGCACGATGCGCGCGCCGCCGAGCGGGACCAGGTCCACGCTGCGGCTCACGCCCGGCTCGAAACGGACCGAGGTGCCCGCCGGTACGGCGAGGCGCTGCCCCCAGGCGGCGTCCCGGTCGAAGTTCAGGGCCGGGTTGGTCTCGGCGAAGTGGTAGTGCGAGCCCACCTGCACCGGCCGGTCGGCGGTGTTGACCACGACCAGTGTGGTCACCGGCCGGCCCACGTTGATCTCCACCGGGCTGGCCGCCGGCAGGATCTCTCCGGGGATCACGGGATCGGGTGGTGCACCGTCACGAGCTTGGTGCCGTCCGGGAACGTGGCCTCCACCTGCACCTCCCTCAGCAGCTCGGGGATGCCGTCCTGGACGTCGTCGCGGCCGAGCACGGTCCGGCCGGCCGACATGAGGTCGACCACCGACCGGCCGTCGCGGGCCCCTTCGAGCAGGAAGGCGGTGATCATCGCGACGGCTTCGGGATAGTTGAGGCGCAGGCCGCGTTCGCGGCGGCGCCGGGCGACATCGGCCGCGACGTGGACGAGCAGGCGGTCCTGCTCGTGGGGGCTGAGGAACACGGGGACTCTCCGGTGGTGATCGGCGTGTCCGGCTCGCCGTCGGCTCCGCGTGGAGCCTCGCCGGGCAGCAGTCACCCGGGGTACGAGCTGGAGTCACACGTCCGCCGGAACTCCCGCCCACGGGGTGGCCCGGGACTCCACCATCCCGGCCCGCGCGACGAGCATCCGGCGGTGTTCGGTCGGATGCGGACCGCACCGCCCACCGCTTCAGCAGACCGTAGAGGATCGTCACCGGCCGGGGCAACAGTCCGTTCGGGATCGACGGCGACACCGCCCCGGTCCATCCGCGCAGACGAACCGGCGCGGCGATCGGTGGCAGTTCAGCAGGGCGGTGCGCGGTGTGTCGAGTTGCTCAGCTGCCACCGATCAGGGACGCGGGTCGCGGGCGAGGTGTCGACGTCCCGGCGAACGGGACGTCGACGTGGTCCGCCGACCCCGGCTGGCCGTCGGGGTGCCGCCACAGGCCGCGCTCGCGCAGGATCGGCAGGACGCCCTCGCCGAACCAGTACGCCTCCTCCAGGTGCGGATAGCCGGAGAGGATGAACTCGTCGATGCCCAGCGCGTGGTACTCGGCGATCCGGTCGGCGATCTCGCGGTGACTGCCGACGAGTGCGGTGCCCGCGCCGCCGCGGACCAGCCCGACACCGGCCCACAGGTTGGGCGAGACCTCCAGGCTGTCGCGGGAGCCGCCGTGCAGGTCGAGCATCCGGCGCTGCCCCTCGGACTCGCTGCGGCGCAGGCCGTCCTGCACCGCCTGGATGTCGGCCTCGGAGATGCCGCTGAGCAGGCGGCGGGCCTGTGCCCACGCCTCGTCGGCGGTGTCCCGGGCGATGACGTGCAGTCGGATGCCGAACCGCAGGGCCCGGCCGGCGTCGGCGGCCAGCGCCCGCACCCGGTCCAGTTTGTCGGCGACCTGGGCCGGGGGCTCGCCCCAGGTGAGGTAGACGTCGCTGTGCCGCACCGCCACCGGCAGGGCGGCGGCGGACGAGCCGCCGAAGTAGACAGGCGGCGTCGGGTCGGGCAGCCGGTGCAGCCGCGCCTGCTCGACGCGCAGGTGGTCGCCGTGGTGGTCGACCGTCTCACCACGCCACAGCGCGCGGACGACGTGCAGGAACTCGTCGGCCCGCGCGTACCTGGCGTCCTTGTCCAGGAAGTCGCCGTACGCCCGCTGCTCCGAGGACTCTCCGCCGGTGACCACGTTGAGCAGCAGACGGCCCCGGGACAGTCGCTGGAACGTCGAGGCCATCTGAGCCGCGAGGGTGGGTGAGGTCAGGCCGGGCCGGAAGGCCACCAGGAACTTGAGGCGTTCGGTGACCTCGGTGAGCATCGCCGTGCTCAACCAGGCGTCCTCGCACCACGCGCCGGTGGGGGTGAGCGCGCCGACGAAGCCGAGCTGCTCGGCGGTGCGGGCGATCTGACCCAGGTAGGCCACGCTGGCCGGTCGGGCGCCTCCGGCGGCCCCCGTCGGCACGCCGTGGCCGCCGCCGACGACGTCCCGGCTGTCGCCGTTGGTGGGCAGGAACCAGTGGAAGGTGAGGGTCATCGGGGCTCTTTCCTCCAGTGCGCGGCGGTGCGGGTGCGGGCGGCGCGCGCGGTGAGGCGGGCACCTCCTGAGGGGTGGGACGATCCCGGCGACAGCCTACCCATAAAACCTATCGGGTTAGTAGGCTACCGCCCACGCCACCCCACGCCGGTCGATGCGGCCCGGCGCACCTGCCCGATCCAAGGAGCCGCCATGCGTACCCCCTCGCCGAGTCATCCCCCGCGTCGCCGCCTGCTGACGGCGGCGTTCACCGCAGTGGTCCTGCTCGCCGGCGCCGCCGTGAGCGCCTGCGGCGAGTCCGCCGACGCCGAAGGCAAGGCGGGCAAGCTGCGGATCGGCTACCAGCGCTTCGGAGGGCTCAGCCTGGTCAAGGCGCGCGGCGAGACCCCGGGCGTCGAGTGGTCGCTGTTCGAGAGCGGGCCGGCGCTCACCGAGGCGCTCAAGGCCGGTTCGATCGACATCGGACAGGTCGGCGAGGCCCCACCCGTCTTCGCCGCCGCCGGAAAGATCCCGTTCTCCATCATCGGCACCTCGGCGCCGATTCCGCAGGGTGAGGCGGTGCTCGTCAAGGCCGACAGCGGCTACCGCAGCTTCGCCGACCTCAAGGGCAAAACCATCGCCCTCAACAAGGGCTCCAACGTGCACTGGCTGCTGGTCCGGCTGCTGGAGGCCAACAAGATGACGTTGCAGGACATCAAGGTCAAGTACCTCAAGCCGGCCGAGGGGCGACCCGCGTTCGACAGTGGGCAGGTCGATGCCTGGGTGATCTGGGACCCGTACTTCGCGCTGGCCGAGCAGCCGGGCGTGCGGGTGCTCGCGGACGCGACCGGCCTGGCCAGCAACCGCGAGTACGTGCTGGCCGCCCCCGACGCGGTCGCCAAGCGCACGGACGACATCCGGGCGTTCCTGCAGCGCTACCGCGAGGTGACCGACTGGGGCATCGCGAACCCGCAGGAGCGGGCCCGCACGCTCGCGCCGGAGCTGAAGATCCCGGAGGACGTCACCAGCCGCGCCCTGGACCGCAGCGCCAAGCCGCTCGCCCCGGTCACCCCGGCCATCGGCGACGAACTCCAGGCCATCACCGACAGCTTCATCGCGCTGGACCTCATTCCGGGCCCGGTGGACATCAGAAGCCGGGTGGACGACCGCTTCAGCGCGGTGTTCCAGTGAGCCGTACACCTCTGTTGGAAACGCCACCGGAGGCCGCGGCCGTCGCGGCGCCCGACCTCCGACGACCCCGGCCGACCCGGCGGTGGCGACGGCTGGTCAGCCCGGTCGTGCTGGTGCTGGGCTGGGAACTGGCCGCCCGCACCGGGGTGCTGGCGCCGGAGAAGCTGCCCGCGCCGAGCGACGTGCTCGCCACCGGTTGGCGACTGTCCCGCGACGGAACGCTCGCCGTCCACCTCCTGGACTCGCTCACCCGGGCCGGCGCGGGGCTGCTCATCGGCGGCGTCCTGGCGCTGGTCCTGGGTACGGTGGCCGGGCTGTTGCGCCTCGGCGACGACCTGGTCGACCCGCCGGTGCAGATGGCCCGGATGCTGCCGCACCTGGGCCTCGTGCCGCTGCTGATCATCTGGGTCGGCATCGGCGAGTCGTTGAAGATCAGCCTGGTGGCCCTGGGCGCGTTCTTCCCGATCTACTTCAACACCTACGCCGGAATCCGGGACATCGACGAACGGTTGGTGGAGGCGGCCCGCGCCTGCGGTCTCGGGCAGGCCGCCCGGCTGCGCCACGTGGTGCTGCCCGGCGCGCTGCCGTCGCTCTTTCTCGGCCTGCGCCTCGCGATCGGGGCGGCCTGGCTCAGCCTCGTCGTCGGTGAGCAGGTCAATGCCCAGACCGGCATCGGTTTCCTGATGATGGAGGCGCGGGAGTTCAGTCAGACCGACGTCGTGGTCCTCGGCCTGCTCGTCTACGCGCTGCTCGGGCTGATATCCGACCTTGCCCTGCGCGTTGCGGAGAGGAGGATGTTGACATGGCGACGCGGACTGCGAGCCAGCTGACCGGCGCGACGCCGGTGCTGACCGCCCACGCGATCCACCGGGCCTTCGGGCCGGCGGTCGTGCTGGCCGGGGTCGACCTGACCATCGCGCGGGGTGAGGTGGTGGCCCTGCTGGGCTCCAGCGGTTCCGGCAAGAGCACCCTCCTGCGGGTCCTCGCCGGCCTGGACGGCGACGCCAGCGGCGAGACGGTCGTGCACGGCACCGCTGCCGTGGTCTTCCAGGAACACCGGCTCCTGCCCTGGAAGCGGGTGGCGGCGAATGTCGGGCTCGGCCTGTCCGGCCCGGACACCGCCGGTCGCGTCGACAGGGCGTTGCGGGAGGTCGGGCTTGCCGAGCGGCACCGGGCCTGGCCGGCCGAGCTGTCCGGCGGGCAGGCGCAGCGGGTGGCCGTCGCGCGCGCCCTGGTCCGCGAACCGGACCTGCTGCTGCTCGACGAACCGTTCGGGGCCCTGGACGCGCTCACCCGGCTGCGGATGCAGGTGCTGCTGCGCCGGCTTCGCGCCGAGCACGGCTTCGCCGCCCTGCTTGTCACCCACGACGTGGAGGAGGCGCTGCTGCTCGCCGACCGGATCCTGCTCCTCGACGACGGCCGTATCGCCGCGGAGCTGCCCGTCGACCTCGGCCCCACCCGTACGCCTGACGACCCGGGCTTCGGCGCGCTGCGCCGCCACCTGCTCGACCGACTCGGCGTTCCCACCACCTGAACGAGCGGAGACCCGATGACCCGCTGGACGCCCGACCCCACCTTCTACCCGTCGCCCAGTGAGGCGGCGACCGCGCCGGCGGAGAAGCTCGCCTACGTGGCGGCCTTCGACCGGACGGCCAGCCGCCCGGACGCCATCGCGGTGCTGGACACCAACCCCGACTCCCCCGACTACGGCCGGGTCGTCGGCTGGACCGACCTGCCGCACCTCGGCGACGAGGTGCACCACTTCGGGTGGAACGCGTGCAGCAGCGCGCTCTGCCCGACCGCCCCACACCCGCACGTCGAACGGCGCTACCTGATCGTGCCCGGCCTGCGCTCGTCGCGCATCCACGTGCTCGACACCCAGCCCGATCCGCGCCAACCGCAGGTCGTCAAGGTGATCGGGCCGGAAGAGCTGTCGAAGCGGGCCGGCTACTCCCGGCCGCACACCGTGCACTGCGGCCCGGACGGCATCTACCTGTCCGCCCTCGGCGGCGCGGACGGCGCCGAGGGCCCGGGTGGCATCGCGATCCTGGACCACACCACGTTCGACGTCCGTGGGGCGTGGGAGGCCGACCGGGGCCCGCAGTTCCTGGCGTACGACGTGTGGTGGCACCTCACCCAGGACGTGCTGGTCACCAGCGAGTGGGGCACCCCGTCGATGATCGAGGACGGGATCATCGGCGAGCTGCTGCTGGGCCGACGCTACGGCCACGCCATCCACTTCTGGGACCTCGCGAAACGTCGGCACGTGCAGCGGGTGGACCTGGGTGACCAGTACCAGATGCCGCTGGAGCTGCGCCCGGCGCACGATCCGAGGAAGTCGTACGGGTTCGTCGGGGTGGTGATCAGCGTCGAGGACCTGTCCGCCTCGGTCTGGCTGTGGCACCGCGACGGGGACGCCTGGGCGGTCACCAAGGTGATCGACATCCCGGCCGAGCCGGCCGACCCGGCGGATCTGCCCGATCTGCTCAAGCCGTTCGGCGCGGTGCCGCCGCTGGTGACCGACATCGACCTGTCGGTGGACGACCGGTTCCTCTACGTCTCCTGTTGGGGCACCGGGGAGCTGCGCCAGTACGACGTCAGCGACCCGCTGCACCCGGTGCAGACCGGTTCGGTGCACCTCGGCGGGATCGTCCGCCGCACCGCGCATCCGTCCGCACCGGACGAGGCCCTCGCGGGTGGTCCGCAGATGGTCGAGGTGAGCAGGGACGGGCGGCGGGTCTACGTCAGCAACTCCCTCTACGGCGCGTGGGACGACCAGTTCTATCCGGACGGGGTCGGCGCCTGGCTGGCGAAGCTCGACGTCGACGTGGACGCCGGCGGCCTCACGCCCGACGAGAGGTTCTTCCCGCACGGTGAGGAGTTCCGGGGCCGGCGGGTGCACCAGACCCGCCTGCAGGGCGGGGACGCGTCCTCCGACTCGTACTGCTTCCCGTGACCGTCGGGACCCTCGCCACGCTCGCGGCGCTCGGCGCGTTCCACGGCCTGAACCCGGCGATGGGCTGGCTGTTCGCGGTGGCCCGGGGCCTGCAGGAACGCAACCGGGCGGCACTGCTGCGCGCGCTGCCACCGATCGCGGCGGGGCACCTCGCGTCGGTGGCGATCGTCGCCGCCCTGGTCACCGCGACCAGGTCGGTGACGGCGAGCACCGCCCTGGCGGTGGTCGGCGGCGTGCTGCTGGTCGGGTTCGGGTTGTGGCGGCTGCTCTCCGAGCGGCACTTCCGCTGGGCGGGGATGCGGCTGTCCTCGGCACAGCTCGCCGGCTGGTCGTTCCTCATGTCGTCGGCGCACGGCGCGGGGCTGATGCTGCTGCCGGTGCTGGTCGCCGAGCCGGTGCCCGGAGGTCACTCCGGGCACCTGGCCGCCGCGCCGGTCGGCGCGCTGACCGGATTGGCGGCGGCGGGCGTGCACACCGTGGCAATGCTGGGCACCGCGTTCGTCGTGGCGATGCTCGTCTACCAGGTGCTCGGGGTCGGGGTGCTGCGTCGGGCCTGGTTCAACGTCGACAGGCTCTGGGCCGGGGTGCTGGTGGCCGCGGGGTTGGTGACGCTGATCCGGGCGTGACCGTCCATCGTGGAAACGTGTGATGTGTGATCTCATGTCGCCATGGTCACTCCGACTCCGCTCATGCAGCTCGTGGCCGGCGTGTGGGGGTTCAAGACCCTCGCGGCCGGCGTCGACCTCGGTCTGTTCACCCGGCTAGCCGGCGGGCGGACGATGACAGTCGAACAGGCCTCCGCCGAGTTCGGGCTGCCCGACCGGCCGGCGGACCTGCTGCTCGCCGCGTGCGCCTCGCTCGGCCTGCTCGAGAAGGCCGGCGACGCCTACCGCAACACCGAGTTGGCCGAGCAGTTCCTGGTCGAGGGCCGCCCCTACTACTTCGGCGCCCAGATCCGCTACTCCGACCTGCGCACCTACCTGCCGTGGCACCGGATCGGCGACGCGCTGCGCACGGATAGACCGTTGACCTGGGACCCCGAGTCGCAGCAGTCCATGTTCGACACCGAGGACCCGCTGATGCTGGCGCAGTTCTGGGACGCCATGTATTCGACGTCCAGCTTCACGGCGAGCGCGCTTGCCGACGCGTACGACTTCTCCGCGTACCGTCGGCTGCTCGACGTGGGTGGCGGGGCCGGCGCGTTCCCGATCGAGTTCTGCCGCCGCCTGCCCGAGCTGCGGGCGACGGTCCTGGACCTGCCGCACGTGTGCGTGCGGGCGCGGGAGCGGATCGCGGAGGCGGGTCTGATCGATCGGATCGACGCGGTGGCCGGCGACTTCCTCGCCGATCCCGCGTTGCCGGACGGGCACGATGTCGTCCTGCTCAGCATGATCCTGCACGACTGGGACGAGCCGACGAACCGGGCGCTGCTGGCGAGGTGTCATGAGGCGCTGCCGCCCGGCGGGGCGATAGTCGTCTGCGAGCTGCTGCTCAACGACGAGCGCACCGGGCCACCGGAGGCGGCTCTGATGGGCATGAACATGCTTGTCGAGACCGAGGGTGGCCGGAACTACTCGGCCGCCGAGTACGGCGCGTGGCTCACCGACGCCGGGTTCGTCGACGTCCGTACCGTGCCGTTCGACGCCCCCGGCGCGAACGGCGCGGTGGTGGCCCGCCGACCGTGAAACGCCGACGGCACCCGACCCGGGAAGGGGTCGGGTGCCGCAGCGTCATCGTGACGCTGGCGTCCGATCGGCTACCGGTACTCGTCAGGCGCGAGCCTTGGCCGGCTGCTTCATGAAGTCCATGATCGCCTTGTTGACCTCGTCGGCGTGCGTCCACGGGATGCCGTGCGGCGCGCCCTTGAGCGTGATCAGATTGGCGGTCGGCATCATCGGCCCGAGCCGCTGACCGGTCACCGGGTAGGGCAGCACCCGGTCCTGGTCACCCTGCATGATCAAGATCGGCACGTCGATCTTCGGCAGGTCGGGGCGGAAGTCCTCCTGCCAGGCGTCCACGCTGTCGTGAGTGGCCCTGGCGGAGGCCATCGCACCGATCTGCCAGTGCCCCCGGTACGCGTCCTCGCTAACCCGCTTGCCCATGTTCTGGTCCGGGTTGAAGAACGCGTCGCAGAACGACGTCAGGTAGGCGTAACGGTCCTTGATGATGGCCTGCTGGAACCCCTTGAAGAGGTTCGTGTCGACGCCCTCCGGGTTGTCCTTCGCCTTGGCCAGCATGGGTTGCAGCGGGCTGAGCAGCACACCGCGACTCACTCGCTGGGAGCCGTAGTTGGCCAGGTAGCGGACCACCTCGCCGGTGCCCATCGAGTGACCCACGAGTGTCGCGTCGTGAAGGTCCAGCTCGGTCATCAGCACGTCCAGGTCTGCGGCGAACGTGTTGTAGTCGTATCCGAACGCCGGCTGGGCGGAGTTACCGTAGCCGCGTCGATCGTAGGTGATCGTCCGGTATCCGGCGTTGAGCAGGGCGTTTGTCGCCTTTTCGAAGGTCGCCCCGTTGAACGGGAAGCCTGCGATCAGCACGACCGGCTGACCGGATCCGTGGTCCTCGTAGTACAGGTCGATGGGTGCGGAGTTTTCCGTCCCCACGGTGATGAAAGGCATGTTTTTCTCCTGCTCCGGTGTGGGCTGTCGGACGCCCCGCGCTTTCCCGTCGGGTCGCCGGATATGCGGCCGACCGCCGTTGCCCAGGTCAGGCCGCAAAACCGCGCCCAACATCGACAATTATCGACACCTTCGGTAGTGTCGCCGGTAGGAAAGTTTCGGCGTACCGGAGGTGGGCATGCTTCGAAGAATCCCCGCGACGCTGGCCGTCGGAGCGGCCGTGGCCGCCCTGGGCGCCACGCCGGCCCAGGCCGACCCGGTGGTGCCACGGCACGCCATCGTGGTCTGCCAGAGCGCCAGCTTCTACGCCAACTACGACTCCGCGGGCGGCCCCACCGGCCTGAAGCGCACGCTCGTCTACGGCAACAAGATCGGTCACACCCCGGGCGCGCACCCGGTCTACAACGGGTGGGCCGCGTCCTTCGACTTCGGCCCGAACGACTGGGGTTACCTGCGCGCCGAGTGCATCGGCGGGTACGACTCATGGTGAGCGCCCGGGTGGTCGCCGGCCTGCTGGCCGGTGTCGCCGCCGCGGCGCTCGCCGCGCCGACGCCCGCGCTGGCCGCCAACGGCACGGTCGGCGAGCGGGAGACGGTGTGCGCCAGCGACCTGTTCGTCCGCACGCAACCCAACGGCGCCTGGATGGGCACCCTCTCCCAGGGTCAGACGTTCCTGGTCGAAGGTCCCCGCAGCGGCGGCTACATCTACGGCTTCGCCTACGGGCACATCAACAGGCGCGGCTGGGTGCAGGACGGCTGGTTCTGCTGACCGGCCGGCGCTGCGGCCGGATCGGGGTGACCCGAACGCAGCGACTACGGTGACCGGATGCCGATCAGTCGACGCCGATTCCTCCAGTTGGTGGCCGCCGCTGGCGGCGTCACCGCGCTCGGCGCGGGCGGCATCGCCCTGGTCGACGCCGAGGTGCTGCCCGGCCGGTCGGTGCTCGACCACGCGCTGGGCCGCTGCGATGCCGCGCCGCCGACCGCACCGCAGGGCACGCCCCAGCCGCCGGTCATCGGCAGCTTCCGCTCGACGGCACGCCGCCGGGAGGTCGGCTTCGCCATCTCCTACCCACCCGGGTACGCCCCGGGCGCTCGGCTGCCCGTCTGCCTGGCCCTGCACGGGTACGGGGCCGACGCCCGCTCCGCCGTCACCGCCGCCCGGTATCCGGAGTTCCTGGCTGGCGCGCTCGCGGCAGGGGTGCCCCCGTTCGCGCTGGCCGCACCGGAAGGCGGCGACGGCTACTGGCATCCGCACGCCACGGACGACCCGCTCGGCATGCTCGTCGGGGAGTTCCTGCCGCTGCTGGAGGGGCGCGGCCTGCGCACCGACCGGGTCGCGGTGGCCGGCTGGTCGATGGGCGGGTACGGCGCGCTGCTCGCCGCGCTGACCCATCCGGACCGGTTCCGGGCGGTGGTGGCCACCTCACCGGCGATCTTCCGCTCGTACGCCGACGCGGAGGGGGTCAACGCCGGCGCGTTCGACGATCCCGACGAGTGGGCCCGGTACGACGTGACGGCCCGCGCCGCGCAGTTCGCCGGCCTGCCGGTGCGGATCGCGATCGGCGCGGCCGACCCGTTCGCGGACGCGGTCCAGACACTGCGGGACCGGCTGCCCGACCCGGGGATGGTGACCATCGGGGTGGGCTGCCACGACGCCGACTACTGGGCGTCGGTCGCCCCGGCGCAGGTGCGGGCGATCGGCGCGGCACTGGCCGGCTGACCCGTAGCGTGTTGGAGGGCCTGGCAGAGTTGGCCGGCGTGCGATGCTGCGGTTCGCCAACTACTACGAAGGCCCCGCTGGATGGTCTGGCACTGCTCGACGGCCCGGCGCGCGTCCGTCAACGGGTGAGGCCGACAAGCGTCGCCAGTCGCGTCACGCCGGCCGGCGCCGGCTGCGCGCGGGCGACATCGGCGATGAGAGTACGCGCCAACGGCCGACACCGGACCTCAGCGGGCGAGACGCTGTCCGCGTCGACCAGGGCGCGTGCCGCCCCGCGCAGGTCACCGATGTGGAGGTACGCCCCAGCGGCGTCGAGCAGGTAGGCGCCCCGATGCTCGGCCGGCAACCGCCGCCACCCGTCCCGCCGAACGACGCTCACATGCCGTCGCACCGCCTCGTCGGCGTCACCCCGCTGCGCCGCCACGAGCACCCGAGCCAGCTCCACGGCGACCGGCCCAAAGCTGGTGCGGTGCTGATCGTCGTACCCCGGAAGGTGTGCGGCGACGCCCGCGGCCCGGTCGGTCAGCTCGTCGGCGCGGCGGTGCTCGCCGCAGCCGGCGGCGGCCAGGGCGGCCTGGAGCAGCAGCGTCCCGCCCACGGCCCACTCCCCCGCCGACCGCTGCGGCCGGACGCGGTTCGCGACGGCGAGCGTCGCGGCCAAGGCGAGGCGGTCGCGGCCCGACGCACGCAGCGCCTGCCCGACCGACACGGCCGCCGTCGCCGCGAGCGCCGGATCGTCACCGGCGGCAGCCATCGCCCGATCGGCGGCCAGCCAGCCGAGGTCGGCCTCGCCCAGTTTCACCAGCAAGGCGGAGGTGATCCGGTACGTCTGCACCCGCACCTCCGGTGACCGCGCGCCCTGCACGACATCGAGCAGACTCGGCAACACCCGCATCAACTGCGCGTAGTGCGCGTGCTGGTAGGTCAACCAGGCGTACCCGACCTGCCTCCTCGCCTCCTCCGTCGTCTGCTGCGTGGCATGCGGGGTGTCGTAGCGGGCGAGAGCGGCGCGGATGTCGTCCACCCCGTCGAGAGCGCCGACCGGCGTTCGCTGCGGCTGCTGGCCGAGCAGCACCTCCGGGTCGACCCGCAGCACGTCGGCCAACTCCTGGATCACCGAGTACCGGTCCAGGGCCCGCACTCCCCGCTCGACCTTGTCGACCCAGCTCTTCGACCTGCGGAGACGATCGGCGAGCTGCTGCTGTATCATCGACCGCCGCACCCGCCAGCGGGCGACCCGGCGGCCGATCGGCAGGTCATCGCTTGTCACGCCGCCACCGCCGGTCCGGGACCGCACGAGTCGTGTCCTCCACCGGTACGCGGTCCGCCTCGGCCTGTGCCAGCAGGCGCTGCTTGGCAGCCTCGCGCTCGGCCGCCTCGGCCTGCTCGCTCTTGCTCGCCGTCTCGTCGCCGCGCATGCCACCTCCGTCACCCGGGGCACGACGCTCAGATTGCGCCGCCACCCACGACTCCTGGGATCAGCGAAGCCCGCTGCGCGAATACGGGCCAGATGGCAAGCGATGCGTGCCATTGCGCTGCTCAGGACGTGGGTTGCGCGGGGTTGCGCCGGTCCCCATAGGACCGGCTAAGGCCATAGGCTCGTCACTAGTTGTAGTTGACTGATGCCTGGAGGTTGACCATGGCGCGACCGGTGACGAACGCAGCGTTCGAGGGGCTGCTGCTTGCCGCCGGCTACGGCAACGCTCACGCTGCCTTCGCTCGCCAGCTCAATCACGCGGGCCGCGACCAGGGCGCTTGGCGCTACGACGCCGCCAGCGTCTACTGGTGGTTGCGCGGTCGCCGGCCAGGCGAGCACGTGCAGGCCGCCATGGCCGAAACACTTGCCCGCAAACTCGACCGCCCTGTCGCCATCGCAGAGCTGGGATTTGGCACCGTCGACAGCATCGGACCGTGCGTCTACCCGCCAACCGTCGATCAGGCGATCGACACCGCCGAGCGGATCTGGGCGACGCTGACCAAGCACCTCAATCAGCAAGCCGCCGGTGTATTCGACAGCGGACAAGCCCTGCAAGCGGCGCTCGGGTGGCGGTATGACCTGCCCGACACGTCGGTCAGCAGGAACGGCCGGCAGCAAGTCACCTCCACCGACGTCCAGTCGCTGTACGCGCTGGCGGATCACTTCACCGATCTCGACCGACGTCACGGCAGCGGCTCTCCGAGCACCCGGTCGCTGATGGCCGACTTCCTCGTACGCCAGGTCACCCTCATGCTGCACGGCACCTACACCGAAGCCGTGGGACGCAACCTCATGCGCGCAGCCGCGACACTCTGCGGACAGCTCGCTTTCATGTCGTACGACGCCGGAGATCACGCTTCCGCCCAACGACACATGACCGTCGCCCTGCGACTCGCCAAGGCCGCCGATGACCGCCTGTACGGCGCTCACCTGCTGGCCAACCTCGCCACCCAGGCCGTGCAGCTTGGCCACTCCCGCGAAGCGGCCCTGCTCGCCCAGGCTGCCATCGACGGAGCTGGCCGTGCACCAGCCAGTGTGCTCGCTCGACTGCACGCCACCGCCGCCACGGCGTACGGGCAGTCAGGCGAACGACGTGCCTGCCAGCTCGCGCTCGCCAGAGCCGAACGCGCGCTCGACCGCACAGGCACCGACCCTGGCCCACGCTGGGTCGCCTACTTCAGCCCCGCCCACCTCGCCGGAGCCGCACTGCGGTGCCTGGGCGATCTGCATCTCTACTCGCAGGCCCTTCGATACGCTCCCGACGCGCTCACCCTGGCCAGCCAGAACACCCGCACGCGTGCCCTGCACACCGCGCTCGTTGCCATGACTCATGCCCGCGCCGGGGACACCGACGCCGCCTGCGCCTGGGGCCGGAAGTTGGCACAGCACACTGCGGGCATCCAGTCAGCGCGTGTCCAGCAGCGCGTCCACGAACTCACCGCAACGCTCAGCGCTCAGCAGGCGTCGCCCCAGGTCAGCGAAGTCCTGCATACTCTCGCGGCCATGCCGGCAGCCACGTAGGGACGGAGCCACCTGGACCCGTCCGCTAGCGTCACCCAGGTGACCTGGACGGAGCCCGCAACGTGGTACGCCAACCTGGCGTCCTTCTACGCCGCAGCGGCCGCCTTCATCACCGACCCGGACGGCAACGTGCTGCTCGTCAAACCCACCTACCGCGACCACTGGGCCTTCCCCGGCGGCTACGTGGACGAAGGCGAATATCCCCACGATGCCTGCGCCCGCGAGATCCAAGAGGAGTTGGGGATCTCGGTCGTGGTGGGCGACCTTCTCGTAGTCGACTGGGCGCCGCCCGCTGGGGAGCGACCACGCGCGATCATCAGCTTCACCTTCGGCTGCGGGTCCCTTGACAGCCTCGACGGCGTCACGTTGCCGAGGCAGGAGTTGGAGGACGTCGCCTTCTTCACGCATCGAGAAGCTGAGCGGCGTCTTCCCGCCAACGTCGCCGCACGAATCCGTGCGGCGACCAGTGCCCGTGACCGACAAGCGCCGGTGTACTTCGCTGGCGGTTCGGCCGTTCCAGCATCCTCTGAGGATGGGCCGAATACGAAGTAGAGCCTTGGTCGCAGACTGAGTGAGACAAAATCCGGCGTACAGGTCGACTCGTCCGTCGCCCACCAGCCCAGAGCCTCGATCAAGGCTCTAAGCTGGTTCTATGTTCGGGTGTCGATGGTCGTTCATGGTCAACATTGGGCGGCGTTTGACGCCCTGACGACGCCCTGACGCCCTGGAGACGCCCTGAGCGCTGGCTCAGTTGACCTCTTCTCGGGTCGGCTGGCAGTACCGCCTTGGACCGTCTCCGGTCCACGCCCGACCGTTCCGGCTAGGGCCGGCGACTGTGTGTGTTTGGCACGTCCTGGTGGTGGAGCTAGTGCCGCGACCCAGTGTTCCGGTGCAAGCCAGTCCCGGGGTTGGACTGGCTTGGCAGAGACGGAAGCCCCGACGCACGACCAGGCCGACCCGCTGGCTTCCGTAGCGGTCTTGGTGGTCCCATCCGTGGATGAGGTGGGATGAGCACATGCCGGAGCTGCTGGAGCACCTGGGGGAGATGGGTCTGGTCGGGCTGGTCAAGATTGACGGCGAGCGGCAGCGCAAACCCTGAACCGTGATGATCTCGGGTCAGCGGCTCGATGGTGCGGCGATAAGGGTCGACGGCCACAGCCTCGATTACTGCCTGCGGCATGTGGTCACAGCGCTTCACGAACGCTTCCCAGACGAACTCGCGCTGAGCTGAGATCCGACTGTGGGGCGGTGTCCCGGCGGCTGTCGGTGGCTCACCGCCCCGGCGCCGCAGGCGGCCGGGGCGGTGAGCCACCGACCGGGCTTGCCGCCCTGCACCGCGCGGAGCGCGGTGCCTTGATTCAGAACAGCAGCAAATCGGCAGTCGAAGCGGGGCAGGTGCGGCTCCCCCGGGGACTAGCGGCACTGGGGCAAGATGTTTCCGTGCGCCCTATACCCCAGATGCGGAACCGGATCATCGTCAGCGCGCTTGCGGTACCGGCCGTAGCGTCGCTGATGTGGCTGCTACTGAAGCAGGGGTTGGACCGAGCTGACCAGATCGCAAGTGTTGGTGCGCTTCTTATCGCCACAATTACGCTGGTCGCGACGTTTGGCCCTTCGTTGCTGGGTCACAAAAGCGGTGAGGACGATCTTGCTAAGACTCTTCAAGTTCTAGCTGAGTCAGTGGCAGAGCAGTGGAGCGGAGAAGAGCAACTGCGGAAGCTTCATGACCCTGAGCCGCTGCCCGTCCAATGGCATGCTGTGGGCCCACCCGTAAGTGACTATTGGGGCAATATTCGCACGGATGGGAAGCAGCACCCTCTTGCAGTGGACGGTAGACTAGGGGGAATTGCTGAGGTCTTTCTCAAACGTTTACACAGGCAGCGGCTCGTAATTCTCGGCGATGCTGGTTCCGGGAAAACAGTGATTGCAACGCGCCTACTGCTTGATCTAGTCAAGAATCGAGATGAGCTCGCGCCCGTTCCGGTACTATTGACGCTTGCTACTTGGGATCCCAAGAGGCAGGACCTAAATGGATGGATTTCTGGCCAACTGGCCGTCGACTACCCTGCAATGCACCAGAAAGGACGTGTGGAGCGATTACTGAAGGCGGGAGGAATACTTCCAATTCTCGACGGACTTGACGAGATGCCACACGAAAATCGCGCTCTCGCCATCGCTTCGATTAATCACCTTGGCACCTCTTGTTCAATGGTTTTAACGTCACGACCTCAAGAATATCGTGATACGGTGCGGAATTCTGACGTGGTGACAGCTGCAGCCGTCATTGAGTTAGAGCATTTGGCGGCAACCACAGTTTGCGCCTACCTCCGGAGATCCACGCATCCACGGCTGGAAGCGAATTGGGAGCGGGTCTTCAAGCGGATGACTCAGAGGCCGCAAGGAGCATTGGCTCGCGCGCTTTCTACTCCACTCATGGTCAGCTTAGCCCGCACGAACTACGCTCATGCTGATGCCAACCCTTCTGCCCTGCTTGGCTCCGATTTGAAGTCGCAGGAGCGGATTTCATCTCACTTGATCGAGTCCCTGATTCCCTCGGTTTTCCCCGGCCCGCCATTGGATTCGGGTTGCACTAGCAAAGAAGCGAATAAGTGGCTCCTCTTCTTGGCGCATTATTTGCGCGAGCGCGATTCTTTAGAAATTTCCTGGTGGCGACTGCATGAAGCGGCTGAAAAAGCTACGGGCTGGACTTACTTTGCCATAATGGGCATCATTGCAGGCGTTTTCTATGTAATTGAAAACTTTGGACTTGCTGTCATCTATTTTATAGCGACCATGGGATCATCGGCTTTATTTGCTTTTAGGGTGCTGGAACATCCTTCGATTGTCGCAGTAAATTTCAAGCGCTTCCCTCGGCCATTTGCGAAGGTTTTCGCGGGGATGACCTGTCTTGGAATTCTAAAGCTCCCTGTAATGCCGGACTTTCTGGTGGTCTGGATCTACTCCCTAATGGGGCTAGTCACGGGGGCTGTGGTCGGGCTGAACAAGTCGCTAACAGCTCCGGTGGATGCGGCACGAGCGAGTAGCCCCATAGCCACCTTGAGGGCAGAACGCAAAGTTTGTTTGGTCTCGGCGATCCTGGTTGGACTAGCGTTGGGCATTGGCTTAGGCTTCTTCGGCGGTCCAGTTGTTGGAGGGGCGCGGGGCTTCGCTGCGGGTTTCTTGGGCGGGTTGACATCCGCACTTTCGGGGCATTGGGGCACCTTCCTACTGGCGCGACTAGTTTTCGCTGCGCGCGGCATGCTACCGATCAGGCTGATGAGTTTTTTAGACGATGCTCATCGCCGTGGCGTATTGCGGCAGGCTGGAGCCCGATATCAGTTCCGACACGTTCTGCTCCAAGAATACCTTGTGCCTTCCCTTGACTCTCCAATCCCCGAACAATCTGTCGATTGCTACACGGAGCCTCGGTACAAGCGCCTAGTTTTGCGCTCTTTCTCAGCCTTTGCCGGCACGCTCCTCGCAATTCCCGCAGTGTATGTTGCCAGTTCCAGTTCTGAGCAATTTATGCCCGATATTCCGCAACTGACTGCTATGATATTCGCACCCTTGTTGGTGATCGTGATTCCCGTGCATATTTTGGTCACTTGGATAATTCTACGCAACCGAACAACCGTGACGATCTGGTCTGTGCTAAGAGTGCTAGTGTTGATGCTTTTTAGTATTTCAATGGTATCGATAGCGTCGGTCGAATCATTTGGCCTTGTTTGGTCGATACTGGTATCGTTGTCTTATGCTGCCGGAATTCTTATGATCGGATTCGCCGTGCGGGTTCGTCGCCGCGTCACCGTTCACCCACTTATCAGGGCGTCGCCTGGTTCAGGCGAGTCGCTTGAGCTTTCGGAGCCCTCTTCCTAAGCGGGGTGGATGCTTTCGGTTTCGTCTGCATCTATGGCTTTGTTATGCTCTTGTTGGCGTGTGCCGAAATCGTCAGTCTTGCATTGTCGAAGACTGGAAGCGTTTCAAAATTTGACGAGTGGCACCTTGCCGGCATCCTGTTGGTGTCCATACCCGTGCTGGTTATTGTTGCCGTCGACTTGAGGTCTACCGAAATTTTGGCGGCGATCGTTGGCCCCATTGGGCGTTCAAGGTATATTCCATTGTGGGATCAATGGCCGCCCTCGGCCTGCTTCCGTCTCTCATTCCGATTCTCAGATCATTATTAACACGGTCCTTGGAATAGGAGACACGGTCGAGGATAACGTCTATATTCGAGACAGGGCGGCTCCCATTCAGGGCATGGGCTAGATGCCTTGGGATGCCCTGCGGGCGTGGCTGACAAAAGGCCCCGTTAAGAGATTCACCGCGTCATTCGCATTTCATCACCAATGCCTAGTAGGTGATGCTAAAGACCGGAAGGCCTGAGTTGGCCGCCATACCGAAGTCCCACTCTGTGCAGTGGTTACCCTTCTGGCCGGAATGGCGGTAGCGCAAGAAAGCGCGAGCCACGCGTTGGGATTGTCGACTCGCGCTACCGCCCGACCACGTTACTCACCCTAGGGGCACACCCATGAGCGGGGAATTATCGGGCGATAAACAGCGAGAGGAATGATGGCCATCCCTGGATAGATGGGGGATTCGTTTGCGCCGTGCGCCTCCATAATTCTTGAGAAATGCTGGACTAGCGCGTCAAGCTTATCCCGCTCAAACCCGGGCTGAGAGCTGATGGCGTTATCTGGGAGCGAGGGGACGGGACCCGCGCGTCGTTCACCCCTCCGTGCAACGACGCCAACCGTTACCCAATGCCGGGCCTCGTTGCCATAACGACCATAGAGCGCACTTCTTTCCGGTCCGATGTAGTCAGATCGCTCTAGCAGGGTGCCGACAAATCCATGGTTTGGCTTAGCTGGGCCACAGGGCATTATTCGAATCATCACGCCCTTCGGGTACATCATCTTGGCCATGTGAAAGATCGTCTTAGCCTGTGCTTGGTTCTTCTTAAGGACTCCCGACTCCAGCATGTGGCCAACCATCTCGGAGAAGTGCTGTCCGTCAGTAATATTTGACGGTGCCTCGATTCGCACGATGGCACCCTCGGGCGCGGCTCCTGCCATCCCATCGGATTCCCAGTTCCGAGGCTCGGCAGCAATGTCGGAGATATCTGTAAGGAAACCCGTCGCTTCGGCGGACTGCTCGAACATCGTGAAATGAAGTTCTCCGAAACTTCTGGTCTCTTGATTCCGGGAAATCGACTGGCGTCCAGCTTCGCCTTTTGTCATGCCGAGGGATACTCCAACGCCCCACCGATTAAGACGTTCGGTAACCTCTTCGACCTTATCCGGAGTGCCCTGATATAGTTGTCCAAGCAACGACCGCACGCGCGGCACGTCAACGTAGAGAAAGTCCTGCAATACAGGCGTGCCGTCCTGCGGGATGTTCATGCTCATATATCGAACCTGCCTCACCTTCGAGATGGCTCCAACGCGACACGCCGTCTGGGCCGCCCCCAGCTCGCCCGACTCGACCGGCGTCCGCTCCCCCACGCCGCACAGCTTGTCCGGCTGCCGGCCCACCAACCCACCGGTCAACGTTCCATTGTGCTGCGGCGGCCCTCCGGGCTACCCGCTGTCTGCGCCTGCTACCGGGCGTCAGCATGACGCCCGTCAAGCGGCAGCGGCCCGGCGTGCCCAAGCGGCGGGCGCGTGCGGCCGATGCGTCCACTTTTCAGAGCGGGTCGGAAATGCGAGCTAGTTCTTTGTTGTTTCATTGCTTCGTCTGATGCAGGCGCTAGGTTCTGGCCACTGTCCCGACGGCCCCGTTGTTCGGGTACAGGCTCCCGCCGTTCCACCAGGGTTCCGCCAACCTCGACAGCAAAAAGGGCTGCAAGCTCTGCGCGGCGCGACCCGGCGCTGTCGTGTTTCCGGCTCGGCACCCTCGTCTAGCCCACGCTCGTGTTGACGGGGGGTGCGTAGGTGCCGCAGCCGTATTCGGTCTCCACCAAGTCTGGCTCGTGTAGCGCGGGCTATGCCTGGCGAACCGTGCCACCGGCCGGGGGCGCGGTCGTGATGACCACCGCCGGGGACCTGAGCAGCGTCTTCCCGCCAACGTCGCCACACGAATCCATGCGGCGACGAGGGCCCGTGACCAACAGGCGCCGGTGTACCTCGCCGGCGGCTCAACAGTGCCGCCGGACCGGGTTCGCGGGACAGACAGCGTCAGAGGTCGCGAGTAGCTTCTCTTCGACGCGGACCACGTGACGGAGGAGGGCCGAGGATGCACCTGCCGGTCAGGCGAGTCGAGCGCACCGAGACACCTGTCATGTTCATCGAGGCAAGAGACGGGTCCGACGAGATCGGGCCGGCCTGGGACCATCTGGAGACGGTGCTGGGGTCGATGCGCGGGCGCACTTTCCTCGGCGTGTTCGACGACAGCGGCATCTACCGCTGCTGCGTACGGATTCGAGCCGGTGACGCCCCCGACCACCTCGGCCTACGAACGGGCATCGTTCCGGGCGGCCGATACCTGAGCGCGACCGTGCGTGGCCCGCAACCTGCCGCCTATGCCCTGCTCACGCCGACCTTCGAGCAGTTGCAGCGCACGGGCGGTCGGGACGACTCTCGCCCGTGCATCGAGTACTACCGTCGCCACGACCGGATCGATGTGTTGATGCCCCTGCGAGACGGAGACTGACCGTTCCTCCACTCCACAATCGCCTACCCTCCACCAGTGCATGACGCTTCCGTTTTGGACGGCCTGGCGGAGTTGACCGGCGTGCGGATGCTGTGGTTCGCCGACTACTACGACGGGCCATCCGATGGTCTGGCGCTGTTCGACGGCAGGAGTACTGGTTCATCGCCGTTGGCGATGACCGGGGCGTACCCGTCGGTCAGGAGCGGCGCTGCTACGTGCTGCACGCGATCTCCGACGAGCAGGCGCAGGCCGAGTGGGCGGACCACCGTGAGTGGCAGCGGTGGGTGGGCCGGGGTGCGTACACACGCCCAGTTGCACCCGCGGCCCGGTGGTGCCGAGGCGGCTGCTGCCTGACACCGGGGCCATCCGTGGGGATGTGCGGCCCGACCACGCCAGTGCGCCAGCGATCGGGTGGTCCCGCGGCTAGGTATCCACAGCTGGGTCGTGGACGGCGACCCGTAGATCGTTGACCGGTAATTCCGGGCAGGTCATCAATGGTCGTAGGCGATCAAGGAGCGTTCGACGGGTGCGTCGATCGTCCAGTTGTGCCAGATCGCGGCCTCAGCAGTGGGCCTCCCGGAGCATCACGCATACTCCTGTTCCAGGATGGCCAGGTCGCGGTCGGCGAACTGCACGTGCGCCCACTGGTCGCTGAAGATGACTTGCAGGCACTTGACCGCCGTACGTTCGGCGGGCGGCGGGCAGCCGATCGCGGTGTTCGGCCCCCGCACGCGGTCCAGCTCCTCCTGCGTGACCTGCGCCAGATATGCGCGCAGATCGGCGATCCGCTCGGCGCGCACGGCGAGGATTTCGCCGAGGGTGGGCGCGGCCGACTCGTCGATGCCGAACTCGGTGCCGTTGGTGGTGAACGATGCGGGTACGCCGATCGGATGGAACGGGTTCGGGCGAAGGGCCGCCGCGTGGCCATACCAGGCGTCCACGACGAAGATCGTGTGGCGCAGGGTTTGGGCGAGCGACCATTCGTCGTTCACTGATCTGTGGACGGCTTCCTCTGGCAGCACGCTTGCGCGTCGCAGCGTCGCTTGCCACAGCTCCTCGATGACATCCACCGCATCGCGCATCGTCTCGGGTGTGGTTGGCTGCAGTCGAAGCCGTTCGGGGTGCAGGCGATCCAGCTCGGCCTCGATCAATGGCATGATCTCCACGCCGTTGACGCGCAGGCCGTCGATCGCCCCGTCGATGTCGGCGTTCAACAGCAGCACGCCACGCATCCGGGCGCCGCTGAGATCCACCTCGCGGAAGGTTGCGCTGGCCATTGACAGGTCGATGAACTCCGCACCCTCGTAGTCGGGCTGCTGCACGAATCGCGTCATCGGCACACCGTAGGGGCCCGGTACGACAAGACCACCAAATCAAGATCCCAGCATTGGGCTGCCCGGAGGTTTCCGGACAGGGGTTCCATTCGGGACCATTGACCGGGAGCTGAGGAGATAGTAGTGGCACGAGTGAAGAGGAGAAATACCGGTCAACGATCTAGCGGCCGCGAAGCATGTCGGCGAGACCTGCGGGATAGAGCGGGCCGCCTGCGGTGAAGCTGCTCAGGGAACGCCACACGACTTTCGTGCCCGGCTCGTCGAGTATTTCGCCTACCGTGTCCCGCTCGTAGAGCGACTGGTCGGTGAGGCGGCAGTCGTAGACGAAGACGATCTCATGCCCGGCGCGGTCGAACGCGTGAAAGAGGTTTTCCAGAACGCCCAGCAGGCGTACGTCGAGAAGTTCGGCGTCGAGCTCCTCGCGCAGTTCGCGACGTACGGCGGCCTCGGCTGTCTCGCCGAATTCGATCCCGCCGCCCAGGGGACGGTAGAAGGTTTCGTCCTTCGCGGAGTCGTGACTCTCGAACACGAGCAGGTCCTCACCACGACGTGGCACGGCAAGGGCGACCGGGCGGATTGACGACATCAGTCGAGGCTAGTGCCTAGATCTGTGTTCTTGCCTGCTCGATCTGCCGGACGATGGCATGGGCGCCGTGGGCCTGGGCGATGGCGTTGGCCTCGTCGAGTGTCGCGAGCGCGTCCGCATGGCGGTCCTGGGCAGCGGCGATGTAGGCCAGGCCGACCATGTTGGCGGCCACGCCAGGCAGCGCTCCCACCTCTCGGCGCAGCCGTGACGACTCCTCCAGCCGCTCGCGCGCTTCGTCCAGTCGACCGGCCGTGTGCGCCGCGATGCCCAGGTGTCGCAGTGCCTCGGCCTGAGTGGGCTTGTCGCCGACCTGCGCCGCCATCCGGTGGGACCGTGCCAGATACGGAACCGCGGTCTCGTTGTCGCGCCGGATCACCTGATGCAGGCAGCCGATCCAGAACAGCGTCTCGGCCTGGCCACGCGTGTCGCCCAGCGCCTGGTACAGCTCGATCGCACGCTCAAAC
Organism: Micromonospora sp. NPDC049274; assembly: GCF_040678875.1. Classification (NCBI taxonomy): domain Bacteria; kingdom Bacillati; phylum Actinomycetota; class Actinomycetes; order Micromonosporales; family Micromonosporaceae; genus Micromonospora; species Micromonospora sp. NPDC049274. Next base: position 338,392 of record NZ_JBFAQS010000004.1, read on the forward strand.
AACCGCAGTTCGGCCGGATCCTCGACGGGTGACGAGCCGCTGACGGCGCGTTCATTGAGGAATCGCGCGTGCAGGATCCGCCCCCGGGCCAGCGCGGCGTCGGCCTCCACCGCGTCCAGGTCCCGTTCGGCGTCGACCAGCACGCCGGCATCGCCGCTGAACACGGCGTGTTCATAGAGGACCCTGGCCCGTTCGTTGCGATCTTCGGCGCTCATCGCCGCCCCCGTCCCGGCATCGCCACTGCGTCCCGGGTCAGCAGTTTAGTGCTGCGCCCGTTCGCCGCATGGGTGGCGGCCGCCGGTCGGCGTCCGGCGGCCGCCCCCACAACCGGTCAGCTGGCGTACACCTCCAGTGCCGCCAGTTGCCCGGCCGGCCAGCCGGTGTTACCGGTCACGGTGATACGCACGTAGCGGGTCTGCGCGGCGCTGAACGTCAGCGCCACCTGGTTGCCCATCGACGGGTTGAAGGTCCGCGCCGCCGAGGAGACAAGCGTGCCGAAGCTGCTCCCGTCGGTGCTGCCCGTCACGGCGATGGTCTGCGTGCGGGTCGCCCAGGCTGACGACGGCGGCAGCTTCAGCACCACCCGCCCGACCGTGCGCGTCGCGCCCAGATCGACCTGGACCCACTGCGGGAACGCGTTGTTGGCGCTCTCCCAGTAGCTGTTCGCGTCGCCGTCGACCACGCTGCCCGACCCGTAGCTCTGGACGTGGCTGCTCTCGCTCGTGGAGCGACCGCGGGCGAGGTCCGAGTTGGCCGGGGCGTCGGTGGTGACCGTGACCGCGTTCGAGGCCGCCGAGGTGTTGCCGGCGGCGTCGCGGGCGGTGACAGTGAAGGTGTACGAGGTGGAGGCGTTGAGCCCGCTCACGGTCGCCGTGGTGCCCGTGACGGTGCTGACCACCGTGCCGCCCTGGCGCACCTGGTAGCCGGTCACGCCGTTGTCGTCGGTCGACGCCGTCCAGGCCAGGGACACGCTGCTCGACGTGCGGCCGGTCGACGTGAGGCCACTCGGGGCGGTCGGCGGGTTGTCCGTGGTGCCGCTTGAGGCGTACACCTCGACCTGGGATAGCTGGCCCGCCGCCCAGCCGGTGTTGCCGGCGATGCTCAGCCGGATGTGGCGGGCCGTGGTGGTCGTCAGCGTGCGCGTGACGGTGTTGCCGGTCGCCGGGTCGAAGGCGAACGCGGAGGCCCCGGCGATTGTCGAGAAGGAGCTGCCGTCGACGCTGCCCTGCACGGTGATGGTCTGGGTGCGCGCGCCCCAGCCGGCGGGCAGCCGCACCACGAGCTTGTTGACCGGATAGCTGGCGCCGAGGTCGACCTGCCACCAGTGCGGGAACGAGCCGCTGCCGCTCTCCCAGTAGCTGCCGGCGTCGGAGTCCACCGCGTTGGACGCCGCGAACGAGCCGTTCTGGCTGCTCGCCGAGGTGGACCGGCCGGCGGCGAGGTTTCCGGTGGCCGGGGGCGGGGTGCCGACCATCGGCGGCGTCGGGCGTACGGCGGTGAGTGCGAGCTGACCCTTGAGCATCCGGCCGCCGTCGCCGGTGATGCGCAGGTAGTAGTCGGAGGAGCAGGCGACGCCGTCCTCGTCCAGAGCCCGGATGTTCGCGCCGGCCGGGGTGGTGGCCTGCGTCTCGGACGTCTTGGCGATCTGGTTGCCCTCGTTGTACTCGTCGAACATGGACACGTAGAGGCCCTGGGAGCCGAGCCGGACCATGTTGTAGATGTGCCGCCAGTAGAAGTCGCCGTGCTTGCGGTGCCCACCGGCCAGGTCACCGGGCATCACGCAGGGCAGGTAGTCGATGCCGCGCGCCGCGCAGTCGGCCATGTCGCCGACGTTGACGTTGTTGTAGTACGAGTCGAGCTCCTCCACGGTCCGGGCCCGGTAGACCATCCACGGCGAGATGGCGTGGAAGGCGTGGTAGACGTCGAGGAAGCCGGGGCGGGAGTCCTCGATGCCCTGCCGCCACCAGGTGGGCACGCCACCGATGACGTAGCAGCCCTGCGCCTTGAACCAGTTGATGACGTCCAGGCAGGGCCCCGGGGTGAAGGGTCGGCTCGACTCGCTGAAGCCGAAGCCCCAGATGCAGACGACAGGCTTGCCGTTCTGGCGGGCGTACGCGCTGGACGCGGTGTGCGCCGACATCTTCGTCGTCCAGTCGGTCCTGATGTCGGTCTGCATGGTCAACCAGTCGGTGACGTCGTACATGATGTAGAACTTGCGGCCGTAGCGCTCGGCCGCCGAGCGGACCTTCTGCGTCATCGCGTCGCGGGTCGGCCCCTCGTCGCCCGTCGGGTTGAACCGTTGCAGCGCGGCGGTGTCGCAGCCGTACTCCTGCATCCAGCGGAAGTGGGTGTCCACCGTCTGCTGGTCGTACGAGGAGAAGAGGGTGGCCGGCGAGCCGTTGCCGAGGTTGGGGTACGCGGTGGGATAGCTGCGCGTGTACTCGCGCATGTCCGGCCAGGACACGATCGTGGTGTTCGACGGCGACGGCGGCTGGAAGCGGTCGCGGCTCCAGTGCCACCAGCCGCCGATGGGCGCCGAGTCGCCGGGCGCGCTGAACCAGCCCTGGTAGCCGACAGTCACCTTGCCGACCACGTCCCCCACAGGGCTCGCGGCGGCGGCCGGTGTCGCCGTTGTGGTGAGCAGTTCGCTGGTGGAGGTGGCGGCGAGGGCGGACCCCGCTAGGACGGACGTGACGAACCTGCGGCGGGAGACCGCCATGAGGACCACTCCTTCGGGACGGAAGGCATTGACGGCCATCGTGGCAGCAGTGGATGCTTCCCCGCAAGAGTGCGACTGATCGATGAAAATTTGAATCAGGGAGCCGGAAGCGGCCGATCCCGCTGGGGGCGGAGGCCGTCCATGATCACCGTCAGGTAGCTCTCGGCGAGAGCGCGCGACGCCGACGCCGACCTCGCAATCGCATAGGTCAGTTCGCTGATCAGCGTGGCGACGACCGTGGCGTCGATGTCGGTACGGATGGCACCGTCGTCGCGGGCCCGGCGGATCAGATCGAGCCCCACCCGATCCAGAGCGGCTCGTTGCGCCGTCGTGGCGGGCAACTCCATCCCCCCGAGCCGCTCGCCCATGACCCAGTGGGCGGACTGGAACGCGATCGCCTCGATGAGGAAACCCCGAAGGGCCTGCTCGGCACCTGGCTCGGAGAGCGCATCTCGGCCTCGTTGAATGAGCGGTTCGAGCAACTCGGCCACGGCGGCGTCGACGAGCGCTTCCTTGCTGCCGAAGATGCGAACGACGGTAGCCGCCCCGACGCCCGCCCTGCGCGAAATCGCGTCGACGGTCAGGGCGGCGCCACCCTCGGCGAGGAGCGCCTTGGTCGCCTCCAGGACGAGGTGGTGGTTGCGGACGGCATCCGCCCGACGTCGGGTCACACCGTTCCCGGCAGGGGTTGACATCTGAAACGTCCGTTCCATATCGTGAAGTGGAACATGCATTTCACTTAGACTACGAACCCTCACCGGATGACGCAAGCCGCGCGCCCTACCCGCGTGCTCCTCGTCATGCCAGAAGGCAGGAGTCAATGAACCGGCGGATTCTGATCTCGGGGGCCAGCATCGCTGGACCGACGCTGGCGTACTGGCTGGCCAGGTACGGATTTACGCCGACGGTGGTCGAGCGTGCACCTCGACTGCGCGAGGGCGGCAACGGAGTTGACGTACGTGGACAGGCAGTTGAGGTCGCCGAGCGGATGGGGATCATGCCGCGGATCCGAGCGGCGGCAGCCGACGTCACCGGCCTGTCGTTCGTGGACGCCGCCAACAGAAGTGTGGCCCGCATCGACATGCGGGCCATCCAACGGCGGGCCGCCAGCGCCGAGGTAGAGATCATGCGCGGTGACCTGGCCGCGATCCTCTACGAGGCGACGAGGGACGTCGAGTACGTCTTCGGTGATTCCATCCGCGCCATCGAGCAGGACGAGGACGGAGTGACGGTCGGCTTCGAGCACGGTCCGACACGCCGCTTCGACCTGGTCATTGGCGCCGACGGCACGCATTCCACGGTGCGGCACCTGACCTTCGGCCCGGAAGCACAGTTCGTCAAGCACCTGGGCTACTACTTCGCCTTCGCCGAGGCGGACCCCGCCCTGGGTGAGCAGCGGTGGGTGACACTCTACAACCGGCCCGGCCGGGCCGCCTCGATCTACCGCTCCGGCACCCACGCCGGGGCGAAGGCGAACTTCATCTTCCGCAGCCGGCCGATACCGTACGACCACCGCGACGTGGAGCAGCAGAAGCGCCTGTTGAGCGAAGCGTTCGCGGGCCTGCCATGGCTCGTACCGGACCTGCTGGCAGGCGCACTCGCCGATCCTGACTTCTACTTCGACGCGTTGAGCCAGGTGAGGATGGCGTCGTGGTCGTCGGGGCGGGTGGCCCTCGCCGGAGACGCCGCGCACTGTGCCTCACCGGCTGCGGGTGCCGGGGCGACGCTGTCTCTCGTCGGCGCGTATCGACTCGCGGGCGAGCTCTCGTCGGCTGCCGGGGATCACCGGATCGCCTTTCGCCGGTACGAGCAGGGCTACCGCACGACTGTTGAGCGAAGCCAGTCGAACCTCTTCATCGGCATGATCGCGCCGAAGAGCCGCCGCGGCATCTGGGCTCGCAACACGATGGCCCGGCTGCCACTGCTCGCAACGATGGCCGGAGTGGAACGCCGCCTACAGCCCAGGATCCGGCCGCTGCCGGACTACGGGTCGGCCACGGGCTCGTTGCGGGCCTGACAACGGCGCTGACCCGCAGCGGGGCCGTCGAGGGCCGGAGCCACACCGGCTCCGGCCCCCTGTCGTACGCCCCGAAACGGCTACGGCGTCGGGTACTGCGTGACGAAGACCGGCTCGCCGACCTTTGTCATGTCGGCCGCGTCGCCGACGCCGTTGACCACGTGGTCGATCGTGCCGGCGCTGAGGTTGACGGTCATGACGTGGTGCAGTCGCACTCCCGGCGTGACAGGCGCCTCGAAGCCGTTCTCGGTGTGGATCGACGGGTTGTTCTGGTTGAAGACGTACACCCCGCCGCCGTAGAGGTCGTGGTGGCGGACCCGGTCGCCGACCCTGTAGCCGGCAAAGCCCTCGACCGTGCCGTTCATCCAGTCGGCCTGCGTCGGCGGGTCGTAGGGTAGCTCGTTCTGGTAGAGGATCGTGGTGCCGTGCTCGCCGTTCCAGACGGTGTTGTACCGCTGGAAGTGCTCGACGAACAGGCCGGTGGCGGTCACATGGTCGCCGTTGATGACAGCTCCGTAGCGGCCGGTGTTGGTGCGCCAGCGGTCGGTGTCACCGTTGACGCCCTCGGTGAAGCCCTCGACGCCGTGGTCGCCGCGCCACACCCAGGTGTGGTCGATGAGCACGTTGTCGCTGTTGACCTCCAGCGCGGTGTTCGTCCGGCCGATGTGCGGGCCGCCGACGCGGAAGTACACGTCGGACAGCGTGGTCGGGTTTGCCGGGCTGCTGTGACCGTGGCCGTGCTGGCGGCCCACTCGCAGCAGAGCCGGCGACTCGACGGTGCCGGCGTCGATCGTGACGCCGGCGACGATCACGCCGGGCACGTCGGCGACGTCCAGCGGGACGGCGCCGTTCACCGCGGTGAGGGTGGCGTGGCCGATGCCGAGCACCACCGTGTTGGCCCGCCGGATCTCGATGCTGCGGCCGATGTCGTAGACGCCGGGGGTGAGCAGCAGGTTCTTACCCCGCGCCAGTTGGCTGTTGATCAGTCGTACCGGGTCGGACGGCTTCGCGACGAAGAAGTCGTCGATCCCGATGGACCGCCCGGGGGTCATGCCGTCGGCCCAGGAGACGCCCCGGCTGTCGCGCTGCGCCGCCGGCACCCGCACGTTGTAGCGGCCCTTGCCGTCGACGTACAGGTAGGGCTTCTCCCGGCTCAGCGGGGTGGTGTCGAGCGTGGTGTACGGCGGGTCCGGGAACGTGGCGTCGTCAGGTGCGCCCTCGACACCCGCGAAGACCTGGTTCCACACGGCGTTGGACCACCCGGCGACCTCGCTGTTGCGGGTGAGCCACTGCTGCTGGGAGCCGTTGGTGGTGGCCGGCAGCCGGGAGTCGGCGATGAAACCGCCGCTGGCGTACTGCGGGCCGGCGGTGCAGTAGTCCATCAGGGACAGGCCGCCGCCGGTGATGTTGAGCCGGCGCATCGAGACCGCCTGGGACACCGCCCAGAAGTTCGCCGTCGATCGGCAGCCGTCCTGCCCGGCGCCGTTGACGGTGAGCGAGAGGTTGGACAGGGTGCGCCAGAAGTTGACGAGCGCGAGGCAGTTGCCGGTGCCGCCGTCGGCCAGGCAGCGGTTGTAGACCTCCAGCTTGCCGTTCACGGCGACGTCGGTGGGCGCGGCGCCCAGGCCGGCAACCTCGGTGTAGTAGCCGACCTTGGCCTGCAACGGCTGCTCGGCCGTGCCGTACGCGCCCGGCTTGAACAGGTAGGCGTGCCGCTCGGTGCCCATCTCGTTGTCGACCTGTCGGGCGTGCGCGGCGTCGAGGGTCTGCTGGATCTCGCCGACCGGCATGGTCGGGTCGAAGATCGTCACGTTCGGCCCGAAGTCGGGTGCGCCGTGCGTGGGGCGGCCGGCGGTCGCGGCGGTGCCGCTCGTCGCGACCGTGGTGGCGACCAGAAGAGCGAGGATCAGGGTACGTCGGGACGGGCTTGTCATGTGGTTCGTCCTCTCCGCTGGCCGGGGCGTGCTCCCGGCGCAGCTGGGGGCGGTGAGAGCGCTCTCTGATGTTTCTACCCGGTTCTCCGGCCCCACGCCATGTCGTCACGGGCGGCGGATTGGACATCTTCGCCCACCTCGTCGTGAGATGTCAGGCCCGGCGCCCGCCCGCCCTGAGCGCGAACCAGCCAGCGGTGAGGACGACGAGCAGCATCACCACGTTGTGGGCGTACTTGGCGCCGGCCGAGACCTCGCCCAGCAGGGGAAAGTAGGTGAAGGCCAGCAGGCCGTTGGCCACCAGGAACGCGAGCGCGACTGCCGCTGCGTGCCGGATCCCCCATCCCGGACGGCGTGCCGACCACCAGACAAAGGCAGCCGCGAGGGCGGTCACGACGACGCCCTGCGCTAATCCCGCCCAGGTCTCGGCCACGAGCGCCCGTGCCACGGCGAGGACCAGCGCGATCGCGAAGGTCACCGCGATGGTCGGCGCCGGGCGACCGCGTCGCACCTCCGGCGCGGGTCGCTGACGATGGCGCCGGCCGACCAGGGCAGCCAGCCCTCCGCAGCCGACAACCAGTCCGACCGACACCACCAACTGGGTCTGCGACGCCGCGTGCGACCCGGGCTGGAACATGATGAGGGTCGCAGCCGCGAGGTAGGCAAGTCCGGCGATGATCAAGCCACGTCGCCCAAGCCACGGCGCGCGGGCGCGGTCGCGACGCCAGGCCTCGGCGAGGACGACTGGCGCGCCGAAGCTGAAGACTATGTGGCCCACGAGAAAGTTCAGAGTGTTGGAGGCGTTGATTCCCAGAGGTTGAACAAGGGTGGCCTTCCAGCTCTCTTCCCAGCCGTCGTATCCCCCGTAGTCGTCGCTGAACATGGATTGGTCGATAATGCAGGCCTGAGTGAGGCCGAGGGCGAGGAAGAGCAACAACAGCGACGGCCAGCCCCAACCCGCTCGCCGGGCAACCTCTCGTGCGAGCAGCGCCGGGGCGCCGTAGAGCGCGGAGAAGTAGACAACAGAGAACGCGGCCAGGCCCAGATGCCCACTACTGTCGCCGTACGCCGCCAACAACTCCGCGCTCACCGCGCTGAGCGCCGCCATCGCGGTGACCTGTACCGGTATGAGCAGGTCGCGCCGCCCTGGGAGGCTGGGTGTATTCACTCCCCGATCGTCGCGTCTCGGCCGGTCAGCCACATCTACCGCACGTCTACCCCGACGTGACTTTAGTTCACCCCCGACGCTGACTTACGTCCCAGGGCAGCCAGCACCTCCCGCGTAGAAACGCCCGAACATGTCAGACCATCGGATGCTGATAGCGGCGGGACAGGGACAGAAGGTCCGGCTCACCGAACATCTCCACCATTGCCGCGAAGCGGTCAACCTTGTCGTCACCAAACCGCCGCACGCTGGCAGCGTAGGAACTCGCCGTCACAAACGTTGGCGGCGTCGTCTTGCTGTGAAACTTGTCCGCATACATCACCAGTTGCTCCTCCACCGTGTCAGCCGTGTAGTCGCGAACTGGCAGCGGCAGGCCCTGATGCAGCACGTCTTCACGGGTGAGCCCGACCCCGGTGTGATGAGAACAGAACCTGCTCACCAACTCGGGGAACCCGAGATCACGCAGCAACGTGTGCCCCAAAATCCCGTGCCGGACATACGTCCCGTGGTCGAGCTGTCCCGCCGCGTCGTACAGGCGGTAGACGCCGATGTCGTGCAGGAGGCTGCCCGCACGGATGAGAGCGGCGTTGAGGGGCAGGGGGTAGTCGGCCAGGAGCTGCTCGGCCACCGCGCAGATGATCTCGCAATGGGTGTAGACGAGCTCGAAGGCCTCTTCGGTCGGCGCGAACCGCTCATGCAGCGCCCGGATCTGCTCGTCGGTGGGAAGCAGCATCCGATGCTCGGTCGTCAAGCGGCTACCTCCCCCAAACATCGCACTCGCCACCCGTATGGCCACATGCTCTCCCGACAGCCATCGGCGACAGCACCGACCGAATTACCAACTCTAGCGACAGCCTGCTGGCCGGCTGTCCGATGCCCGCTGCGCCGCGTGCATCGAAGGGAGAACGAGGTCAACCAGACTGGCCCACCAGATGCGGATCGACAGTGGGGCGGCGGACTTCCCCTCTGACCGGTGAGAATGGACGCTGGCTCGCAACGGGGAGGCGACGATCGTGGGTGACACGTTGGCCGACATCCTGGCCGCGGCAGCACGCGGGCACTTCCGGCCCCCGGACGGCGGGACCACGATCGTGGCGCAGCACAGCCGTCGGGACGCCGGGGTCATCGCGTTCACCGCGCACTCCGTGGTGTTCACCGACGAGGACCCCGACTGGGTCCGCGACACCCTGGCCGCCCTCGACTGCGACGGTCTGGCGGCCACGATGAATCCGCGTTTCCTCGGCGCGCTGCTCGATCGCACCGGCCGGTCGACGGACACGATCGACCTGCTGACCGTCGCCTCCCCGCTCACCGGCGCTCCCCCGGTCGCGCTGCGCGAGCTGACCGACGTCGACCATCCCCGCGAGGCCCGGGCGCGCAAACGCCGTGACGACGTCCGCGTCTGGGCGGCCGAGGGCGGCGTGGTCGTCCTCGGCCGTGGAGTGGCGGGTCGCTGGGAGGCGGCGATCGAGGTCGACGAGGACGTGCGCCACCGGGGCCTCGGCCGGGCGCTGGCGACCGCCGCCCGGCATCTGGTGCCCGACGGTCAGCCGGTCTGGGCGCAGCAGGCCGCCGGCAACGCGCGCAGTGTGCGGGCCTTCCAGGCGGCCGGCTTTCGACCGGTGGGCGCCGAAGCGCTGCTCCTGGAGAAGTAGCCACTCCGGCGTCCACCGCCCAGGCGGGCCTCACCCGTCGCTCAGGAACTCGTCGATCATCGGGGCCAGCCAGTCGGCGCGCTGCGGAATCGTGGTGTGGGTGGTGCCCGGCAGGATGGCCAGCCGGCAGGCCGGCAGACCGGTCAGGTCACCGGGCACCGCGCCGCCGAGCAGCCGGAACATCCGTACCGCGTGCTCGGGCTGGACGATGTCCGAGTCGGCCAGCACGATCATGGTGGGCGCGGCCAGGGCCCGGATCTGCTCGGGCGTCCAGCGCGGCAGGTTCGCGTCCAGCACCTTCATCTTGGTGACCAGGTTGGCCCAGCCCGCCGGGTCCGGCGCGGTCCGCAGGTACTCCTCGTGGAACTCCGAGCCGTGCAGGTGCTCCGGTTGCAGATCCTGGATCCCGTCGAGCAGCCCCGGGTGCAGGCCGGCGTCCTCGAAGCTCACCGAGGCGAGGACCAGCCGCCCGACCCGCTCGGCGTGGTCGGTGCCCAGGCGCAGCGCCACCGCAGCGCCCATGCTCCAGCCGTACACGTCCGCCCGCTCGACACCCAGCCGGTCGAGCAGTTCGACCACGTCGGCGGCGAAGTGCTCCACGGTCAGCGGCCGGTCGGCGTCCGGGGTGTGGCCGTGCGCCTGCAACTCCACGGCGATGACCCGCCGGGACTTCGCCAGGTACGGCAGGATCGTGCCGAACGAGGTGCCGATGCCGGAGAGCGCGCCGTGGATGAGCACCAGCGGCCGGCCCTCGTCACTGCCATGTGTCTCGTGATAGATCTCCATGCCCACACGGTGCGCCGGCGCGCTTACGGTCTGCTTCAGGTCGACTTACCGGCGATAGGATGTCCGCCGTGCAGTTCGGGGTGCTCGGGCCGCTCGCCGTCACCACGGACGCCGGCGAGCCGGTGGTGGTGCCCGGCACCAAGGTCCGCGCCCTCCTGGCCGACCTGCTGACCAACCGCAACCAGGTCGTCTCCGCCGACCGGCTCATCGACGACCTGTGGGGCGACGACGCCCCCGCCAACCCCGCCGGCGCCCTCCAGGTCCGGGTGTCGCAGCTGCGCAAGGCGCTCAACGACGCCGAGCCGGGTGCCCGCGACCTGGTCGAGTCCCGCACTCCCGGCTATCTGCTACGGGCCGGCACTGTCGACGCCGACCGGTTCGCCGAGCTGGCCCGGCACACCGACGTCGACAGGTTGACCGAGGCCCTCGCGCTGTGGCGGGGCGAGGCGTACGCGGACGTGGCCGACGCCGAGTTCGTCCGCGCGGAGGCCACCCGCCTCGCCGAGCAGCGTCTCGCCGTGCACGAGCGACTGGCCGAGGCCCGGGTGGCCCGGGGCGAGCACGACCTCGTCGCGGCCGACCTGGCCGAGTTGGTCGCCCGGCACCCGCTGCGCGAGGGCCTGCGGGCGGTGCAGCTCCGCGCGCTGTACGCGGCCGGTCGCCAGTCCGAGGCCCTGGACAGCTACACCGACCTGCGGGACCGGCTCGCCGACGAGCTGGGTCTCGACCCCGGCCCCGAACTGGTCGCCCTGCACCGCCGGATCCTCGAACAGGACGCCGGCCTGAGCGCGCCGCCGAAGGCCGCGATCATCCGTAACAGCCTGCCCGCCCAGCTCGACGAGCTGGTCGGCCGAGCCGAGGCGCTTACCGAGCTGCGGGCCCTGCTGCCCGCGCAGCGCCTGGTCACGCTGATCGGGCCGGGTGGCGTCGGCAAGACCCGGCTGGCCACCGAGACCGCCCGTACCCAGTCCCTTCCCGACGGTGTCCTGCTGGTCGAGCTGGCGGCGCTGCCGGCCGGTGACCCGGGCGTCGCCGAGCAGGTGCTCGGCGCGCTGGACGCCCGCGAGGCCGCCGGCACGAGCCTGTCGGCCACCGACCGACTCGTCGCGGCGCTGCGGCAGCGACACCTGCTGCTCGTGCTGGACAACTGCGAACACGTCATCGAGCCCGTCGCCGCGCTGGTGGCCCGGCTGCTGCGCGACGCGCCCGGGGTACGCGTGCTGGCCACCAGCCGGGAGTCACTCGGCCTGACCGGGGAACTGCTCTGGGAGGTACCCCCGTTGTCGCTGCCCCAGGACAGCGACCCGGACGCGGTCCGGCGCTCGGCGGCGGCCCGGTTGTTCGCCGCCCGCGCCGCCGCCCAGCACCGCGGTTTCCGTCTCGATGAGCACACCGCGCCGGTGGTCGCCCAGCTCTGCCGTCGCCTGGACGGCCTGCCGCTGGCGTTGGAGCTGGCCGCGACCCGGGTCCGCGCGCTGGGCCTGCGGGGTGTGGTGGACCGGCTCGACGACAGGTTCCGGCTGCTCACCACGTCTCAGCGCGACGTGCCGTCGCGACAGCGGACGCTGACCGCGGTGATCGGCTGGAGTTGGGACCTGCTCGACGAGGCCGACCGGGCGGTGCTCGCCCGGCTCGCGGTGTTCCGCGACGGCTGCACGCCGGAGGCCGCCGAACAGGTCTGCCGGGCCGACCTGGACGCCCTCGCCCGGCTGGTGGACCGCTCGCTTGTGGTGCTTGACGACTCCCCGGCCGGTCCGCGCTACCGGCTGCTCGAATCGGTGGCCGCGTTCTGCCTGGACCGCCTCGCCGACGCCGACGACGTGCGGACGCGGCACGCCGCCTACTACACCGACCTGGCCGAACGCGCCGACCCGCAGTTGCGGGGAGCCGACCAGCGGCGGTGGCTGGCGCTGCTGGACGCCGAGACGGCGAACCTGCGGTCCGCGCTGGCCCACGGCGGCGGGCTGCGGCTGGCCGTCGCGCTGAGCTGGTACTGGTATCTGCGCGGCCGGCTCACCGAGGCGCGACGGGCCCTCGCCGTCGCGGGCGACCCGGCGCAGGAGTCCCGCGCGGCCCCCTGGCGGGTCGGCTTCGCGTTGCTGCGCGGCGAGGCGGTCGCGCCGGAGGACATCCGTGCCGCGCTGGCCCCCGACCCGGACGGCCGGGGCGCCTGGTTCGCGGCGAACGCGGTCATCGCGCACAGCGAGCTGGCCCTGGCCGCGGAGTTGCTGCCCCGCGCTCCGGCCGACACGTGGACCGAGGCGGCGGTGCTCGCCTCCCGGGCCATGCTCGCGCACGCCGCCGGCGACCAGAGCACCCTGGAGTACGCCTCGACGCGCAGCGCCGTGCTGTTCGCCGACCTCGGTGACCGGTGGGGTCGCCTCCAGGCCACCGAGTGGGTGGGTGGGCTGGCCGAGATGCGCGGCGAACACGAACGCGCGGTCGACCTGCACCGCGAAGGGCTGCGCTGGGCCGAGGAACTGGAGCTGTGGCCGCAGGTTGGCACCGAACTGTCCTGGCTGGCCTGGCTGGCGGTGCAGACCCGCGACTACCCGCAGGCCCGGGAGTTCGCCGAGCGCGCGTACCGGCTGGCGGTCGAGCAGGACGCGCCGGGCGCGTTGGTCTTCGCCGAGATGAGCCTCGGGTTCGCCGCCCGCCGCGACGGCAAGCTCGACCTGGCCGTCACCCACCTCACCCACCTCGCCGAGCGGGGGCGCGGCGAGACGCGGCCCGCGCTCTACCTGCCGATGGTCCTGGTGGAGCTGGGGTACGCCGTCGAGCAGGGCGGCGACCGGGACGCCGCGCTGGCCCTGCACGTCGAGGCGTACGCGGCCGCCGAGGCGATGGTCTCGCCCCGCGACGGGGTCGCCGCGGTGGAGGGGATGGCGTCGGCGGTGCGCTCGCCGGAGGCGGCCGCCCGGTTGCTCGGCTCTGCGGCAGCCGCCCGGGTGGCCCTGGAGGCCCCGGCCTCCCCGAGCGAACGCGACGAGGTCGACCGGGTGACCGGACGCGTGCGGGCCGACCTCGGGCCGGAGCGCTTCGACGCGCTCGTCGACGAGGGCACGAAGCTGAGCCCGGGCGAGGCCCGGGCTCAGCTCTGAGGCGACGGTCAGGGTCGGTCAGGCGGCGGTCTTCGGCCGGTACGAGGCGACGATGACGCCGCTCTTGTGCACCCGGGTGTCGACGAGGTCGAACGACGTCTGGAAGTCCGTCAGCGGCACCGTGAGGCTGGGCGTGCCCTGCAGCACCGGGTGGATCCAGAAGCGGACCTCGTCCACCAGGCCCGCGGTGATCAGTTGGGCGGTGACCGAGCCGAAGCCGTACTGGATGATGTTCTTGCCGGGCTGGGCCTTGAGCGCCGTGACCGCCTCGACCAGGTCGCCCTGGAGCACCTCCGTGTTGTTCCAGGTGGGGTTGGTGAGGGTGGTCGAGGCGACGTACTTCTTGACGTTGTTGAAGTAGGCGGCCCCGGTCATCGGGTCGTTCTCGTCCTGCTGCGGCCAGGCGACGGACATGCCGTCGTAGGTGGCCCGACCCATCAGCATCGCGTCCGCGGCGTCGGTCAGCTCGCCGGCAACGACGATGGACTCCTCGTCGAAGTACGGGCCGGTCCACATCGGGTTCTCGATGACGCCGTCGAGGGTGATGTAGGTCGAGTTGATGAGCTTGCGCATCGGAATCTCCTGGGTGTCTGTCGTGTTCTGCTGACACCCGGAACACTGCCGGCCCCCGCTTACGATTCGCTTCAGGTGCCCTTACCCGCGTCCCCGGCCGCGCCTGAAGCCGGGTCGACAAGCGGAATCGGCAGCGCCTGCGGGGCCGCCGTGCCGCCACCGGTCGAGTGCGCCGGCGCGGGCCGGTCGTCGGTGCGGCTGTGCAGGCGTCCGCGCCCGGCCGGCCCGGCGCGGCGGGTCACCTCGACTGTCACCATCCGCACCGGCGGTGGCGGCGCGGTGAAGCGGCCGACGCCCCAGCGCACCCAGATAGGGATCCGGCCGGCCTCTGCCTCGGCTGTCAGCTTCTGCACCGTACGGGCCCGGTCGGTGTGGTCGACCTCGATCACCACCGGCGGGCCGTCCGGGCGGGCGCACGCCACGTCGAGAACGGAGTGCCGCTGCTGCATCGGCGGCGGAAGCGGCACGACACTTGGCGCGCGCCGGTAGACCCGCCAGCCCCTCGCCTGCCCCCACCGTGCCACCGCGTCGATGACCCGCGCGGTGACGTCGTCGGCGTCCAGGTCGACGAAGGTCAGCTCGGCCAGCCACCGGCCCAGGTCGGCGGCCAGCCGCTCACCCTGCGCCGCAACGTCCACGGGCGCAGGATAACGCCTCAGCCGAGGGCGGCCGCCGTCACGGCGAGGTGCCGGGTGAGCCAGGCGGTGGTGGCCGTACGCGCCGTCTCGGCGTTGTCGCGGGCCAGGAAGTCGTGCCCCTCGCCGGTGAGCACGAGATGCCCGTGCGGCACGTCCCGCGCGGCCAGGGCCTGCGCCACCTGGGCCGACTCGCCGGCCGGCACGTTCGTGTCGTTGGCGCCGTGGATCAGCAGCACCGGCACGTCGAGCTGGTCGATGTGGGTCATCGGCGACAGGTCCCGCAGCAGGTCGGCGTCGCGCATCGGATCGCCGTACTTGCTGACGGCGGCGGCGGCGATCCACGGCTCGGTGCCGGCGTAGAACGTGCGGAAGTCGGAGATGCCACACTCGGCCACCCCGGAGGCGAACAGGCCGGGGAAGTTCACCAGCACCGCGAGGACCAGGTAGCCGCCGTAGGAGCGGCCCAGGCAGCCGAGCCGGCCCGGGATCGCGACACCGCTGTCGACCAGGTGGTCGGCGCACGCCGCCACGTCCGCGATGGCCCCGTACCGGCCGGCGAGGTTGTCGGCGGCGACGAAGGTGCGGCCGAAACCGGACGAGCCGCGCACGTTGGGCGCGAACACCGCGACGCCCTGCGCCACGAGGGCCTGGAACAGCGGGTTGTAGCCGGGACGCTCCTGCGCCTCGGGGCCGCCGTGCAGGCTGATCGCCGTCGGCCAGGGGCCCGGACCGGGCGGGCGGTAGAGCCAGCCGGACAGCGGCATCCCGTCGCGGGCGCGCAGGTCGACGAGCTGCGGCGCGACACCGCTTCCGCCGGTACGCGCGGCGCGAGTGTCCGGCCGCAGCGGGCCCGGTGTGCCGGTGACCGGATCAACCAGCCAGACCTCCCGGGGCTGCACCGGCCCCTGCGCGGTGAGGCAGAGCAGGTCACCGTCGGCGGCGAAGACGGCGCCGTCGAGCACCTCGCCCGGGGCGGCGACGGCCCGCTGCACACCGCTGGTGAGGTCGAGCAGGCTCAGTTCGCTGCGCCCGCCGTAGGTGTTCCACAGCAGCGCGGCGCGTCGCCGGTCGGCGCTGAGCGCGACGTGCTCCAGCTCGGCGTCCGGGCGGCCGGCGAGCCGCGTCGGCGTCGGCATCGCCGCTGGCAGGGTGAGGTCGACGCGTACCAGCGCGGCCAGCTCGGAGAACGCGTCGGTACGCGCCAGCACGCTCGTCCCGTCGGGGCCGAACCAGCCCTGGTCGGTGCTGCCCCGGCCGGTGTCCGGCAGCAGGCGTACCCGGTCGCCGGTGGCCACGTCCAGCAGCTCCAGCCAGCGGGCGTTGCGCGGACCGCGCCGCAGCAGGGCGGACCCGCCGTCCGGGCTGACGTCCAGGAGGGTGAGCAGGTCGCCCTCGGCGAGCACCCGCCGGTGCCCGGTGCCGGCGTCGACGAGCACGGCGGCGCCCCGCTCGGCGGTCTCGGTGACCGCCATCAGCGCGCCGCCGGGCAGCCAACCGGACAGGGCCGCGCTGCGCCGGCCGAACCCGGCGACCTGGCGGCGCTGCGTGCCGTCCGGGCTCAGCACCCACAGCTCGGTGCGGGGAGCGCCACCGGGCGCGACGACGTAGGCCAGCCACTGACCGTCCGGGGACCAGCTGACCGCCAGCACCGGTTCGTCGCCGCTGGGCAGCGCGACGGCCTCGGCGGCACCGACGTCGCGTACCCAGACGGCCGGGGTTCCGGCCCGGTCGGAGAGGTACGCCACCCGTCGGCCGTCGGGCGACGGCGCGGGCGCGAAGTCCTCGCCGGCCGGCAGCGGCGGCACCGGCCGGTGCGCGGTCAGGTGGGCCAGGCGGGTGGTAAGCGGCGCCTGCGTCCGTACGCTCATCTAAACCCCGATTCGCTGCAACCAGAGCTCCAGCAGCCCGAGCTGCCAGAGCGCGTTGGAGCCCAACGTGGTCCGCCGGGCGTTCGGCGCGTCCAACAACTCCTCCAGGTAGTCCTTGCGGAACAGGCCGCGCTCGCGCGCCGGGCGGGCGGTGAGCGCGTCCCGGACGTCGTCGAGCAGCGGGCCGGACAGGTGCCGGATGGCGGGCACCGGGAAGTAGCCCTTCGGCCTGTCGATCACCTCGTCGGGCACGATGCCCCGACTCGCGGCCTTCAGCACGCCCTTGCCGCCCTGGGCCAGCTTGAGCGCCGGTGGACAGGCGGCGGCCAGCTCGACGACCTCGTGGTCGAGGAACGGCACCCGGGCCTCCAACCCCCACGCCATCGTCATGTTGTCGACCCGCTTGACCGGATCGTCGACGAGCATCACCAGGCTGTCCTGGCGCAGCGCCGCGTCGAGCGCGGTGTCCGCGCCCGCCGCGCCGAAGTGGGCGGTGACGAACTCCAGGCTCGCGTCGTGGTCGAGCATCCACTCCGGCGCCAGGTGCCCGGCCAGCGCGTCGTGCCGACGATCGAAGAACACCCGGGCGTACGCCTCGACGGCGTCCGCGCGGGACACGTTGGCCATCGGCGGGTACCAGTCGTAGCCGGCGAAGATCTCGTCGGCGCCCTGGCCGGACTGCACCACGGTGATGCGCTGCGACACCTCCTCGGAGAGCAGGTGGAACGCGACGCAGTCGTGGCTGACCATCGGCTCGCTCATCGCCGCGATGGCCTCGTGCACCGCCGGCACGAACCGGGCCGCGCCGATGCGGATCTGGTGGTGGTCGGTGTCGTACTCGCGGGCCACCAGGTCGGAGTAGTGGAACTCGTCGCCGCTCTCCCCCGCCGCCGCCTCGAAGCCGATGCTGAAGGTGGCCAGCCCGGTCTGGCCCTCCTCGGCGAGCAGGGCGACGATCAGACTGGAGTCGAGGCCACCGGAGAGCAGCACGCCGACCGGCACGTCGGCGACCATCCGACGGCGTACGGCGGTGCGCAGCGCCGCCATGATCCGTTCCTGCCACTCCTGCGGGGACATGGCCGGCGCGGCGGCACGGGTGAAATCCGGCCGCCAGTAGACGGTGTCGGTGCTGCGGCCGTCGGCGGTGACGACCCGCACGGTGGCCGGGGGCAGCTTGCGGACGCCCGCCAGGATGGTGCGCGGCGGCGGCACCACCGAGTGGAAGCTCATGTAGTGGTGCAGCGCCACCGGGTCGAGGTCGGTGTCCACGTCACCGGCGGCGAGCAGCGCCGGCAGGGTCGACGCGAAGCGGATCCGGCCCGGCGTCTCGGCCAGGTAGAGCGGCTTGATGCCGAGCCGGTCGCGCGCCAGCACCAGCGTGTGCGTGGCCAACTCGACCAGGGCGAACGCGAACATCCCGTAGAAGCGCTCGACGCAGGCGGCTCCCCACCTGTGGTACGCCTTGAGGATCACCTCGGTGTCGGAGGTGGACCGGAAGGAGTAGCCGGCGGCGGTCAGCTCGTCGCGCAGCTCCCGGTAGTTGTAGATGCAACCGTTGAAGACCAGGGCGAGGCCCAGTTCGGGGTCGACCATCGGCTGGGCGCCGGTGTCGGACAGGTCGATGATGCGCAGCCGGCGGTGCACAAGCGCCGCCGGGCCGTGCTGCCAGCTTCCCTCACCGTCCGGGCCCCGGGAGGACAGGACGGGGAGCATCCGCTGCACCGCCGCCAGGTCCGGTGGCGCCCCGTCGAGGCGGAACTCGCCTCCGATACCGCACATGGCACACACCTCTCATCGGCTCGGTCCGCTCGGGCCGCTGACCGGTCCAGGCTTGGCGGACCGGGTTGCGTCCCGATGACATCTGCGTCAAGCGTGAGTTACACCGGGGGCCGATCGGCTCCGCCGAGCAGCCAGGTGTCCTTCGACCCACCGCCCCGCGACGAGTTGACGATCATGCTGCCGGCCGGCGCGACCCGGGTCAGCGCCACCGGCGCCACCTCCGCAGTCTCGCCGAGGAACACGAACGCCCGCAGGTCAACGTGGCGCGGCGCGAGGGCCGTACCGTCGAAGACCGGGTGGGTGGTCAGCGCCACCACCTCCTGGGCGATCCACCGGTGCGGGGCGGCGAGGATCTGCTCCCGGACGGCGTCCAACTCCTCCGCCTCGGCGCGCGGGCCGATCACCACCCGGTCCCCGCCGTACCCGTCGACCGGCTTGAGCACCAACTCGTCGAGCCGGCCCAGCACCTCGGCGCGCTGCTCGGGCAGCCCGCACAGGTACGTCGGCACGTCGCCGAGCAGCGCCTTCTCCCCCAGGTAGTACTCGATGAGCCGCGGCACGTACGCGTACAGCGCCTTGTCGTCGCCCACGCCGTTGCCCAGCGCGTTGGCGAGCGTGAGCCGCCCGGCGTGCACCGCCGCCAGCAGCGGCCAGCCCAGCGGCACGCCGTCGGCGCCCGGGGCGTGCAGCAACGCCTCCTCGTCCATCCGCAGGTAGAGCACGTCGACCTGGCTGCGGCGACCCTCCCGGACCAGGTGGACGCGGCCGTCGGACACCAGCAGATCGCTGCTCTCGGTCAGCGGCACGCCCATCTCGTCGGCGAGCAGCCGGTGCTCGAACCAGGCCGGGTCGCCCGGGCCGCTGCTGAGCACCACCACGGCGGGGTCGTCGGCGGCGGCGGGCGCGGCGGCGAGCAGCGCCCGGTGCAGCATCGCGGGCGTCTCGTCGGCGGGCAGCAGGTCGTCGGGCACCGGCAGCTCCGGCAGCACCGCCTGGGTGAGCCGGCGGTTCTGCACGGCGTAGCCGATTCCCGAGGGCACCCGCAGGTTGTCCTCCAGCACGTACCAGCCGCCGTCCGGGTCGCGGACGAGATCGGTTCCGGACACCTGGGCGCGTGTGCCGCGCCGGCCCATCAGCGCCCCGGTCGGGCGCAGCCCCGGTGAGGACTCCACCACCCAGGCCGGCACGACCCCGTCGGCCACCACCGCCCGGTCGGCGTACACGTCGCGCAGGAACGCGTCGAGCGCGCGGGCGCGCTGCACCAGGCCGGTCCGCAGCGTCCGCCAGTCGTCGGCAGGCACGACCCGGGGCACCAGGTCGACAGGGAAGAGCCGGGTGCTGGCCTCGCCGGCCACGCTGAAGGTCACGCCCCGGGCGCGCTGCTCCTCGTCCCGGTCGTGCTCGCGTTGGCGCAGGCCGGCGGCGCCGAGGGTGCGCAGGGCGGCGAGCAGCGGACGGAACGCCGGCTCCGGCCCGTCCGGGCCGAAGACCTCGTCGCCGACGTCGGTGTACGTGGACAGCGCGGGCGGCGGCGACATACCGGGCAGAGGGGGACGCACCCGGCCCCGGGTCTCGTCGAGCAGCAGGTCGACCACGTCGGCCAACCGGCCCCGCCGCTCGTACGCCCGCCGCTGCCGCGCGGCGGAGCTGCCGCGTTCCAGCGCGTACCGGGTCAGCTCGCTGACCTGTTCCCAGTCGCCTGTCGCCTCCAACTGCGGACGCAGATCGGTCACCAGGCGGCGTACCGCCTCGGCGGCCGGCACCGGCCGGGCCGAGCGGGGCAGGTCGAGCAGGTCACCCTCCAGCCCGGAGCGGGCGGCCCGCCACACGGCGGCGCGCAGCACCGGCGGCCGGACGGCGGTGCGCTCGACCCCGGCGCGCAGGGCGGCGACCTCCCGGCGCACCAGCGCCCGGAACAGGCCGGTGAGCAGGACGATGGTCTCCACGTCGGCGTTGGCGTCGGTGATCCGCAGCTCCACGGTGGGCACGTGCGCCGACGGCCGGACATCGAAATAGATCATGGCAGGATCGGTGATGGTCTCCGAGGAGATCAGCTCGGCGACCAGCGCCTCGTGGTCGGCGGCGCTCGTCACCTCGCCCGGGTCGCCGGCCGTGGGCCAGCGCTGCCAGACCAGCGAACGGACGCTGGCGTAGCCGCTGTCCTGACCCATCCAGTACGGCGAGCTGGTGGACAGGGCGAGCAGCACCGGCAGCCACGGCTGGACCCGCCTGGTGACGGCCACCGCCAGGTCCCGGTCGGAGACGCCCACGTGCACCTGCGCGCCGCAGATCAACTGCTCCCGGGCGAGCATCTGGTACTCGTCGAGCATCCGGCGGTAGCGCGAGGTGGGAGTGACGCTCGGGTCGCCGTCGGCGCGCAGCGGGACCGTACCGGCCGCCACGATGCCCAGCCCGGCCCGGTCGGCGACCTGCACCGCCGACTGACGCAGCCGGGTCAGCTCGGCGCGGATCTCGTCCAGGGTGCGGCAGACCGCGGTGTTGGTCTCCACGACGCTGCGGTGCAGCTCGGCGGTGAACGATGTGGCCGGCAGGCGGTCGAGCAGCTCCCCGGCCCGGGGCACCAGCTCCCGGGTGTGCAGGTCGACGACGTGGAACTCCTCTTCGACGCCGATGGTGGCGAGGTCGGCCGGGTCGTCCTGCACTGCGTCCGTCGGTGCGGAACGGGACGTCGGCACGGCCCGGCCGTTGTTGGACCGGCCCACGGGCCCGTCGAACGTCGCCGCGTTCGTGGTGTTGTCGACCATGGTCACCCCGGTTCGCGTGTCGGTGGTCTCGACTGTCCGACGAGCGTTCCCAGGCTTGGTACCGGGGGTGTTTCCGGCGCGTTAAGGTGACGCACCGTTCTGCCCCGGGGTCGCTCAGCGATGAGGCGCGCCGCTGATCCCCTTCGGACACTCGAATCTCGACCGAGGCAGAATCGACAGACCTGACCGAGAGGCTCACCGGAGAGGTGCGGCATGACTGCTCTGAGCGATGTGGCCCACGGGCCGATCGGCGACCAGGACGTCCGGATCGTGCCGGCCAACGAGGCGTCCCGGGACGATCTCCAGGACATTTTCGGCACGGCCGACGCGGGCCGGTGCCAGTGCCAGTGGTTCAAGGTCCGCGGCTGGCTGTGGCAGGCGTCGACGCAGGAGGAGCGGAACGCCGCATCCCGCGAGCAGACCCGCTGCGGTGAGCCGGACGCCACGGGCACCAGTGGGCTGGTCGCGTACCTCGACGACCAGCCGGTGGGGTGGGTGGCGGTCGAGCCGCGCACGGCGTACCCCAAGCTGCGCAACCAGCGGGTGCCCTGGCTCGGTCGCGACGAGGACAAGGACGACGACGCCGTCTGGACGGTGACCTGCCTGGTGGTCCGCAAGGGCTACCGGGGTCGCGGCCTGACCTATCCCCTGGCCCGCGCCGCGGTCGCCTTCGCGCGGGAGCGTGGCGCCCGGGCGCTGGAGGCGTACCCGATGCTCGCCGAGGCCGGCAAGCAGATCACCTGGGGCGAGGCGCACGTCGGGGTTCGGCAGGTCTTCGAGGAGGCCGGGTTCACCGAGGTCAGCCATCCCACGCTGCGTCGGGTGGTCATGCGGGTCGACTTCCCGGCCGACACGTCCCGGCCGCCCACGCCACGCTCACGCTGACCGAACCCGGCTACCGGCCCGAGGGCCGTGCGTACTCGATCGTCGCGGCGACACGGCTGGCGGTGGCGGCGCCGAGTTCCCGTTCGGTGAGCCACAGTCCCAGATCGAGCCCGGCCGCGAGCGCGCCCGCCGTGACTCGGTCGCCGTCGTCGACCACGCGCTCGTCGAGGACTGTGACGTCGTAGGCGCGCAGTTCGTCGTACGCCTCGCGGTTGGTCGTCGCCCGGCGGCCGGTCAGCAGACCGGCGGCCGCGAGGAGCAGCGCGCCGGTGCACACCGATGCCGTCCACCGTGTCGATGGCGCCAGCGCGGCCAGCTTCGCCGGAAGAACGCCGCGCTGCGCCTGCGCCCAGGCGCCCTCGGCGGACCGGTTCAGCCATCCGCCACCGGGGACGATCACGCCGTCGGCCCGACCCAGCACCTCGGGGAGCTGGAGCTGCACTCCACGCATGCTGGTGACGGACCCGGGCCGCTCGACGGCGACCAGGCCCACGTCGAACCCGGCAATCGCCAGCACCTCGAAAGGCCCGAAGACGTCCAGCTCGTCGAAGCCGTCGAACACCACGATCTCAATTCGCACCCGGTCAGGATCTCCCGTCGACCGGAGGGTGACGAGTGGCATCCTTGCCATCATGCGTAAGAGTTCCGCCACGCATCGGGTCGTCGTCCTCGCCCTACCCCGGGTCGTCGCCTTCGACCTGACCATCGCGACGCACGTGTTCGGCCACGAGGGTCACGGCCGGTACGCGATGACGGTGTCCGCACTGGACGGGGGTCAGGTCCGCACCACGACCGAGGGCCTGAACCTGACAGTCGCCTCGACGCTCGACGCCCTCGGCGATGCCGACACCGTGATCGTGCCCGGATTCCGCCGCGGCCCGACACCGGCGCGCGCTCTGCACGCGCTGCGGCTGGCACACCGTCGGGGCGCGCGCATCGCGTCGATCTGCACCGGGGCGTTCGCGCTGGCTCAGGCCGGCCTGCTCGACGGTCGCCGTGCGACCACCCACTGGGTGCACGCCGAAGCGCTTGCCCGCGAACACCCCCGGGTGCACGTGGACGCCAATGCCCTGTACGTCGACGAGGGCCAGGTGGTCACCAGCGCCGGACTCGCGGCGGGCCTCGACATGTGCCTCTACCTCGTCGGCCGTGACCACGGGCAGGCGGTCGCCATCGAGCGGGCCCGGCACCTGGTCACCCCACTGCACCGAGCGGGCGGCCAGGCGCAGTTCATCCCGGCCGGCGCGGCGGTTGAGGACGACGAGCTGGCTGTGGTCACCGCCTGGGCGAGCGACAACCTGCACCGCCCGATCACCGTCGCCGACCTTTCCCGGCAGGCGGTGATGTCCACTCGCACGTTGCACCGCGCGTTCCAGAGCCGGTTCCGGATGAGCCCCCGAGCCTGGTTGATCCAGCAACGTCTGCGCGCCGCCTGCACGCTGCTCGAAGACGGCGGGATCAGCGTCGACGAGATCGCTCGGCGAACCGGGTTGGGCACGGCCACCAACCTGCGTGCGCATTTCCAGCGGGCCTTCGCCACCACCCCTACCGCGTACCGGCGGGCCTTCACACCCTGAACGGCGCTCGGGGCGACCGCCCCGGCGAGGGCCACGCGTGGGGTGATCGACACGGGATCGCCGATGTCGGGGTGTCCTGGTCAGCGGGACACCCCGACATCAGCGATCTGGGTTACCTCATGTTGGCGACCACGAACGGCGCGTGGCCGTGCAGGTAGTTGTTCCATCCGCCGGTCACGGGCGCGCCGGGGTTGAGCAGGTTGGTGGTGTCGGTGCCGACGTCGAGTTTCCACGCCGTCCAGGAGATGCCGTTCGCCTTCATCCAGTCGATCCAGGACTGCGCCTCCGACAGACAGGCCCGGCCGTCGAGGCCGCCGTCGGCGTTGCTGGCGCCCCACTCGGTGACGAACAGCGCCAGGCCGGCCCGGATCGCCGCGTCACCCTTGGCGCGCAGCGACGCGCCGTGGGTGCACGAGTAGAAGTGCAGCGTGTACATGAGGTTGGTGCCGGAGACGGGGCTGGCCGCCGCGGCGTCCACGTCCTGCGACCACGTCGGCGTTCCGAGCACGACGATGTTGTCCGGGTCGGCGGCACGGATCGCGGACACGACCGCCTGGTGGTACGGCTTGATGACGCCGGTCCAGCTGAACTGCAACGGCTCGTTCCACGTCTCCCAGATGACGTTAGGCAGGTGACCGTAGCGGCGAGCCAGGTCGCCGAAGAACGCCACCGCCTGGGACTGGTTGTTCTGCGCCTCGTGCGCGTGCCAGTCGACGATCACGTACACCCCGGCGGTGACGGCGTTGTTGATGATGGTCTCCACCTGCGACCGTGCCCTGCCCGGATCGCTCAGGTACGCCCCGGCCGGCTCCACGCCCATCGCCGCGCGGATCACCTGGAGGTTCCAGTTGTCGCGCATCCAGGTCAGCGCGGACAGGTTCTCGGCGTAGGGAGCGGTCTCCCAGTTGAGCCACATGCTGCTGACGCCGCGCAGTTGCACCCGCGCGCCATTCTTGTCGCACATCGTCGTGCCGCAGACCCGTAGCTGCCCGTACCGCTGCACAGGCGTGCCGGTCGTCGGCGGCGGGGTGGTGGGAGGCGGGGTCGTGGGTGGCGGAGTGGTCGGCGGCGGAGTGGTGGGTGGCGGGGTCGTCGGCGGCGGAGTCGTGGGTGGCGTGCCGCCGGTGCAGGACACGCTGATGCCGTTGACCGTGCAGTTCACCGGAGTGCTGGAGCCGTTGACCAGGAAGCCGAACGACGTCGACGCACCGGCGCCGAGCGCGCCGTTCCACGACACGTTGCTGAAGGTGTAGTGGCTGCCCGAGGTCACCTGCTGGGCGTTCCACGACTGGCTGACTGTCGACCCGGCCGGCAGGTCGAACTCGACCCGCCAACTGCTGATCGGCGCGGAGGTGTCGTTGGTGACCGTGACCTGGCCCTGATAGCCACTGCCCCAGCTGTTCGTCACGGAGAACGCGGCCGTTGCCGCGCTGGCCGGCGTGGCGATCATCGCCACCGTGCCGGCGAGCAGGCCGGCGACGGCCAGCGACGTGACAAGTCTCAGTGTGCGCATGCGGAACCCGCTTCGGATCGACGGTGGTGGTCTGCGGCGGGGCGGCGCCTGCACGCACAGTATCGATCAACGACGATGTCATGCAAGCCGGGGGCGGACGGATGCCGGCCGATCGACAGGTCAGCCCCGCCGCCAGCCCCAACGGCGCGAGCCGGTCGCGCCCCCCGACCCACCCTTCTCCCGGGCCAGCATCTCGGCCGCGACCCGCAGCTTCTGGGCGGGCTCCTCGGCGGCCGGACCCAGCGTCTCCACGAAGCGGTTGCCCATCGCCAGCACCATCGCCGCCCGGTCGAGGTCGCCGATCAGGATCAGGCACTGGGCGTACACCCCGTAGGTGTTGGCCATCTCCCAGAAGGTCAGCGGACGCGCCAGGTCGAGCAGCCCTTGCCGCAGCTCGCAGGCCCGCGACGCCGCCAACGCCGCCTCCTGGGCGCCGTCGCCCGACGACGGCCGGGTGAGGTGCCGGTGCAGCAGCGCCGTCGCCTGGTTGTGGTAGGCCGTGCCCATCGCCTCCCGGGTGCGAGGCCCGGCGGACGGCGGATTCCCGGCGGAGATCAGGCCCACCGTCACGGCCCGTTCCAGCAGGTCACGCCGCGTGGCCGGCTGACCGGCGGCGAACGAGACCTCGGCCAGGTCCACCAGTGCGGTGATCAGCTCGGCGAGAGCGTCGTCCCGGGGCGCGGCCGCCACGTTCCCGCCCTCGGCCGCCACGGCGTCGTACGCCCGCTCGAAGACGACCACGGCCTCACCGCCGGGAGCCATCCCGTCGGCGGCCCTGCCGAGCGCGGACAGCAGCATGCTGCGCCGCCACAGCGCCCGGGCCAACTGCTGCTGGTCCTGTAGGGCCACCCGACCCGGACCCCGCACGGCCTCCCGGTACGCCTCGATCACCCGGATCCACAGCCGGTCCGCCTCCGCCCAGGTGTCCTGTCGCGTCCCGCGCTCCCGTGCCTGCTCGAACAACCGTCGCCGCTCGTCCGGTCCCATCGTCCGCACCGCCCTTCGTGGTAGCCCCCAGCCCTCCACCACCGAAGCAGTGAGGTCAATCGATTCTAGGGCCGCCCTCGCGCCGCCTCATTGAGTGGCGACGACGATGCACCGGCGCAGCTCGGCCACCGCCTCCGCAGGCCCGTCGACGCGCACGCCGCTCGGCTCGCCGGCCAGCTCCCGCCCCCACGCCCAACGCAACATCGCCGTCGACGGGCCGGTCACCGTCACGTCGGCGGCGTCGGCCACGCCGTCGGTCACGCGGAACACCGCCGGTCCGGTACGCACCGACCACGCCGTGTCGTCGGCGCGGACGGCGAACGTCCAACCCGGTGAGCCGGCCAGGATCTCGCGGAAGGCATCGGCCCACTCGGCCACCGAGTACTCCACGAACACGCGGAGCAGCTCGTCGACGCCGTCCACGGCGAGGTCGTCCGGAACGGGCGCGACCGGCGCTCCGACGCCCAGCTCGGCATCGATGCGGTGGATGACTGTCTCCTGCGCCATCCGGCGGATCCAGAAACCGACGGACCGCCCGGGCGCGTACCACGAGCCAGCCGGGTCCTGCGGGTCGTGGGCGGCGAACTCCGCCCGCAGCTCGGCGTACGCGCGGTCGAGCAGCGCCAGCGGCGCCTCGGATGCCAGCTCCGCCGAGGGCCACGGCTCGGCCTCGACGCCGTCGCGGATCGCCAGGGTCTTGTGCAGGTAGACCTCGCCCACGTGCCGGGCCAGGTCGGCGACGGTCCAGCCGGGACAGGTCGGCACCGGCGCCGCGGGGTTGGTCGGGGCGAGGGAGCGCAGGCGGGCGAAGTCGTCCGCGAGGCAGTCGAGATATCGCGAGTAGTCCATGCTGTCCAGCTCAGCACATCGCACCGACAGCCTCGCGTCTGCGCGCCCGCTGGCCTCAGTCGACCGGGCCGGTCGTCAGGTGCGGCCGTACCGCCGGTTCCCGCAGCGACAACGTCCGCTGCCGTGCGTCGAGGGCGACACGGACGCCGACCGGCATCGGCAGATTGGGGCCCGCGTGTCCGAACTCGACGTTGCCCAGGACCGGGATGTCACGGTCGCCGAGGACGTCGAGCACCATCTCGGACAGGGTCGGGGACGCGTCGGGCGCGTCGAGCCCGTCGATCGCGTGCGGTACGCCCACGACCATGCCACCGATCCGGTCGAGGATGCCGGCGTGCCGCAGCACGTGCAGATAACTCCACACGTACGACGCCTGGCCGCCCGTCTCCTCCCAGAACAGCACGGCGCCGTCGAACCAGTCGAGCGGTAGCGCGTACCGCGTCGCCTGCACCAGCGCGATGCGATTGATCACCCCGCCGATGAGCCGACCTTCGGCACGGCCGGGACGCCAGCACTCCCAGGACGGGCTGGCAGGCAGCGCGCCGAGCGGCTCCGTGCCGGTCAGCAGCGCCGAGTAGAGCCTCTCCAGCTCTGCTCTGCGCGCCGCGGACGCACGCTGCCACGCGCCGCCGAGCCCGGGAGTGGCCAGGTCGGTGTGGAACCCGACCAGACCCGTACGCACGTACAGCACCAGATGCAGCAGCGAGATGTCGCTGTAGCCCAGGATCGGCTTGGGGTCGGCGGCGATCGCCTCGACATCGATCAGGTCGAGGTAGCCGAGCGCCGTCTGACCGCCGTCGTGGGCGATGATGGCGCGCACCTCGGGATCACGCAGGAGCCCGTTGAATTCGGCGGCGATCTCCGCTGGCGTGGCCGCGCTCCACCAGCGCTGCCGCCCCGCGTCGACGAGCGGTGCCCGCCGCACCCGGAACCCCATCCGCTCGAGCACGACCACCGCCTGCGCGAGGTCTGGCTCGTAGGCGGTGTGCAGCGGCCCGGACAGCGCGGCGACAACGACCAGATCGCCGGGCCGTAGGGCAGGCGGTCGAAGCAGCCGAGGCGATGCAGAACCAGTCACCGACGCAGTGTCCCGACACGCGCACCAGCGCGCCACACCAATTCCGATCAAGCTCCACGCCGACAGACGGATGCGGGGGGGCCGGCCGTGCTGGCCGGCCCCCCGGAGCGTTCAGGCCACCGGGCGTACGCGGTAGGCCAGGTGTGTGACGCCCTCGCCCTCGACGACGCGGAACGGGCCGTCGAGCTGCAGTGGTGCGATCGTCAGGCCCGCGAAGAGCGGAATGCCGGCGCCGAGCACGACCGGGACGAGGTCGACATGGACCTCGTCGAGCAGGCCGGCCTCGACGACCTGGGCCGCGATGGTGCCGCCGTTGACGCCGACCTCCTTGTCACCGGCGAGCGCCTTCGCGCGGTCGATGGCGCTGGCGATGCCGTCGGTGACGAAGACGAAGGAGTCGCTCTCCGGCTCCCAGCCCTCCGGCACGCTGTGCGTGACGACCACGACGGGCACGTCCATCGGGTGCCGACCGCCCCACCCCTTGGTCATGTCGAACAGCCGTCGGCCGACGACAAGTGCGCCGGTGCGCTCGTTGAGGTCCCGCAGGTGCTGGGCGCTCGCGGCGGACGTCCGGAACGTCATCTCGGGGTTGGCCGTCGGCGTCTCGACGTCGCCGCTGCCGTACCACTGGAAGAGGTGCTCGAAGCCGCCGTGGGAGGCGTCCGCGATGTAGCCGTCCAACGACATCGTCGCCCCGGTCGTCACCTTCGTCATCGGTCCACTCCTTGTTATGCGGTGTCAGCCTGCCGGTGGGGCCGGTCGTGCCCGGCCCTCACTCCAAGGTCGAAGCAGGCTCTGCCGTCCTCGACACGCCGCCGAACTTTTTTCCGGCCAGGTTCGGACCGTCGCCGGTCGCCCCCGGTCGAGCTGCACGGCCCGGTCGACGGATGGTCAACGGATCTGGGCGGCGACGGCGACGGCGGCTGCGGTCGCCCCGGCGTCGTTGAGGTGCACGAGGTCGTCGGCGGCATACCCGGGTCGCAGGGCGTCCCGGTCGGCCGGGTCGGCGAGGATCCGGTCGAGGTCGACGACGGCGTCGTACTCGCCGCTGGTGCGGATCCAGCGGTTCACCTCGTCGCGTACCGTCTCCTTCTCCTGGGTGTAGCCGTACGAGCCGTTCAGGGGCGGCAGTGTGGCGCCGATGACGGTGACGCGGTGGGCCCGGGCGGCCCGGATCAGCGCCCGGTGGCCGTCGATGAGCTGTGCGGCGGTCACCACTGGCGAGGCGCCGCAGCCGAAGTCGGGGTAGCCACCGCCGTTGATGTCGTTGATGCCGATCAGCACGACCACCGACCGTACGCCCGGCTGCCCGAGCGCATCGTGCCGGAACCGGCTGACGCCTCGCTCGCCGAAGCACTGTGAGTCGGCGAGCAGCTTGTTGCCGCCGACGCCGGCGTTGGCGACGGCCAGCGGGCGGCCGGTGGCGACCAGCCGCTCGGCCAACTGGTCGGGGTAGCGATTGTCGGCGCCGGGGGTGGAGCCGTAGCCGTCGGTCTGCGAGTCGCCGAACGTCACCACAGTGCCCCGGGTACGCGGTGACCCGGCGACGTCCACGCCGGCCAGGTGGTATCGGGACTGGCTGGTCTCGCCGGCGAACGCGGCCGCGCGGTCGTCGAAGCGGTGATCGCCCGCCGCGCGGTACGAGGTGGTGAGTCCGTCCTGGTGGTAGGTCGCCGGGCCGGTGGGGCCGGCGAAGTACAGCGTGACGGTCAACGACTCCAGCGCCCGGACCGGCAGGAGCACCGGGTCGGAGGTGCTCTCGGTGCCGATGGCCACGCTTGTCGAGCGCCGCTGGTCGAAGGTGACCGGTCGCAGGGTGCCGGGCCGCACCGCCGCCCCGGAGGAACTGCGGCCCACTGTGGCGCCGGTCAGCCGCAGCGGTTGACTGCCGTAGCGGTTGGACACCCGGATCCGGATGTGGGAGCCGGCCGCGCTGACCCGGACCACCTGCCGGACCGACTCGTCGGCGAAGCCGGGAACGGACCAGTTCGTGCCGAGCCAGTCGCTGCTCGGCACGGGGTGGTGGTGGGCGACCGACCAGGCCGTCGACCAGGTGCCCGGCCGGTCGGGTCCGGTGGGCGCGGCGTTCGCCGGGGCGGCCTGCGCCAGCAGGAACAGGGCGGTGAGGACGGGAAGAATGCGACCTGTCGACATCGACACGGAGGTGTCCCTTCGGGGAGCGGGGTGGGTGGACGCTGGGGCCGCCCGCGACGGCCGACCGATGTGGTTCACCCTGCGCCGACCGCCTTACCGTTTCTTTACGGTCTTCTGGCCCGCCGAACCGCCGCCACCGTCGGGGCCTCGTGCGGCAGGTCAGGGGCCGTATCCTGGCCGCCATGCGGTTCGGGGTGCTGGGTCCGTTGACGGTGTGGACCACGCACGGTGCCGTGGTCGCCGTCCCGGGGTTGAAGGTCCGGCTCCTGCTCGCCGCGTTGCTGCTGCACGAGGGGCAACCGGTTCCGGCGGATCGGCTGATCGACCACCTGTGGGGTGACGCCCCGCCGACGAACGCCGCAGGCGCGCTGTCGGCCAAGGTGTCCCAGCTACGCCGGGTGCTGGCCGAGGCCGAGCCCGGCGGTCGGGAGCTGGTGCGGTCACCACCGCCCGGCTACCGGCTCCTGGCCGACCGCGACGAGGTGGACGCCTGCCACTTCCAACGGCTGGTGTCGGATGCGCGCGGCACTCAGGACGTCCGCTCGCGCGTCGCGCTCTTCTCGGCGGCTCTAGCACTGTGGCGGGGGCCCGCCTTCGCGGATTTCCGCGACGAATCGTTCGCCGCCGCCACGATCGCCGGTCTGGAGGAGCAACGGCTCACCGCACTGGAGGACTGTCTCGACGACCGGCTGGCGCTGGGCGAGCACGCGAGCGTCGTCGGTGACCTCGGCGATCTGCTGGCCCGGGAACCGCTGCGCGAACGCGCTCGTGGACTGCACATGCGCGCCCTGTACCGGGCCGGACGGCAGTCCGAGGCGTTGCGCAGCTTTGACGAGCTGCGCGTCCGACTCCGGGACGAGTTGGGGCTCGATCCCGGCCCCGACCTGGTCACGCTGCACCGGGCCGTCCTCGCCCACGATCCGACGCTCGCCGTGCCCCCGGTGGCGGCTGTCGCTCCGCCCCGCCGGCCGGTGGACGGGGTCGTCACCGCGCGGCCGAACCTGCCGACCCCGTTGACCGAGCTGATCGGCCGTGACGCGGCGGTCGCCGAGCTGGTCATGGAGCTGGGACGCAACCGGCTGGTCACCCTCGTCGGCATCGGCGGGGTCGGCAAGACACGGCTGGCCGTGGAGGTGGCTCGTGCGGGGACGTCCGCGTACCCGGACGGGGTGGCTCTGGTCGAGCTGGCGGGCGTCGACCGCTCCGACGCGCCCGAGACGGTGGACGCGTTGGCGGGCCTGGTGCTGGCGGCGCTCGACGTGCGGGACGCCACCGAGGCGGGTGGGGCCGTCACGCCTGTGGACCGGCTCTCCCGGCTGCTGGGCGACCGACGGCTCCTGCTCGTGCTGGACAACTGCGAGCACCTCGTGGACCCGTTGGCGGACCTGACCGCCGCCCTGCTGGGCGCGGCACCCGGCGTGCGCGTGCTGGCGACCAGCCGCGAGCCGCTCGGGCTGGCCGGCGAGATCGTGTGGGCCGTGCCGCCGCTGCCGGTGCCCGACCCGGCCGACGGAACGGACCTGGCCGCGCTGGCACGCTCCGACGCGGTGCGGCTCTTCGTCGCCAGGGCCGCCGCCGCGGATCGCGGTTTCGCGTTGGGTGTGGAGAACGCGGTGCCGGTCGCCACCGTGTGTCGCCGGCTCGACGGGATCCCGCTCGCGCTGGAACTGGCCGCCACTCAGGTGCGCGGGCTGGGTGTGCGGGGGCTGATCGCCGGGCTCGACGACAGGTTCCGGCTGCTGGGCGCGCGGCATCGAGGCGTGCCGGCCCGGCAGCGGACGCTGCTGGCGATGCTCGACTGGAGCTGGCAACTGCTCACCGAGCCGGAACGGGTGGTGTTGCGGCGGCTGGCCGCGTACGCCGACGGCTGTGACGTCGACGCGGTGCGGGCGGTCTGCGCGCCCGATGGCGTGCCCGCCGCGAGCATCGCGGATCTGTTGGCCCGCCTCGTCGACCGCTCGTTGGTCGTCGTCGCGCCCCGCGAGGGCACACCGCGCTACCGGCTGCTGGAATCCGTCGCCGCCTTCGGCCTGGACCAGCTACGCGCCGCCGGAGAGCTTGAGGACGTTCGCTCCCGGGCCCACCGCTACCAGGTGGAGCTGGCCGAGCGGGCGCACGAGGGTCTGCCCGGCCCGGAGCAACGCCTGTGGCTGCGGCGGCTCGACGTCGAGGCCGCCAACCTGCGCGCGGCGCTGGACGCGGCGGTACGTCAGCGTGACGCGGACCTCGCGCTGCGCCTGGCCAACGCGCTGAGCTGGTACTGGTTCCTGCGGGGTCGGTTCGCCGAGGCGCGGCGGTGGCTCGCGGCGGCGCTCGACTGCCGGCCCGGAGGCGGGGCCGCCGCCGGCGCCCGTGCCGCCGCGTGGCACCTGGGCTTCGCCCTCCTGTCCGGCGACGTCGGGGACTGGGTGACGCGCCACCGCGCGGTCCTGCGGCGCTACGACGACGTCGACGATCCGCACGGCCGGCTCCGGGCGCTGTGGTTCCTCGCGTACGCGGAGGTCGACCTCGGTGACGTGACGGCCACCGGCGACCTGCTCGATGAGGTGCTGGCCGAGGCACGCGCGCTGCCCGACGAGTGGGTCGTGGCCGCCACCCTCAGCCTGCGCGCCAAGCACGCGCACATCCGTGGAGACGCGCCCGCGGTGGCGCGCGACGGCGCCGAGAGCGCCGCGCTGTTCCGTCGGCTCGGCGACCGGTGGGGAGTGTTGCAGGCCACCGAGTGGCTCGGCGCCCAGGCGGGCATGGCCGGTGACTACGAGCAGGCGAACCGGCTGTACGAGGAAGGGCTGCGCGTCGCGGAGGACCTGGGACTGCGGTTCGAGATGTCCGGCCAACTGTGTTGGCTGGGCTGGGTGGCGTTGCAGCGGGGTGACTACTCGCGGGCTCGGCAGCTCAGCGGTCGAGGGTTGGGGCTGGCCACCGAGCAGGGATCTCCGCTCGGCATCGTGTTCGCGGAGCTGTGCCTGGCCGCCGCCGCACGCCGGGAGGGCAGCCTCGACACGGCGGAGGCACACCTCGAGAACCTGCTGGATGCCGCCGGGCGGCAGCAGGACGGGCCGGGCCAGCCGCTCTACCTGACCGGGGTCCTGGGCGAGCTGGGGTACGTCGCTGAGCTACGCGGCGACCCGAGGGCGGCCCTGGACTGGCACCTGCGGGCCGCCGAGGTCGCCGCGGAACTCGGTGCCGAGCAGGTCCCCTGGCAGGTCCTGGTCGGTGTGGCCGCCACCGGTGGCCGTCCACAGGATGCGGCCCGTCTGCTCGGCGCGGCGGCGGCGGGTCGGGAGGCGACGGGGCTCCCGCTGGCCCTCGCCGACCGGCCAGACGTCGAACGGGCGACAGCCCTGGCCGTGGCGGCGCTGGGCGACGAGGACTTCACCTTGGCCCACGAGCAGGGGCGGCGGCTGTCGCCCGAGGAGATCCGGCACGCCGTACGCGCATTCTCGGACGATGACGCACACCGACTCGCGGCGGCATCCAGCGGCGGTCGAGGGATCCGGTGGCTCGGCGCTCAGCCGGGCCGCCCTGCCGTCACCGGTGCGCCGAACCGGACCCCGACGCCGGGCGAGTAGAGCACGCTGACCGGCGGTCCGACCGGTGCCGGCAGCCCGGCGGCGGCGACCAGCTCGTCGTCCAGGTGCAGCAACTCGGCCCGGTGCAGCGGCCAGCGGGGATGCCAGTTCGGCAGGTGCAGCGTGCGGCCGTACGCCCGGGTGTGCAGCCCCCACCGGGCGGTGACGAAATGTTCCAGTGGGGTCGGCTCGGCGATCCGCTCCCCCACCCGGACCGCCATCCGGCTCGTCGTACCCGCCGGGCCGGGCCAGCGACGCCGGCACCGGTAGGTGAGCCGGTCGCCGTCGCGGTCCAACCGCATCCGCGACCAGAGGTACGGCAGACGCAGCGTCGCCCGTGCCACCAGCACCGGCACCAGGCGGGACGCGTCGAGCGAGCGGAACACGACGGCCCGTCGGCCGGTGTCGTCGACCGAGTAGAGCCGGACGTTCGTCTCGGCGAAGGTGCCGAAGTACGGCACTCCCGGCCCGCGACCGAAGCCCAGGCCGACCATCCGGAAGCCGATCAGCCCGACGTAGCTGACATCGTCCAGCGTGTCCGGGTGGGTGCCGGCGGGCAGCAGCGGCGCGACGGTCGCCGGGTCGACGGCCCAGTGCAGGAAGGTGAGGTCCTCCCAGCGCTGGCGCAGGAGCGCCCAGGGGAACGCCTGTCGGGGCGCATGGTCGACCGGTTCGATGTCCACGCCCCCATCCTGACTCAGGCGTGCGGGCCGACCCGCACCGTTCCGACGGTCAGTGCGGCGTCACCCTCCAGGATGTGGCCGACCCGCTCGACCTCCTCGGCCAACTGCCGGCGTCGACCGGCGTCGAGGGAGCGCAGCGGCTCGACCGTGACGTTGATCCTGCGGCCGGAGCGGCGTTGGTGCCACACTCCGGCGACGGTCCCGTCCACCAGCAGCACCGGGTAGTTGCCCGCCTGCCCACGGGCCAACGCCCGGTCGGCGGCGACACCGGGAAAGAGTCGGTCGCGCGGATGACAGCCGACCACGTACGCGTCGAAGTAGGGCAGTAACCGCAGCCCGGACGGCGGGTCGTCCGGAAAGTCGGTGTCGTCGGCGGTCACCCACGCGGGCGTGCCCTCCACGGTCACCTCGGTCAGGTCCAGCGAGGAGAACAGCCACGTCGCCCACGGCAGTGGCGTCGACAGCCATTGGGCGAACTGGGCCGGGGTGGCCGGCCCGTACGCGTACAGGTAGCGACGGACGAGGTCGGCCAGCGCGGCCCGACCGGCCATGGGGGCGAACCCGGGCAGCCAGCGGTTCGGGCTGGTGTACGTGACGGCGCGGCCCCGGTTCGGGCCGAAGCAGACGATTCCGCTCCGGGAGGCCGGCCCCATCGCGGCGAGCCATCGGGGCCACCTGTCCTGGAAGGCTTCCATGACCCGCTCGCCCGCCCACTCGCCGGTGCGGGCGACGACCTCCTCGGTCAACTCGGCGGTGGTCAGCTCGGCCTCGGCCAGTGCCTCGGCCATGGCCGCGAGGACCCGCTCGGTCTGCTGGGGAGTCAACAGGGCCGCACTCCGCTCCCAGGGTGGAGCGGGCACCGCGCTCAGCGCGCCGACCCACATCGGCAGGTCCGCAGCGGCGAGGAGGTGCACGGTCCCGCGCGGCCCACGGGTCTTGACCAGCGTGCGGTCCCTCCACAGTGCCCGGCGCACCAGATCGCGGGTCGCGCCCGGCACCCGCAGCCCGATGGACAGTTCAGCGGCCGACGCGATCTGGGCGTGCGCGCCACCGATCGCCGACACCACGTCGGCGAGGTTCCCGGCGTCCGGTCCCCTACCCGCCGCCGACGGGGGCAGCCGGTGCCGGGCAAGCCGTCGCGCAGACACCTGATCCCAGCTCAGCTCGGTCATCGCCGGCCCGCGAAGAACGCCCGGATGTCCGCCGCGTGGGCCAGCGGCTCGTCCATCGCCACGAAGTGGCTGCCCGGGTTGCCCTGGGGCCAGTGGACGATGGTGTTGTCCCGTTCGGCGAGGCGACGCATCAGCGCGGTCCCGCCGCCGTAGACGCCCGACGGCACCCGCCGCTGACCCTGGGGCCAGGCGAAACCGCCGTCGTCGGCGATGGTGAGCCGCTCGTACATGGGCCACGAGGAGGTTCCCGATGTGCCGGTGAACCAGTAGAGGCTCACGTTGGTGAGCAGCTGGTCCCGGTCGATGGCCTGCTCCGGTGTCGGTACCGTCACGGTGAACTCCTTGAACTTCTGCATCATCCAGGCCAACAGTCCGACCGGCGAGTCGCTCCAGGCGTACGCGAAGGTCTGTGGCGCGGCCCGCAGCAGCGCGTGGTGGTCCACGCCACCGCTCATCCACAGCTGCATCTGTTCCCACTCGGCGCGTTCCGCCTCGCTCAGGTCCGCCACGTCGGCGGCGGTCGGGAAGCCGAAACCACCGTCGATGTGTACGCCTACCACCTGCTGCGGGGCCACCCTCGCCACCGCGGGCGCGACGTACGCGCCGAGGTCGCCGCCCTGGGTGCCGTAGCGGTGGTAGCCGAGGCGGGCCATCAGCTCGGCCCACATCCGGGCGAGCCGGTCGATCGTGAACCCGGCCGGTGGCGCCTGCGAGAAGCCAAAGCCGGGCACCGACGGCGCCACCACGTGGAACGCCTGCGCGGGGTCCCCACCATGGGCACGCGGGTCGGTCAGCGGGCCGATCAGCTCGGTGAACTCGACCACGGAGTTCGGCCAGCCGTGCGTCAGCAGCAACGGCAGCGCGTCCGGTTCCGGCGAGCGGACGTGCAGCAGGTGCACGTCCAGGCCGTCGATCTCGGTGATGAGCTGGGGAAAGCCGTTCAGGCGCGCCTCGTGCGCCCGCCAGTCGTACCCGTTCGCCCAGTGCTCGCTCAGCTCGCGGAGGTAGCCCACCGGCACCCCTCGCTCCCAGCCTGCGCCGGGCAGCGAGCGGGGCCACCGGGTGCGGGCGAGCCGGTCCCGCAGATCGTCCATGTCCGACTGGGGGATGTCGATGCGAAAAGGCGTCATGCCGAAACGCTATGACCGATGTAGGTCAGGAGCTGACACACATCGCTGGCATTGTGGAGATGTGTCCGACACCCCCGCCCGGCTGCTGGGCCTCCTGTCGCTGTTGCAGACCCCTCGGGAGTGGCCCGGCAGCGAGCTGGCCACCCGGCTCGGCGTCAGCCTGCGCACCGTCCGCCGCGACGTGCAGCGACTGCGCGACCTCGGCTACCCGGTGCAGGCGACGATGGGCGTGATCGGCGGATACCGCCTGGTCGCGGGCAAGGCGATGCCGCCGCTGTTGCTCGACGACGAGGAGGCGGTGGCGATCGCGATCGGTCTGCGTACCGCCGCCGGTCACGCGGTGGCCGGCATCGAGGAGGCCTCGGTACGGGCGCTGGCGAAGCTCGAACAGGTGCTGCCGTCCCGGCTGCGTCAGCGCGTCGGCGCGTTGGGGGCGGCCACCGAACCGCTGCTCACCTGGGGTCGGCCGACGGTCGACCCCGAGCACCTGAGCGCCCTGGCCGCCGCCGTCAACAGCCGCGCGCAACTGCGGTTCAGCTACCGCCGCCGCGACGGCGTGGACCGCGAACGGCTCGTCGAGCCGTACAAGCTGGTGTCGGCGGGCCGGCGCTGGTATTTGGTGGGCTACGACAACGATCGCGACGACTGGCGGATCTTCCGGGTGGACCGGATCACCGACCAGCGGCCCACCCGGACCCGGGTCCCCGCCCGCCGACTGCCGGCCTCCGACGCCGCGTCCTTCATGGCGGAGAAGCTCCTGGAGTTGACGCCCGTCTACCGGGCCGTGGTGACGCTGCACGCGCCTGTCGAGCGGATGGCCGGCCCGCTGGGCGGTGCCGGGGTCGACCTGGAGCCGATCGACGACACGTCGTGCCTGTTGCGCAGCGACGCCGACACCCTGGAGTGGCTGGCGTGGCGCCTGCTGACCCTGGGTTGCGACGTCGAGGTGCACGAGCCGCCGGAGTTGATCGCGTACCTGCGGCTGATCGGCGCCCGGGCCACCCGCGCCGCCGACCCGCAGGCTGCGGAGACGGGCCGCCCCACCCTCGGCGAGGGCGAGCCGGTGCGCCGTACGCTTGAATGAGCAGAAGCGTTCAGAACAGGCGGTTCGGGGAGGAACTGGGCGTGACGCAGGGTGACGCGGAACTGGTGGCACTCGCGCAGGCGGGCGACGCGGGGGCGCTCGGTGTGCTGCTGAGTCGCCACGAGGCAGGGATGCGAGCCGTCGCGCTGAGCATGCTCGGCTACGGACCGGACGCCGAGGACGCGGTGCAGGACGCCCTGGTGACGGCGCTGCGGCGCATCGGCGAGGTCCGTGATCCGGCCGCCGTCGGCCCGTGGCTGCGCACGATCGTCCGCAACAACGTCCGGATGGCCCTGCGCGGGCCGCGCCCCGTGCCGGTCGCCGAGCCGGAATGGTTCGCCCAGCCCGCCACCAGCCCCACCCCCGAGGAGGCCCTGGACTCCGCCGCCCTGCGCGACTGGGTGTGGCACGCCATCGGGCAGTTGTCCGAGTCCGACCGGTTGGTCACCCTGCTGCGCTACTTCAGCGACGCGTCCTCGTACGAGCAGATCGCGGCCGTGTGCGGCGTGCCGGTCGGCACCGTTCGCAGCCGCC
Source organism: Micromonospora sp. NPDC049274 (assembly GCF_040678875.1). Classification (NCBI taxonomy): domain Bacteria; kingdom Bacillati; phylum Actinomycetota; class Actinomycetes; order Micromonosporales; family Micromonosporaceae; genus Micromonospora; species Micromonospora sp. NPDC049274. Next base: position 376,607 of record NZ_JBFAQS010000004.1, read on the forward strand.
TCAGCCACGCCCGCCGGGCCCTCGCGGGTGGTCTGCGGACGGCGGCGACCGCAGCCCAGGCCGACGTGCGCGCGGCCGGCGACGCCCGCTGGCGCGAGGGCCGCGACATGATCGCCACGGCGATGCGGGGGCACTTCGACCGGGTCGTGCACGAGAGCTGGTGGCCGGACGCCGAGATGGTGGTGCCGGGTGGGCCACGCGGTGGCCGCGACCTGGCGATCCGCGGCATGACCAGCGACCTGGAGGCCGGGGTACGCCAGCGGCTGCGCAACGTCGTCGCCAGCGGCGACGTGCTGATCTGGGAGACCGACCTGATCAGCCCGCCGGACGATCCGGAGCACTGCCCGCCCGGGGCGCTGTGGTTGCAGCACCTGCACGAGGGGCGGGTACGCCGCATGACCCTCTTCCACCCCGTCCCGGCGCTGGCCTGAGAAAACGTCGCGGACCGAGCGAACTTTCCCGTCGACCCGTGCATCTGGTCCGTGTCAGTCACCAGCCGCGCGGTGGACACCCGCCGCGCGGGTCACGGATCGGGAGACAGTTCATGGGTTCCACCAGCCACGATGTCGACGCCCTCGCACCCGGCGCGCACACCTTCAGCGTCGACGGCGTCGAGCAGGTTTACCACGTCGCCGGCACCGGCCCGGTGTGCGTGGCGCACTCCGGCGGTCCCGGTATCGAGTGGGCCTACCTGCGGGCGCCCGGCCTCGAGGAACACTTCACGATGGTCTACGTCGAGCCGGTCGGCACGGGCGCGTCGGGGCGGCTCGACAACACCGAAGACTACCGCCTCGTCACGTATGTCCGGTTCCTCGATGCCGTGATCGAGCACCTGGGCGAGCCCCGGGTGTACCTCCTCGGCCACTCGTACGGCGGGTTCGTCATCCAGCGGTACGCCCTGGACCACCCGGACCGGGTCGCCGGCCTCGCCCTGTACGACACGTCACCCGTCACCGGCGCCGATTTCTGGGCCGAGGCGATGGCAAACCTCGCCGCGTACCCGCAGCGGCACCCGGACCGGCCGGAGGCGGCGGAGATCCCGGCCGCTTTCGCGCAGATCGGCGCCGCCACCGATGACGAGTCCCTGGGAACCGCGCTGCGCGCCGCCCTTCCGGTGTACTTCGCGGACTTCTGGGGTCGGCAGGCCGAGTTCGCCCCGTTCCAGGCGGCCGTGCGGATCTCGGCGGCGCCGGCCGGCGCGCAGGACCCGACGCCCTTCGACGTGCGCGACCGCCTTGGTGAGATCACCGTGCCGGCCGTGGTGATCGTCGGGGCGTACGACTTCATCTGCGGTCCCCGCTACGCCGAGGAGCTGCACGCGGGCCTCAAGGACTCGCGCCTGGTGGTGCTGGAGGACAGCGGGCACTTCGCGCACATCGAGCAGCCGGCGGAGTTCACCGAGGCCGTGGTGGAGTTGCTGAAGCGGTGACGCTCGCGCCGCCCCCAGGTCCGTTCGTCACAGCGGGCAGGCCTCGGGGGGCGGCGGCGTTGCACGGTCATAGGCTTGGCACTTCGCTGCGCCGTGACGAAGGAGAAACAGCCGTGAGCCAGACGGATTCCGTCGACGAGTGGAACGTGGCCGAGGACGACGGCGTGCTGGACGCCTCCGACACCCTCGACGACGACCGCGTCGGCGACCCCCTCGACACCGGCATCGTCGCCGCGGACCACTGGACGGCGGCGAACCGGTTCGGCACCACCCCCGCCGAGGAGCGGGCGGGCGAGTCGTTGGATCAGTACCTCGCCCAGGAGGAGCCGGACGTCGACCCGTACGCCGAGGGCGGCGACGACGAGGACGAGCTGACCCGCCGAGGGTACGAGACCGAAGCGCGCGCGGGCCGTCTCGTCGAGTACGACGAGGGCGTCCGCGAGGACGACGAGGCCGAGTCGGTGGCGTGGGACGCCGGGATCGACGCGGGCGCCGCCAGCGCCGAGGAGGCGGCGGTCCACGTGATCGAGGACCCCGACGGCCCGGGTGACGGTCCGCTGCGCTGACCTGCGCACCGCCGCGCTCGACGCCTCAACGGGCGTCGAGCGCGGCGGGTGATCAAGCCCGTCGGTCAGTGGATGATGACGGGCGCCTTGGCCAGCTCGGCCTGCTCGTCGCCGAGCGGCTGCTCGGGCTTGCGCCGACGCGGCAGCAGAAGCGCCGGGATGAGCGTGGCCAGCACCAGCGCGAACCCCACCCAGAACGTGTGGGCGAACGACTTCGCCGCGAAGTCGAGGCCGCGCTCGATGATCGACGGGTCCACCGGCATCTGCTGGAGCAGTTCCGGCCGCTGCTGGGCCGCGATGGCCAGGCCGGCCTCGGTGATCGGCTTGCCGCTCGGGTCCACCGCGCCGGGGATCGGCCGGGAGCCGTTCAGCTCGTTGGTGAGGATCACCGACATCACGGCGGCGCCGACCGAGCCGCCGATCTGCTGGAGGATGTTGACGAGGGTCGAGCCCCGCGCCACCTCCGGTGCCTGCAACGTCCGCAGCGCCGACGTCATGATCGGCATCATCGTGCCGCCCATGCCCAGACCCATCACGAACAGGGACCCGCCGAGCAGCCAGTACGAGGTGTGCGGGTCGACCTGGGTGAAGCCGAAGAACCCGACGACGATCAGCGCCAACGCGAACGGAACCGTGCGACCGATGGGCACCCGGTCGGCGAGCGTGCCGGCGATCGGCATGGTGATCATCGCGCCGATGCCCTGGGGTGCCATCAGCAGGCCGGCGGCCAGCGTCGACTCGCCGCGCACCTGCAGGAAGTAGCTCGGGAACAGCAGGCCCGCACCCATGAACGCGATGATGAACACGAACAGCGTCAACGAGGCGATGGTCAGGCTGCGGTTGCGGAACAGGCGCAGGTCGAGCAGCGGGTACCGGGGCTTGAACGAGTAGAGCACGAACGCCACCACCAGGACCCCGCCGACGAGCATCGGGGCCCACACCTTGGCCGCGCTGAAGGTGCCCGCCTCCGGCAGCGAAGAGACGCCGTAGAGGAAGAGCGCGAGACCCGGGGACAGCATCAGCATGCCGAGGAAGTCGAAGGACTCCGACGGCTCGGGGGCGTCCTTCGGGAGCGCCATCTGCGCGTAGATGAGGGCGACGACACCGATCGGCAGGTTGATCAGGAAGATCCAGTGCCAGCTCGCCGTGTCGATCAGCCAACCACCGAGGATCGGGCCGCCGATCGGGCCGAGCAGCATCGGGATGCCGAGGACTGCCATCAGCCGGCCGATCCGGTGCGGCCCGGCCGCCCGCGTCATGATCGTCATGCCCAGCGGCATGAGCATGCCGCCACCGAGGCCCTGCAGGACGCGGTAGCCGATCAGCTCGCCGATCGTGTCGGCGGTGGCGCAGAGCCCGGACCCGATCGTGAACAGGGCGAGCGCCACCATGTAGAGGCGCTTGGTGCCGAACCGGTCGGCCGCCCACCCGCTGAGGGGGATCACCGTGGCCAGGGCGAGCGTGTAGCCCGTCATCGTCCAGGCCACGCGGGCGTACGACGCGTCGAACTCATCCTGGAACTTGGGCAGCGCGACGCTGACCACCGTCACGTCGAGGATCGACATGATCGCGCCAAGGACGACGACACCCGCCACCTTGAGCACCGCGGCGTCGAGCTTGTCCGATGTCGCGACGGATTGCTGTGTCACTAACTCTCCTGAGGTCGGTTGATCTGGCGGATGGTGGGCGGTGGCGGCGAATGTCGCGCCGACCAGGCGCGGGACAGGACATGCCGGGGCGACGACGCGCCGAGGCAGACTATCCGGGGACTGTGACGGTCTGCCGCCGGATTTCGTGACGACCACGTGGCGGAACCGATCGGCCGCCCGATTGCAGCCGGTCGTCGGGGTGTCGATCAGACGACGGACCGACTCGGCGCGTGCGCACCCGCGCCGGCCGCCGCCGCGGGCCGCCGCGAACGGCCGGCCGTGCGAGCAACACCCCCTCGCCCCGGAACATCGCGACCGGGGCCGGCTGTTGCACTCGAGGTGCCGATCCACCTGCGGGTGGGAGGAGGAGTCACCGTGAACCGCGCCCAGCTCGCCAGCTTCCTCCGCACCCGACGCGAGGCGCTCCAACCCGAGGACGTGGGTCTGCCCCGCGGTCTGCGCCGACGCACCGGTGGTCTCCGGCGCGAGGAGGTAGCCGCGTTGAGTGGTATGTCCACCGACTACTACAGCCGGCTGGAGCAGCAGCGCGGGCCGCACCCCTCCGAGCAGATGCTGGCCGCCCTCGCCCGCGGCCTGCGGCTGTCCCTCGCCGAACGGGACCACCTGTTCCGCCTTGCCGGTCACGCCGTCCCGCACCGCGCCGTCCGGGCCGACCACGTCAACCCGGGAATGATGCGCATCCTCGACCGGCTGCACGACACCCCCGCCCAGGTGGTGAACCACCTCGGGGAGACCCTGGCGCAGACCGCACCGGCCATCGCCCTGCTCGGCGACGAGACCCGGCACACCGGATTGGCGCGCAGCGCGCACCACCGCTGGTTCACCGACCCGGCGGCGCGACAGCTGCACCCCGCCGAGGACCACGAGACGCAGAGTCGGCTTCTCGTGGCGCACCTGCACGAGTCGTACACCCGCGACGGCCGGGGTTCGCGGGCGGCGACGCTCGTCGACGACCTGCTGGCCCGCAGCCCGGAGTTCGTCCGCCTGTGGCAGGAACACCCGGTGCCCGGCGGCTACTGCCCCGTGAAGCGGTTCCTGCACCCCGAGGTGGGCGCGCTGGAGCTGCACTGCCAGACCCTTGTGGACCCCGACGCGTCCCAAACCCTGCTGGTCTTCACCGCGGCGCCCGGCTCGGAGAGTGACGAGAAGCTGCGGCTGCTCTCCGTCATCGGCGGCCAGGTCGTCTGATCAGCTCGTCGGGACTGCGGGCGGGTGCTGCGTAGCGGGCCGGGCTGACTCCCAGGTGTCGCCGGAAGTGGCGGGTCAGGTGCGCCTGGTCGAAGAACCCGGCGGCGGCGGCGACCTCGGCCGGGCGCTGCCCCGCGAGGAGCAGACGGCGTGCCAGCTCGACCCGGCGACCGGTCAGGTACGAGTGCGGCGGCAGCCCGTGCGTATGGGTAAAGGCTCGGACCAGGTGGGTCGGGTGGGCGTGCAGCAGCTCGGCGGCCTGCCGCAACGTGAGGCCCTCCACGGTCCGGGCGTCCAGCAGCTCGCGCAGCCGGACGGCGACGCCCCGCGCTGCCGGCAGGACGCTGACCGGGGAGCGCTGACGCAACCGCTGGCGCAGCCGGTCCAGGATGAGCGCGAGCCTGCTGTCGGCCTCGAACTCGTCCCCCGGCGCGGCGAGCACCCGGTGCAGGTGGTGGATCCGGTCCCGAAGGCGCGGATCGGCCAGGTCCGGCCGGTCGACCGCCGGACCTGTCAGCTCGGCGTCGAGCGCCGTGGTGTCGAGGTAGAGGACCCGTTTGCGGAAGCCGTTCGGTGTGGCGGACCGGCCGTCGTGCGGCACGTACGGCGGCAGCAGCGTCACCGACGTCCGCAGCGCGCCGTGGCGGTGCCGGTCCAGGTCGAAGCGGACCGCGCCGTCGTCGACGATCAGCAGCGTCCACACGTCGTGGGTGTGCAGCGGGTACGCGTGATCGAGGAAATGGGCGTGGAAGACCTCGGCGACCCCGGCGACGGCGGGTCGCCACGCGCTGACCTGTGCGCCCGTCGGTCGGGTGACCACGCTAAGAACGTACAAGAACGGGCGGGTGCCGGGCGGGCAGGCTCGACGGCATGACCGAACCGATCCGTTTCCCCACCAAGATCGCCGTGCTGCTCCGTGACGACCTGGCGGGCTGGCAGCGGCTCAACGTCACCGCCTTCCTGACCAGTGGTCTCGCGAACGCCGAGCCGGAGCTGCTCGGCGAGGAGTACCGCGACGCCGACGGCACCTCGTACCTGCCGATGTTCCGCCAGCCGGTGCTGGTCTTCGCCGGTGACCGGGCCACCCTCACCGCCGCGCACACGCGGGCGCTCACCCGCGGGTTGCGCCTGGCGATCTTCACGTCCGAGCTGTTCACCACCGGCAACGACCGCGACAACCGGGCGGCGGTGCAGGCGGTAGGCCGGGAGAAGCTCGACCTGGTGGGGCTGGCCCTGCACGCGCCGCGCACGGTGGTCGACAAGGTTCTCAAGGGCGCGGCCATGCACCCGTGAGCGCATCCGCCGCGGCGAAGACATTGATATCGATGGGTACGACTGTAATGATTAACAGAGTTTACAGTTGTTTCGCCGCCCGGAAGGACCCCGACATGGCGCGACGATTGGCCGGGCCCCCGCCCCGCCGCCCCCGCATCAGGTTGGCCGCCACGCTCGCCGCGGCCCTGCTCGCCGTGCCGACCGGCCTGTTCGTCGGCGCCTCCGCCGCGACGGCCGCCGCCACCGGCGCCATCACGGGGTACGGCGGCAAGTGCGTCGACGTGGCCGCCGCGAACCCGGCCAACTCCACTCCGGTGCAGCTCTACGCCTGCAACGGCTCCACCGCCCAGCAGTGGACGGTGGGCGACGACGGCACCATCCGGGCCCTGGGCAAGTGCCTCGACATCGCCGCCGCCGGCACCACAAACGGCGCCCCAGTGCAGATCTACGACTGCAACGGCACCGACGCGCAGCAGTGGTCGTCCAGCGCCGGGCAGGTGGTCAACCCGACCTCCGGCAAGTGCCTCGACGCGACCGGCACCAGCTCGGCGGACGGCACCCCGTTGCAGATCTGGAGCTGCACCGGCAGCGCCAACCAGCTCTGGACCCTGCCCAGCGGTGGCACCACTCCCCCACCGTCGAGCGGCTTCACCCACCCCGGGGTGCTGGTCAGCCGCGGTCAGCTCGACTTCGTCAGGGGGCGGGTGCAGGCGGGCGCGCAGCCGTGGGCGGCGGCGTACAGCCAGATGATGAGCAGCAGGTACGCCTCGCTGTCGCGCACCCCGGCACCCCGCGCCATTGTCGAGTGCGGCTCCTACTCCAACCCGAACAACGGGTGCACCGACGAGCGCGAGGACGCGATCGCGGCGTACACCGACGCGCTCGCCTGGTACCTCACCGGTGACTCCCGGTACGCGCAGAAGGCGATCCAGATCATGGACGCCTGGTCGGCGACGATCACCTCGCACACCGGCAGCAACGGGCCCCTGCAGACCGGCTGGGCGGCCTCGACCTGGCCCCGGGCCGCCGAGATCATCAAGTACACCTACGGGAGCTGGCCCAACGCCAACCGGTTCGCCACCATGCTGCGCAACGTCTACCTGCCGGTGGTCCGTAACGGCTCGAACAGCAACGGCAACTGGGAACTGACGATGATGGAGGCCGCCGTCGGCATCGCCGTCTTCCTGGAGGACCGCACCGCCTACGACGCGGCGGTCACCCGCTTCCTCAACCGCGCCCGCGCCTTCATCTACCTGCCCAGCGACGGCGCGCTGCCGTACACGGTGCCCGGCAGCGGCCTGGACACCAGCTCGGAGATCATCGGCTACTGGCAGGGCCAGTCCACCTTCGTCGCCGGCCTCGCGCAGGAGACCTGCCGGGACTTCGTCCACACCGGGTACGGGATCTCCGCCATCTCGCACGTCGCGGAGACCTCCCGCATCCAGGGCCGCGACCTGTACCCACAGGTCGGTGAGCGGCTGCGGCAGGCGCTCGGCTTCCACTCGCGCTACCAGCTCGGCGAGGCGGCACCGTCCTGGCTCTGCGGCGGCACCCTCACCCGGGGCCTCGGCCCGATCACCGAGGTCGGCTTCAACGCGATGGCCAACCGGCTGGGCAACGTCATGACCAACACGCAGACCCTCACGCTGCAACAGCGACCGGCCGGCACCAACAACCTCTTCGTCGCCTGGGAGACGCTCACCCACGCCAGCAACCCCAACTGACCGCTCCGGCCCGGCGACCCGCCTGCGTGAGTCGCCGGGCCGGGGCGGTGCTCAGCCCTCGGTGCCCAGCGCCACCACCGGGCTGACCCGCGACGCCCGCCGCGCCGGCAGCACACCGGCCAGCGCGGTCAGCCCGACCAGCGCCGCGAAGAGCCCGACCAGCGGCAGCACCGGCAGCGACAGCGGCGCGTTGAGCCCGAGCGCCCGCACCACCAACCAGGAGTACGGGACGCCGAGCAGCAGACCGAAGCTCGCACCGATCACCCCGTACAGGCCGGACTCGACGGTGAGCATCGCGCGCAGGCCCGCCCGGGACAGACCGACGGCGCGCAGCAGCCCGGACTCGCGTACCCGCTCGACCACCGACAGCGCGGTCGTCGAGCCCACCCCGACCACCGCGATCAGCACGGTCAGGCTGACCAGGCCGGCGGTGATCCCGACCAGGGCGTTCAGCATCGCGTCGTTGCGATCCCGCTCGTCCGCGAGCACCCCGATGCCGAGTCCGGCGCCGTTCCCGATCGCCTGCCGCAGCGCCCGCAACCCGGCGGTACGACCATCCTCACCCGTGGTGGCCGCGTCGGCCAGCAGACCGGTGTACGCCGTCGGCCCGCCGATCCGGTCCAGGTCGGCCCGGTCGACGAGGATGCCCGCGTACAGAGGGCCACGGTCGGGCAGGACCGCAGCCACCCGTACGTCGACCGTCCGGCCGTCGCGGGCGAGGGTGACGGTGTCGCCGGCGTGCAGCCCGGCGTTGCGGGCGACCCAGTCGCCGAGCACGATCCGGCCGGGTCCACGGTCGGCGAGGTTGCCCTGCGCCACGTCCAGGTCGGCGATCCTCGGCAGCGCCGACATGTCGAGGTCGGTCGTCGAGTACCCGGACTCGGCGTCGCCGAGCCGTTCGGCGCCCCGCTTCAGCAGGACGTCGTAGACCATCCGGTACGGCACCACCCGGCTCAGCGCGCCGTGCGCCGCCCGCGCCCGCGTCACGACGGCGACCGGTACTGTCGCGCCCTCGCTGGCGGACACCTCGAAGTCCGCAGGCGCGGAGAGGGCCATGTCGCGATCGGCGACGACCCGCATGGACGCGCCGCCGATGAGCACGCCGGAGATCAGGGTCACGCCGAGCGCCACCACGACGGAGACGGCGGCGGCCCGCCGGGGCGTCCCACCGATCCCGCCGACCGCCAACCGTCCCAGCGGGCCGACCTGGCGCAACGGCCAACCGGCCACGGCCAGCACCGGGCGCACCAACAGCGGCCCGAGGGCGACCAGGGCGAAGAACGCCAGCGCTCCCGAGGTGACCAGCAGCAGCAGCGCCGCGCTCGGGTCGTAGGACTCCTGATCCGGCGTCGGCAACCGCCGCACCGCCACGACGCCGGCCAGCAGCGCGCCGAGCACCAGCAGCGCGCCGGACACCAGACGCGGGACCCCGATGCCGCGCCGCCCGGCGGTGACGCTCGCCGCCCGCAGCGCCTCCAGGGGCGAGACCCGGGCGGCGGAGAACGCCGGCGCCAGGACCGCCACCACTGTGAGGACGACCGCGCCGAGCACCACCGCGACCGCCGCTCCCGGCGACAGGCCCGGCGACGAGACCGCCAGGCCCGAGGCGCGGAGGGCGATGGGGAGGAGCTGACCGACGGCGAGGGCGCCGGCGACTCCCACCACGCCGGCGACCAGCCCGGTCAGGGCGCCCTCGGCGGTCAGCGCGCCCACCAGCGTGCCCCGGCCCGCGCCCACCGCGCGCAGCAGCGCGAGGTGCTGCATCCGCTGGGCGAAGACGATGCGGAACGTGGAGGTGACCACCAGCGCCGCGGCGACCACCGCGACCGCGATGAACATGCCGACAAGCGCGAACAGCCTTCCCACCTGCTCGGCCGCCGCGTCGGCCTCGGCGTCGCGCACCTCGGCGCCGGAGCGGATCGGCTGATCGGACGGGACCGCCGCGGTCACCCGCTCGCGAACCGTCTCCGCCGCGCCGGCGGCAGTCCGCACGTCGATCCGCTCGACCGTGCTCACCTGACCCCACGCGGCCACGGCGTCGTCCGGGGCGTACGCGTCGTAGCCACCGTCGTCCGGGGTGTCGACCACGCCGGTGACGGTGAGCGGCGCCCCGGTGGTGCGCTCGCCGCCGGTCCCGGTGGTCACGGTGCCGACCGCCAGCCCCAGCCGCTCGACGGTACGCCGGGTCACCGCGATCTCGCCGGGCCGGTCCGGGTAGCTGCCCTCGACCAGGCGGACGGTCGCCAGCGGGCCGGTGCCCGGGTCGGCCCGCAGGTTGAGGTAGCCCTCCGCCAGGGAGACTCCGACGGTCATCCGGCCCACCGCCTCGGTGACGCCGGGCAGGGCGCGCACGTCGCGCAGGGCCGCCACGGTGGGCGGCGCTTGCTCCGGGTCGCCGATGACCAGGTCGGTGGCGGCCGGCGTGCCGCTGAGGTTGTCCCGCGCGGTCCGTTCGGTGATGTCCTGCGCCAGGACGGTGCCGAAGACGACGAACGACGCGACGAGGATCGCCAGACCGGTCAGGATCAGGCGGCCCGGCCGTCGGGCCGCGGCGCTCACCTGGGTACGCAGCACCGTCGCCCTCACGCGGGCACCGCCAGCTCGCGCAGCGCGTCGGTGACCGAGCCCTGGTTCGGCGCGTCGATCTCGCCGGCGACCCGGCCGTCGGCGAGCAGCACCACCCGGTCGGCGTACGCGGCCGCGATCGGATCGTGGGTGACCATGACGACGGTCTGGCCCAGGTCGCGTACCGAGTCGCGCAGGATGGCGAGGACCTCCGCCCCGGAGCGGGAGTCGAGGTTGCCTGTCGGCTCGTCGGCGAAGACGACCTCGGGCCGCGACACCAGGGCCCGGGCCAGCGCCACCCGCTGTTGCTGGCCGCCGGAGAGTTCGCTGGGCCGGTGCCCGAGCCGCTGCCCGAGGCCCAGCACGTCGACGAGGTGCGCGAGCAGGTCACGGTCGGGTTCCCGGCCGGCGAGGTCCAGCGGCAGCGTGATGTTCTGCGCTGCGGTGAGCTGCGGCAGCAGGTTGAACGCCTGGAAGACGAAGCCGATCCGGTCGCGGCGTGCGCGGGTCAGGGTGCGGTCGGACTGACCGGTCAGTTCGGTGCCGCCGAGCAGGACCCGACCGGAGGTCGCCGTGTCCAGGCCGGCCAGGCAGTGCATGAGCGTCGACTTGCCGGACCCGGACGAGCCCATGATCGCGGTGAACTCGGCCCGGCCGAAGCCGACCGAGACGCCGTCCAGGGCGCGGACCGCGGTGTCGCCGCTGCCGTACACCTTCACCAGGTCGACCGCGGCGACGGCGGCCTGCCCGATCGGCGGCGGGGCGTGGGGTGTCATGGGTTCCTCCAGTGGCTGCGATGTGACCCGGGAAGCCTCGCCCGGGCCGGGTGGACGCCGCATCGGCCCGCGGTCGGGGAACTCCCGCGCCGGGTCTGTCTTTCGGCTGATCTGCCCGCGCCGCCCGCCTGGCTACGCTGGGTCACGATGAACGCGCCGGGATTCTCGACATGGTGGGTACGTCTGGGTCAGCTCGCCGGTCTGGCGGCGCTGGCCCTGCTCGGTGCCTTCGATCTGCGCTACGGCCTCTACACCGGGGCGGGCGCGGCCGAAGCCCTGCGCTCCCTGGTGCAGGTGGTGCTGGCGGTGCTGACAGCTGTGGTCTGGCTTCCCGTGCACCGGCAGGGGTCCCGGTCGTTGCCGCTCGCGGCGCTCGTGCTCGGCGCGATCTCACTCGCCGTCACCTTCGGCTTCGTGCTGCTCAGCGCGAGCGGAAGTTATCTGTTCGGCGGCAGCTGGGGGCTGGCCGAGTCCGCCGGGATGATCGCTGTGGTGTTCGTGGTGACCCGGTGGGGCGCGGCACGGCTCGCTCCGTGGGCGGCCGTGCTCGCCGCGCTCGCCGCCGCCGCGCTGCCGCTGCGCGCCGGCGCCGAGTACGTCTACGTGATCTTCGGGCTGCTCCAGGCGCTCGGCGCTGTCGGCGCCGCCGCCGCCGGGATCTACCTGCGCGTCGTCGCCGCCGGGCGGGCGCGGGCCATCGCGCTGGTACGCGCCGAGCAGCGCGCCGAGTTCGCGCGCGACCTGCACGACTTCATCGCCCACCACGTGACAGGCATCGTGGTGCAGGCGCAGGGCGCCCGGTTCGTCGCCGAGCAGGACCCGCAACGGGTGATCGTCGCGCTGGAGCAGATCGAGCGGGCTGGCGCGGAGACGATGGCCTCGATGCGGCGGATGGTAGGCGTCCTGCGCAATCCGGACGCCCCGCCGGACGCCCCCCTCGCTCCGCTGGCCGGCGTGGCCGATCTCGCGCCGCTGCTGGAGGGCCACAACGGCACCACGACCACACCGGCCCGGCTGTACGTCGACGGCCCGCTCGACGGGCTGCCGGTGGAGGTGTCGACGTCGGCGTACCGGGTGGTGATGGAGGGGCTGACCAACGCCCGCCAGCACGCCCCGGACGCCCGGTCGGTGGCCGTGTCCGTGCGTCGTACGCCGGACTGGCTCCTGGTCCGGGTCGCCGACGACGGCGCGACCCCGCGTTCCGCTCCCGCCCGGGGGCACGGCTTCGGTCTACTCGGCCTCACCGAGCGGGTACGTGCCCTCGGCGGCACGATCACCGCAGGGCCGGGCATCTCCGGCGGCTGGGTGCTCGACGCCGCGTTCCCGCTGCGGTCGGCGGTGGCTCGATGATCCGGGTGCTGATCGCCGACGACCAAGCGATGGTCCGGACCGGCTTCAGCATGATCATCGGCGCGCAGCCGGACATGGCGGTGGTCGGCGAGGCCGCTGACGGGGTCGCCGCCGTCGAGATGGCGCGGCGGCTGCGCCCGGACGTGGTGCTGCTGGACATCCGCATGCCCCGCCTCGACGGCCTGGAAGCGTTGCGGCTGCTCGCCGGGCCGGGCGTCACCGACCCGGTGCGGGTGGTCGTGGTGACGACCTTCGACCTCGACGAGTACGTGCACACCGCGCTGTCCAACGGGGCCTGCGGATTCCTCCTGAAGGACTCCGGCCCGGCGCTGCTCGTCGAGGCGGTCCGCGCGGCCGTCTCCGGCGACGCGCTGATCAGCCCGTCCATCACCGTACGACTGCTGGAGCACCTCAGCCCGCCCACCGCGCCGCGGGACGACGCCGGCCTGTCCCCGCGGGAACTCGACGTCGTGAAGCTCGTCGCGCGGGGCCTGACCAACGCGGAGATCGCCGGCCAGCTCTTCATCGCCGTCGGCACCGTCAAGACCCACCTCGCCAGCGTGCAGACGAAGCTCCCGGCCCGCAACCGAGTCGAGATCGCCGCCTGGGCCTGGGAACGCCGCCTCGTCGGCTAGTGCGGTGACCGCGAAGGTTCACCGGGTTGCCAGCCCAGCGGCGTAGGTCGGTTAACGTCCACGTCCATGTCCGAATCCGAGCAGGTTCTTAGCTGGTTGCAGAGCTGGTATGCCTCGCAGTGCGACGGCGACTGGGAACACGAGTGGGGGTTGAAGATCGAAACGCTCGACAACCCCGGCTGGTCGATCACGATCGATCTAGAGGAGACGGAGTTGGCGGATCGGGAGTACCTCCGGCAGCAGTTGACACGGGGTGAGCATGACTGGGTGATGGCCTGGACATCCGAAAAGACCTTCCACCTCGCATGCGGGCCTCGCAACCTGACCGAGGCCCTCACCCTGTTCCGTGACTGGGCATCTGAGAAGCGGTCAGTGAGGCGGTGAAAGGCGAACCCGTCACACGGCATATGCCGGTCGGCCGCCCCAGCGGAGGCCTTTTCGCTGCGAACGCGGGCTCGTTCACGGCGTTGGGCTGCGAGGACGTCGGGGTGGCGGGCATTGGTGTTGCGCCAGCGCAGGTAGGCGTGCAGTGCCCGGGTCGGGGCGGTGTTGCGGTGGTGGGAGTTGGCGATGGTGAACTGCCGCAGCGGGCCGATGTGGGTCGGATCCCGAGCGGCCCGAACTCGTCGAACGCGAACACCCGTTGCGGGAACCGGTCCTACGCACACGGACGGGCTCGGCCACCTTGCCTCCAGGTGTCGGATCGGATGTCGGGCTACATCCAATCGCGACAGCGGCCAACCCGGCGAACCTTCCCGGTCAAAGCACTAGACCGGCGGCCCGACAGGCGACGGGCAGACCGCCCGACCGCGGTGCGGCGGCGACCGGGGGGGGCGAGCCTGTGAGCGGACGCGCAGATCGGCTCAGGGGCGGACGGGAATCTTCCCCGGCGGGCCGACTAGGCATGGGGTTCAGGGACGGGCCGCGGCGTACAGGATGTCGCGCATGCCAGGCAAGGATTCCTGGTCTTCTCGCCAGACCAGCCGCAGGCTGAGGTCGGGAAGTGGGAGGTCGAGTTGGATCAGGGCGCCGGAGCGGAGGCTGTCGGCGACCGCGAACCGGGGTAGCAGCGTGATTCCGAGTCCGTGCTCGGCCCACGCGCGCATCACCGGGACGCCTCCGACTTTGACCCGTTGAGGACCGGGTCCGAGGATCTTGTTCCCGGCCATCCAGAACGAGCATTCTGGCACGTTGACCAGGAGCCGCTCGTGCGTGAGGTCATCGGGAGTCAGTGCCGCTCGGGCGGCGAGCGGGTGGGCGGGCGCGGATACCAGTGCGAGGGGAACCGGGTCGAGGTCGATGAAGGTGAGCGGCTCGGCGGGGGCGGGGAAGCCGAGTCCGCCGACGTTGTCGCCGGAGTCCAGCAGCAGGGCGGCTTCGAGTCGTCGCTCGATCACGTCGGCAAGGAGGCCGTCGCGGGCGCGTTCGGTGTGGATTTCGAGGTCGATGTCGGGCCGGCGTTCGGCGAATCGAGCGAACACCGCCGGCACGTAGGAGCCGGCGAGGGTTTCCAGCGCGCCGAGCCGCAGCAGTTGCCGATCGCCTCTGACGTCGCGGGTGGCCTGCTTGGCCTGGTCGAGCAGAGACCGTGCCCATCTTTGTAGCCGTTGACCGGCGGGGGTCAGGTCCATGCCCGTGGGACGGCGTACGAACAGGGCCACGCCGAGTGCTTCCTCGAGGGTCCGGATCTGCTGGGAGACGGACGAGGGGGCGAGATCGAGCGCGACGGCGGCATCGGTCACGGTTCGGTGGCGGACGACGGCCTCGAAGGTCCTGAGTTGGCGTAGCTCCACAGGCCGAGAAACAGCCTGCGGGGTTCGGGAATTCCGAACGCGTCGTGCGGCTGCGGCGGTGGAGCTGTTGATCCGCCGAACCGCACAGTGGTGGCGTCCTTCCCACTGCCGTCTTCGCGGAGCTCCCCCAGTTATGACCCTCTTACGTTCATCGGTAAACCTCCGTCCGCCGCGGTTGCGTTCCAGGGCTCTGACGGGCGTTTCCCTGGGCTACTTCATGGTGCTGCTGGACATGACGGTGCTGTCGGTCGCCGAGCCCGATCTAGCGTCCTCTCTCGACACCTCGATCGCCGGGTTGCAATGGGCGACCGCCGGCTACACCGTGGCGTTCGCCGCGCTGCTGCTGTCGGCGGGGGCGGCGGCGGACCGATACGGCGCCGAGCGGCTCTTCCGGGCCGGGATCGCGGTCTTCACTCTCACATCCGTGCTCAGCGCGTTCGCCCCGGGGCTGTGGGCCCTGGTCCTCCTGCGGGCGATCTCGGGGGTCGCCGCGGCGGCGTGTGTACCCGCCTCGATGGCGATGATCGCCCAGCTCTACCCCGAACCGGCGGCACGGGCGCGCGCCGTCTCGACCTGGGCCGCGATCAGCGGCGCGGCCGTCGCGGCCGGTCCGATCGCGGGCGGCGCCTTGGTCGGCGCGGCCGGATGGCGGTCTGTTTTCCTGGTCAACGTGCCCATCGGTCTGGCGGTGCTGGCGCTGACACTGGGTCGGGCGGTGGCCTGCCCGCGCGGTGATCGCCGAATCGACTGGCCCGCCCAGTTGGCAGCCGCCGCAGTGTTGGCCCTCTTCACGGACGCGCTGATCGCCGCCGGTTCGCAGGCGTGGGCCCACGCCGCGTGGTCATCGGTGGGGTTCGGGGTGTCGGCGCTGGCGTTCTGCGGCCTGGAGCGCCACAGCCAGGCGCCGGTTCTGAATCGGGCTCTGCTGCGGTCGGCCCGGGTGCGGGCTGGTCTGCTGGCCGCCGCGGCGGTGAACTTCGCGTTGACCGGAGGGCTGTTCGTGCTGCCGCTGCTGTTGCAGCGGGAGCGGCACCTGGACCCGCTGCAGACCGGGCTGGCGTTCCTTCCGCTGACCGTGCCCTTCGCGGCCAATCCGCCGTTCACGGGCAAGATCGTGGCACGGGTGGGTCCTCGCCGTCCGGTCTTGGCCGGTCTGGCTCTGCTGGCCGCCGGAGGTGCCGTGCTGGCCGGCGTGGTCTTCGCCGACGGCGGCCTCCGGTGGCTCGCGGTGGGCCTGCTGATGACCGGCTTCGGCGTCTCCTACGCCCTGCCGGCTCTGGTCGCCGCGCTTGTCGGCGTCGCCCCGGCGGGCACGGCCGGTGCGGTGGGCGGCCTGCTCAATGCCGTGCGGCAGGTCGGCGCCACCCTCGGCGTCGTCGTCATGGGTGCCGCGATCGCCGCGGGCACTGGCTGGGCCCTGCTGATGTCGGCCGCGGTCTGCGCCATCGCCTGGTTCGTGTTCGCGCTCGCGCGCCATGAGCAGACGGCCGGGTGACACCAAACCGAGGCCAGTGCGGCCACGCCGCGCTCACCTGACGTGGGCACCAGGTGGTGGCCGCCGCCACGGAGTCCTGGCGATCCGGCCACCGCCGTGTCCACCGCCCCTGGGTCGCCGAGCCCGCACTGTGGGCGCAGTGGAACGCGCGACCGCGTCGACGGGGCATCCGTCCGCTCGTCGGTGACCTAGCATTGATTGCAGTGAATCACCGGCCCGCTGCGGACAACGGGAGGCGAGGGATTCATCGTGCGCGATCAACCAATCCGAGTTAGGCCCCGGCCGAGAGCCGTCGCCGTACTGGCCGTCGTCGCGCTGCTCGCCACGCTGGGTGTGGTGGGCGGGGTGGGCGCGAACCCGGCGTACGCCGCCGCCGATGACACCGAGTCGCCCACCGCCCCCGGCGCGATCTCGGTCGTGGCCAGCGGCACCACCTGGCTCGAGCTGACCTGGGCCGCGTCGACCGACAACGTGGGCGTCGTCGGCTACGTGGTTTCGGCGCGGTTCGAGGACAACGGCCGGACGTGGTCGACGGACACCAACAGCATCCGCATCACCGACCTGGGGCCGTCGCGCACCTACATCTTCGGCGTCGCTGGGCTGGACGCGGCGGGAAACCGCTCACCGTCGAGCCCGACGTTGCCGTTGACCATGCCACCGGGCGACGACCAGGCACCGAGCGCACCGGGTCAGCCGGTCGCGTACGACGTCGCCTCCACAGTGGTGTGGCTGCGCTGGGCCCCCTCGACCGAGAACGTCGTGCTCGACAGGTACGAGGCGTACCGGGTCGACGCCGGCGGTCAGCTGACACTGGTCAGGGAGCCGTACCAGTTCCCGCCGAGGCCCACCGTCACCCAGGTCAGCGGGTTGACGCCGAACACGACGTACACCTTCGTGGTCCGTGCCCGCGACGAGGCGGGCAACTGGTCGGCGCTGTCGCCGCCGGTCACCGTGACCACCTTGGCGCCTCCGCCGAGCTGCGCGGTCCGCACCGTCGTCCGGCAGAGGTCGGGCGGCTTCGCGGCGTACCTCTCGGTCGAGAACACTGGCACGACGGCGGTGAACGGCTGGACGATGACCTGGCGGTTCTGGGCCAGTCAGGAGTTGCGGGCACTCTGGGGCGCGCAGGTCGTCGACCGACCGAACAACAGTTACCTGCGGGTGCGCAACACCGGCCACAACGCGGTGATCAGGCCCGGCGGCGCGGTGTCGCTGGGCGTCGTCGCCACCGGTACGCAGCTGCCCGAGGAGCTCACGCTGAACGGCGGCGTCTGCGTGGTGGCAGACAGGTAACGCTCGCGTCCGGGGTCTGGCGTCGACGGCGACATCTTGCGACGCTAACGATCGTGTATGACTACGACCTGTTGGTGCTGGGCTCCGGACCCAGCGGTCAGAAGGCCGCGATCGCCGCCGCGAAGCTCGGCAGGCGGGTCGGCATCGTGGACCGCCGCGACATGATCGGTGGGGTGTGCATCAACACCGGCACCGTCCCGTCCAAGACGCTGCGCGAGGCGGTGCTCTATCTGACCGGCCTGAGCCAGCGCGACCTGTACGGCAGCAGCTACCGGGTCAAGGAGGACATCACAGTCAGCGACCTGGCCGCCCGTACGCAGCACGTCATCACCCGACAGACCGACGTCATCCGCAACCAACTCGCCCGCAACCGGATCGCGATGATCACCGGGACCGGGCGCTTCGCGGACGCGCACTCCATCTGGGTCGACGCCGGCTCCGGGCGCGAGTCGAAGGTGACGTTCGACAAGGCCGTCATCGCGGCCGGCACCCGCCCGGCCCGCCCGGACAGCGTCGACTTCGACGACCGGACCATCGTGGACTCCGACGGCGTCATCAACCTCCAGGCCGTCCCCCGCAGCATGGTCGTGGTCGGCGCCGGCGTGATCGGCATGGAGTACGCGTCGATGTTCGCCGCCCTCGGCACCAAGGTGACAGTCGTGGAGCGCCGCGAGCGGATGCTCGAGTTCTGCGACGACGAGGTCGTCGAGTCGCTGAAGTACCACCTGCGCGACCTGTCGGTGGCGTTCCGCTTCGGCGAGGAGGTCGCCGCCGTGGAGAAGCACCAGACGGCGGCCCTGTGCATTCTCAAGAGCGGTAAGAAGATCGTCGCGGACACCGTCATGTACTCGGCGGGCCGGCAGGGCCAGACCGACGACCTGGCGTTGGAGGCGGCCGGCCTGGAGGCGGACCGGCGCGGCCGGATCGCCGTCGACGCCAACTACCGCACCACGGTCGACAACATCTACGCCGTCGGCGACGTGATCGGCTTCCCGGCGTTGGCGTCCACCTCGATGGAGCAGGGCCGGCTGGCCGCGCAGCACGCCTGCGGCGAGCCGATCCGGGAGATGCACGGCCTGCAACCGATCGGCATCTACACCATCCCGGAGATCAGTTTCGTCGGTCAGACCGAGGCCGAACTGACCGACGCGTCGACGCCGTTCGAGGTGGGCATCGCGCGCTACCGCGAGTTGGCCCGGGGCCAGATCGTGGGTGACTCGTACGGGATGCTGAAGCTGCTCGTCTCCCCCGAGGACGGGCGGCTGCTCGGGGTGCACGTGTTCGGCACCGCCGCCACCGAGATCGTCCACATCGGCCAGGCGGTGATCGGCTGCGGTGGCACGATCGACTACCTGGTCGACGCCGTGTTCAACTATCCGACCCTGGCCGAGGCGTACAAGGTCGCCGCATTGGACGCGTCCAACAAGATTCGCAACATCACCCGCATCGACGGTTGACCGCCATTGCGGGCCGGCCGGTGCGGAGGGTCCGGGCCGCCCTCCGCACCGACCGGGGTTCCGTCAGCCCGCCGCGCAGGTCGGGCTGAGGCTTCCTGCGGTGCCGGTGCCCTGGAAGCCGAACTCGGTGGACTGCCCCGCGCCGACCTGACCGTTGTACGACACGTTCCTCCAACTCGTCGTGCCGGTGTTGCCGGTGCGGTCGGCGCTCCACGCGTTGGTGACAGTCGCGCCGGACGGCAGCGCGATCGTCACGGTCCAACCGTTGAGGGCCGACGAGCCGGCCGTCACCCGTACGTTCGCCACGAAGCCGCCGGTCCACTGGTTCACCGTCACCGTCGCGGTGCAGTCACCCGATCCCGGAGGCGGAGTCGTGGTCGGCGGGTCGCTGGGCGGCGGAGTGGTGGGCGGCGGGTCGCTCGGCGGAGGGGTGGTGGGCGGAGGCGTCGTCGGCGGCGGGGTGCCGTTGTTCAGGGCAGCGAGGACCGCGTCGTACGCGGACTTCTTCGAGCCGTCGCTGTTGAACAGCAACGGGGTCTGCGATGCCCGCCACGAGTCGCTGTCGCGGATGCCCCACACGGTGATCCCGTTGCAGCGGGCCACCGCCAGGCAGTCGTCCACCACACTGCGGTACGTGTTCGCCGGAGCGCCCTGGATGTCCAACTCGGTGATCTGCACATCCACGCCCAACGCGGCGAAGCTCGACAGCGTCGTGCGGTAGTTGCTGGCGTACGGGGAGTCGCTGTTGAAGTGGGACTGGAAGCCCACGCAGTCGATCGGCACCCCACGGGACTTGAAGTCCCGCACCATGTTGTAGACGCCCTGTGTCTTGGCCCAGGTCCAGTTGTCGGTGTTGTAGTCGTTGTAGCAGAGCTTCGCGCCCGGATCCGCCGCCCGCGCCGCCCGGAACGCGGCCTCGATCCAGTCGTTGCCGGTGCGCTGCAGGTTCGAGTCCCGACGGCCACCGGAGTTGCCGTCGGCGAACGCCTCGTTCACCACGTCCCAGGAGTAGATCTGTCCCTTGAAGTGGGTCGCCACCTGCGTGATGTGGTTGAGCATCGCGGTGCGCAGCGCGGTGCCCTCCATGCCCTGCATCCACCCCGGCTGCTGGCCGTGCCAGGCCAGGGTGTGGCCGCGCACCTGCATCCCGTGGCTGCGCGCGTGGTTGACGATCTGCTCGGAAGAGCCGTAGCTGAACCGGCCCTGCTGCGGCTCGGTGGCGTCGATCTTCATCTCGTTCTCGGGCGTCACCATGGTGAACTCACGGTTCAAAATCGTGGTGTACGCGCTGTCCGAGAGCTTGTACGCCGCCACCGCCGTACCGAAGTAGCGGCCCTTCTCGGCGGCGGACGCGCCGAGGGTGGTGCCGGCGGCGGCGGGTGCCACCTGGACCAGCGCCATACCGGCGGCGAGCGCGCCCGCCCCGGTCAGCGCGAGGGCGGCTCTCGACGCCGCCCTCCATTTCGTGCGAATCATCTCCTGCGGCTCCGTTTCTCGGTGGTGGTGCCCGGTCAGGAGACCGAGCAGGTGGCCCCGTTGAGGGCGAACGACGAGGGTTTGCCGGTGCCGCCCTGGTGGGTGGCCTGGAAACCGATCTCGACCGACGCGTTCGGGGCGATGGTGGCGTTGTAGGAGGCGTTGCGGGCGGTCACCGCTCCGCTCGTCGGGGAGTAGGTGGCGTTCCAGCCGCCGGTGATGGTCTGACCGCTGGGCAGCGTGAAGGTCAGCGCCCACCCGTTCACGGCGGCGGCGCCGGTGTTGGTGATGACCACGCTCGCGGTGAGGCCCGAGTTCCAGGCGTTGACCGTGTAACCGACGCGGCACGCATCCACACCGGGCGGAGGCGTGGTCGGCGGCGGAGTCGTCGGGGGCGGCGTGGTCGGCGGCGGAGTCGTCGGCGGAGGCGTGGTCGGCGGCGGAGTCGTCGGCGGCGGAGTCGTCGGCGGAGGCGTGGTCGGCGGCGGAGTCGTCGGCGGAGGCGTGGTCGGCGGTGTCGTGCCGTCCAGCCCGAAGAAGCGGATCACCTGAGCGGCGTCGACAGGCAGGTTGTGCGTGACGCCCTGCATGCTGATCGCCTCGACCGGCGCCATCGGGCCGCTGCTGCCGTACCGGGTGCGGGTGTACCCGGACTGCGGGGAGTCGGTGTACGTCGGGGTCTGGCTGAGCCCGTGCACGTTGGTCCACTGCTTGATCTGCTCGCCGAAGTTCGGGTAGCGCAGGGTCTCGTCGCTCGTGCCGTGCCAGATCTGCATCCGCGGTCGCCGGCCGGTGTAGCCGGGGTACGCCCCGCGGACCAGGTCCCCCCACTGCTGGGCGGTCTTGATGAGCTGCCCGTTCGCGCACTCGCTGTTCCACTCCGAGGCGCCCCCGGTGGCGAAGCAGGCGAACGGCACCCCGGCGAAGGACGCCCCTGCCGCGAACACGTCCGGATAGTCACCGAGCATGACGTTTGTCATCATCGCGCCCGACGAGGTGCCGGTGGCGAAGACGCGGTCCGGGTCGGCGGAGTACCGCTGCTTCACGTAGTCGACCATCGACATGAGCCCGACCGGGTCGCTGCCGCCACCTCGGCGCAGCGCCTGCGGTGAGGCCACGTCCCAGCACTTGCTGCTGCGGGTCACCGACGGGTAGATGACGATGAAGCCGTACCGGTCGGCGAGTGACGCGTACTGCGTGCCGGAGTGGAACGCGGGACCCGACCCGGTGCAGTAGTGCAGGGCGAGCAGGACCGCCGGCCGGGATGCCACCCGGTCCGGGACGTACAGGTGCATCTGGAGGTTTGTGGGGTTGGTGCCGAAGCCGGTCACCTGGGTGAGCGTCGCCGCGGACGCCGGCGTGGCGAAGGCCAGCGCGGCGGCGGCGAGTGTCACGACCGCCGTGACGACGCCGACCATCCTTGTCTTCAGTGTCATGGTTCGCGATTCCTCGGGAGAGTGGCGCATGGAAGGGGGGTGAGTCGAGGACTGCCCTTCGCCCGACCGTGACCGCGGCTCGCGTGACCGATGTCAGCTTCAATCGAGCACACTCGATTGTCAAGGTTTCCGGAAACCTTTCGGCGCAAGGGATTGGGCGTTCACCTGCGCATGAGCACGGGCCGGCGGCATCGTTCACCACCTGCTGTCGGCGGGCTATTATCGGCACGTTCTCGATAAGCAAACCGTCCTCGCGTGACCCCTCTGCGAGCGTCCTCACCCGACTCCCGCAGGCACGAAGGAGATCGAGTGAAGATCGTCGACGCCCGGGTCATCGTGACCTGTCCGGGCCGCAACTTCGTCACCCTCAAGATCGTCACCGACGAGGGCGTCACAGGCGTCGGGGACGCCACCCTCAACGGGCGGGAGCTGGCCGTCGCGTCGTACCTGCGCGACCACGTGGCGCCGCTGCTGATCGGCCGGGATCCGGCGCGGATCGAGGACACCTGGCAGTACCTGTACCAGGGCGCGTACTGGCGGCGCGGGCCGGTCACGATGAGCGCCATCGCCGCGGTGGACACCGCGCTGTGGGACATCAAGGGCAAGGTCGCGGGCCTGCCGGTCTACCAGTTGCTCGGCGGCCGGTCCCGCGAGGGCGTCACGGTGTACGGCCACGCCAACGGCGAGACCGTCGAGGAGGTGCTGGTCGAGGTCGCCCGCTACGTCGACCTCGGCTACCGGGCCGTGCGGGTGCAGTGCGGTGTGCCGGGCCTGCCCAAGACGTACGGGGTCAGCGCCGACAAGCTCTTCTACGAGCCGGCCGACGCGGCGCTGCCCAGCGAGGCCACCTGGTCGACGCCGCGCTACCTGTCGCACGTGCCAGGCGTGTTCGCCCGGGTCCGCGACGAGTTCGGCCCCACCCTGCGGCTGCTGCACGACGTGCACCACCGGCTCACGCCCATCGAGGCGGCCCGGCTCGGCCAGAGTCTGGAGCCCTACGCGCTGACCTGGATGGAGGATCCGGTCCCCGCCGACCTCCAGGAGGGCTTCCGGCTGATCCGGCAGCACACCACCACCCCGATCGCCGTGGGCGAGGTCTTCAACAGCGTCTTCGACGCGGCGCAGCTCATCCGGGAGCAGCTCATCGACTACATCCGGGCCACCGTGGTGCACGCCGGCGGCATCACCCACCTGCGCCGCATCTTCGACCTCGCGGCGCTGCACCACGTCCGCAGCGGCTCACACGGCGCCACCGACCTGTCGCCCGTCTGCATGGCCGCCGCGCTCCAGCTCGACATCTCGATCCCCAACTTCGGGCTCCAGGAGTACATGCGGCACACCGCAGAGACCGACGAGGTGTTCCCGCACGGCTACCACTACGCCGACGGCTACCTGCATCCCGCCGAGACCCCCGGGCTGGGCGTCGACATCGACGAGGAGGCGGCAGCCCGCTACCCGTACGCGCCCGCGTACCTGCCGGTGAACCGGTTGGAGGACGGGACCATACACCCCTGGTGAGCGGTCAGTGGATGCGCCGCCCCCGCGCGTCGGGTATGCCCGACTTGCGGAAGAAGTACGTGTTGATCTGGTCCCGCCATTCGGTGGCGCTGCGCACCTGCTCGTCGAGGCGTTCGGCCACCCGCTCATAGACGGCCGGATCGATCATCCCGTTCAGGGTCCGCCACCGCCGCCGCATCACCGTCACCTCCTCGACGCCCGCGAAGTGGGTGTCGTAGATGTGCTGGATGACCGTGGACCCGCTGTGCAGGACGTGCGTGTACGGGACGTGGTGGAAGAAGAGCAGCAGTTCGTCGGGGCACGTCTGCGGCGACTCGTAGACGTCGGCCCAGTAGGGCGGGTACTGGCCGGCGAAGCCGGTGCCCGTCGCGCGACTGCGGTCCACGCCGACGCCGTCGCGGTCGGCGAAGTGGTAGGTGCCCCACCGCGAGTACTCGTACCCGTCGACGTCGGGCCCGTAGTGGTCGCCGGGATGAACCATGAAGCCGACGCCCAGCGGTGCCGTGTACCGCTCGTACGTCCGCCAGGAGTCGTCCATGATCTCGTGCAACGTCCGCCGCACCAGCTCCGGATCGGCGGTCGCCGACGGGGGAAACGTCAACGTCATCCACTCGTCGAGGACCGCCGTCGGGTCGAGGCGCGGATCCCAGGCGAACCTGCCGAACGTGTACAGGTTGGCCTGCGCCAGCGGGTGCCCGGTCCAGAAGGGGTCGTCGCCGGTGTTGGCGACGGCGACCAGGCCACCGCCCGTGCCGGCCTCCCCGGTGGCCACGTCGGCGATCGTCCGCCCGCCGGGACCCCAGGGCGCGAAGCGCAGCACCTCGCTCCAGCACGGCCCGAGGTGGCAGACGTGCCGCTGCTGACCCGTGTACTCCTGCGTGACCTGCAACTCGACAGCGATCCGGGTGGCCGGCATGGCGGCGAGCACCGGCGAGACCGGCTCCCGCGTCTGGAAGTCCACCGGGCCGAACTTCACCTGCAGGACGACGTTGGTGCGGAACCGCCCGTCGAGCGGGGCGAAGTGGTCGTACGCGGCCCGCGCCCGGTCGGTGGACCGGTCCCGCCAGTCCTGGTGGTGGTTGTAGACGAACGCCCGCCAGTGCACCACTCCCCCGTACGGGGCGAGCGCCTCGGCGAGCACGTTCGCTCCGTCGGCGTGGTCGCGCCCGTAGGTGAACGGGCCGGGTTGCCCCTCGGAGTCGGCCTTCACCACGTAGCCGCCGAAGTCGTCGATGCGCTCGTACACCCGCCGGGTGGTGGCCGCCCACCAGGCGCGGACGTCCTCGTCGAACGGGTCGGCGGTCGGCAGTCCACCGAGGACCACTGGCGCGGCGAAGGTGACCGACAGGTGAACCCGGATGCCGTACGGGCGCAGCACGCCCGCGATCTGCGCCACGTCGTTGAGCCGGTCGGTGAGCAGCAGCGCCTCGGCGTGACCCACGTTGACGTTGTTCACCGAGATCGCGTTGATCCCGCTGGCGGCCAGCAGCCGTCCGTACTCCCGGATCCGCGCCAGGTCCCCGCGCGGACGGCCGCCGGCCCAGAAGATCGAGCCGCCCGCGTACCCCCGTTCGACCTGACCCATCACCGGGTGCACGGCCACGTTGTCCCAGTGGTTCAGCATGCGCCGACGCAGCGCCGGCCGGTGCAGCTCGGGTGGGCGGGCCGGGTCGAACGCCGCCGCGCAGAGCCGTACGACGTGGAACAGCCCGTACAGCAGACCGGCGGGCGCGTCGGCCAGCAGCACCGTCAGGTCACCGGCGCGGGTCAGCAGGAACCCCTCGTCGCCGAGCGTCGCATCGCCGCCGAGGTCGACGAGCGCAGCCTCTCCGGCCGACCGCGCCGCCTCGACCGCGGAGCTGGGCAGCTCGTCGGCGTCGCGCAGGAGGAGGACCAGGTCGACGTCGACGTCCCAGGAGGGCGAATGCCAGACCCGGCCGCCGTAGCGGGTGCAGGCACGCGTCACCTCGTCGAGGACGGTGTCGACGAGCAGCCCGTCGCCGTGCACGAGGACGCGGCGCGCGCCGAGCGCCCGGAACGCCTCCGGTGGGAGCCAGGCGGGATGCACGCGCGGGTCCTCGACGCCCGGTGGCTCTGCCACGAACATCGACTCCTCCAGGTCCGTCGACTCGTAGGCGTTCACGTGTCCTCCCGGTCGAAGCGCACCTCGGCGGTCGCGGACAGGCTCATGCGGTGAACTCCTTCCGGATCAGGTCGATCATCGGGTCGCCGACGCGCAGGACCGCCAGGACCAGTACCGAGGCGAGCAGCACCGGGACCGCCTCGGAGAAGACCGCGGTGACCCCGGCCGCCGCGGCGAGCAGCAGGGCGTTGCCGAGGGTGACCCCGGGGGTACGGAGGAGGAAGTGCACGGCCAGCCGCAGGACGTCGCGGGTGCGGAACTCGTACAGTGCGGTGATGACCAGCGCGTTGGCAGCGCAGAGGGTCACACCGACCGCGATCAGGACCAGCGGCGCCACCCACCACCTCGGGAGGCCTATCGCACCGCGGTAGGCCAGGTTCAACGCGAGCACGGTCAGCCACAGCAACGTCGGGGCCCAGACCCGCAGCGCTCCCCCGACGTTGAGCCGGTAGCCCCGCCAGAAGAGGGCTGCGGGCCGCAGGTCCGTCAGATCGGGCGGCTGGTGGCGCAGGGCGTACAGGGCGGCACAGATCGCCGGGCCGATCGGCAGCAGCAGGAGCGCGGCCAGCGGCAGGTTGCGGGGGTCGCGGCCGAGCAGCAGCAGCGGAAGCAGGCCGGGCAGCGTGGTGACGAGGAGCAGCACCTCCACCACGAGCAGGATGTAGACGCGGGACGCGAACCGGGACAGGGGGCCGTCGCCGAACTGCCGCCAGGCGTGCGCGGTGCTCACCGCTGGTCTCCCCGCCCGGCGTCACGGCGTCGGGGGTCGGACAGTCGGCCCTGCGGATCCGCCGACACGGTCATGCGCGTCATCTCGTCCTCTTCGCTGCGGTGCGCGGGTGACGGTGTGCGGCCGGTCCGGTCGTGACGGGCACGACCGGACCGGCCGACAATCAGCCGTGGTCCTTCTGGTACCTGTCGTACGCCTTGTTGACCATGGTCAGGTAGGCGTCCATGTTCTTGCCCTTCAACTCGGCCACGTAGGCGTCCCACTCGGACAGGTTCCGCTGGCCGAGCGCGAACTGCAGGGTCGCCTGGTAGACGGCGTCCTTCAGCGGCGTCTCCCACAGTGACGCCTGCTCCCGCTCCTCGTCGTTGAGCGGGTGCGGCGGGGGCACCGCGACCGGCGGACGGGCGTTGAGCACCTTCTGGAACTCCTGCTCCTCGGGAGCGAAGAAGCCCTGCACCAGCTCCGGCTTGCCGCCGTAGGCGAAGACACCGTTGTAGAAGCCGAAGTCCTTCTGCAGATGCTTGGGCGCCTTGGGGTTCAGGCCGATGACGTTGACGTCGGGCGCCAGCTTGGGCTTGCCGGCGGCGTCCCGGACGAACGTCGTTCCCTCGACGCCCCACTTGGCGAACTCCTGGCCGGCATCGGAATACCAGAGCCAGTCGATGAACTGCATCATCGCCACGAAGTTCTTGCTCTCGCGGGCCTTCGAGGAGATCATCACGCCGTTCTCCAACCGGCTGGCGGGGTTGACCTCACCGGCCGGCCCGATCGGCAGCGGAATCTTGGAGATCGTCGCCTTGGGGTTGGTCTTCGCGAGGTCGGGTCGGTAGTCGTTCACCACGGCCTGCGCGTTGGCGCTGATCACGAAGGACTTGCCGTTGGCGAGCTTCTGCCGGGCCTGGTCGTCGGTCTGGGTGAAGCTCTCCGGGTCGAGCAGCTTCTCCGACACCAACTTGTTGAGGTACTGGAGCATCTGCTTGTACTGCTCCGTGGCGCCGGTGTAGACGAACTTCTTGGCGTTCGCGTCCCACGAGGTGTGCTGGAAGTTCCAGCCCGCGCCCTGGAGCCCGTACGAGACAGCCAGGAGGTTGAGCAGGTTGCCGGCCGGGTTGGGCTTGCTCCACCGGTCGGAGAACGGATACACGTCCGGGTACTTGGCCTTCATGGCCTTGAGCACCGTGTACAGCTCGTCCCAGGTCTTCGGGACCGTGAGGTTCAACTCGTCGAGGATGTCGGTCCGGATCGCCACCGAGTAGTCCTGCCAGGGCTTCTCGTGCAGCCCCGGCAGCAGGTAGAACTTGCCGTCCTCCTGGCGCCGCCCGTCGATCTCGGGCTTGAGGTTCCACTTCGAGATCTTGTCCTGCAGGTTCGGCATCAGGTCGAGGTAGTCACTGACCGGCAGGATCGCCCCGGAGGAGACGTAGGCGTCCTCCTGGGCGGGGTACGTCTTCGGAATGATCAACGGAGCGTCGCCGGCGCCGATCAGCAGGCTGCGCTTCTGCTCGTAGTCGCTCAGCGGCACGGCGACCGGCGTGAGGGTGACGTTGGCCCGCGACTTCAGCTCCTTCCAGAACAGCCAGTCGTCGCGCAGCGGGTAGTTCGGATGGTTGTTGTAGAGGATGGAGAAGGAGACCGGCTCGCTCGCCTTGAACTGCTTGCCGATGCCGTAGTCGGCCATCGCACCGGCCCGGTTCTCCGACAGGTCCTTGGCGTCGGACGGGTCGTCGCTACAGGCGGCGATGCTGGTGGCCGCGAGCAGGGCGGCTACTGCCGCTGTCGCGGCGCGGCGCCACGATCGGTGGAGCATGGCGGTCCTTTCGGGTTCGGTGGAGGGAAAAGGTGGACGTGCCGGTCAGCCCTTGACGGCGCCGAGCATCACGCCGCGGACGAAGTACCGCTGGACGAAGGGGTAGACCGCGAGAATGGGCAGGGTCGTGAGCACGATCGTCACGGCCTTGATCGTCGCGTCGGCCTGCACCTCGTCGGCCTCGGCGATCACGCCGACGTTCTCCGCGCCGGTGGCCCCCGCGATCAGGTTGCGCAGATAGACCGTCACCGGCCACAGCTCCTGCTGGTCCATGTAGAGGAAGGCGGCGAACCAGGAGTTCCAGAAAGCCACCGCGTAGAACAGCACCATCGTGGCGACGATCGCCTTCGACAGCGGCAGCACGATGCGCAGCAGGATCCCGTACGTGTTGAGCCCGTCGACTGCCGCAGCCTCCTCCAGGTCGGTGGGCAGGCTCTCGAAGAACGCCTTCATCACCAGCAGGTTGAACACGTTTATCGCGTTGGGCACCGCAATGGCCCAGACGGTGTTCTTCATGCCCAGGCTCGTGACCAGCACGTAGTTGGGGATCAGGCCGCCGGTGAAGAACATGGTGAAGACCGCGATACCGATCAGCGCCGTACGGCCCCGCAGGTGCTTCTTGGACAGCACGTACGCGTAGCAGGTGGTCAGCACGATCGAGATGGCGGTGGCGACGACCGTGTAGAACAGGGTGTTGCGGTAGTTCGTCCAGAACAGCGAATCGTTGAGCACGAGCCGGTAGGTGTCCAGGTTGAACCCGAGCGGCACGAGGTTGACCTTGCCGCCGATGATGTACTGCTCGTCGCTGAGCGAGCGGGCCACGACGTTGACGAACGGGTACAGCGTCACCACCACGACGATGGTGAGCACTATCGCGTTGCAGGCCTGGAAGACGCGGTAGCCCCGACTCGGACGGATGCCGCGCGGTCGCGCGGGGGTTGGCAGGCCGCTCCCGGTGGCGGTGTCGGTGGCGTCGACTGTCACCACAGGCTCGTCCCCACCGTGCGACGGGCGATCAGGTTCGCCGTCAGGACCAGCGTGAGCCCGATGACCGCCTCGAACAATCCGATGGCGGCGGCATAGCTGAAGTTGCTGGACCCGAAGCCCATCCGGAACAGGTACGTGGAGAGCACATCGGCGGTCGGGTAGGTCAGCGGGTTGTAGAGCAGCAGGATCTTCTCGAACCCGACCGCCATGAAGTTGCCAATGTTGAGGATCAGCAACGTCACCATGGTCGGGCGGATGCCCGGGAGCGTCACGTGCCACGTCTGCCGCCACCGGTTGGCGCCGTCGATCCGGGCCGCCTCGTACAGGTCGTCGTCGACGGTGGTGAGCGCCGCGAGGTAGAGGATGGTGCCCCAGCCGACCGTCTGCCAGACCTCTGACGACACGTAGATGGTCCGGAACCACTCGGCGCGTTGCAGGAACGGCACCGCATCGCCGCCGGTGGCCTGCACGATCTGGTTGACGGTGCCGTCGACCGAGGTCAACTGCATGACCATGGCCGCCACGATCACGATCGACAGGAAGTGCGGCAGGTAGGACACCGACTGGACGAACCGCCGCAGCCGGCGGGCGCGCACCTCGTTGAGCAGCAACGCCAGAACGATCGGCAGCGGGAAGCAGAACAGCAGGGTCAGCGTCCCGAGCACGAGCGTGTTGGTGAAGACGTCCCAGAAGGTGGGGTCGGTGAGGAACATCCGGAAGTACCGCAGCCCCACCCAGTACTCGCCGAAGATGCTCCCGCCCGGCTTGAACCGGCGGAAGGCGATCACGTTGCCGATCATCGGGAGGTACCGGAAGACCAGGAAGAACAGCAGCGGCAGAACGGCCAGCGAGTAGAGCTGCCAGTCCCGGCGCAGCGCCTGCCGCCAGGTGCGACGTCGACGCGGCGCCCGCGGCGCGGGAACGGTGGCCTCCGCCGGAACACCGGGCGGCGCCGGCGGCGGTGGCCGTAACGTCTCGGATGTCATCCTCGGCCCTCCTGTGCGGAGTGCGCGACGGCCACCAGGGGCTCGATCCGCACCGACGTGAGTAGTTCCCGCTGGTGGCCGACCTGGCGCTCGGCCCCGGTGAGCCGCAGCGGAAGGGCCGCCGCCATCTCTCCGCTCGACCGCCCGAACCGCAGCTCCACCGCGCCGGGTTCGACGATGCGCCGACCGGACCGACCGGTGAACGACGCCATGTCGGCCGGTACGCCGAACGTCACGTGGGCCGCCGCGCCGGGCTCCAGCGGCACCCGGGTGTAGCCGACGAGCCGGATCACCGGGCGGGTGGTCTGCGCCACCGGGTCGTGCAGGTAGAGCTGCACCACCTCGGTGCCGGCCCGGTCACCGGTGTTCGAGACGGTGATCCGCACCAGCGCCTCGCCGTCGACGGGCCACGCCACCGTCTCGGCCCCCGTTGCATCCGCCGGCTCCACGACAGTGGCGTCGGACCACTCGAAGGTCGTGTAGCTCAGGCCGTGGCCGAACGGGTACGCCGGTGTCGGGTCGATCGAGGACACCTTGCTGCGGTGCCCGAGTGGCGGCGACAGGTAGGTGCCCGGCAGCCCACCGGCGTCGCGGGGGACGCTGACCGGCAGCCGCCCGGACGGGTTCACCGCGCCGGTGAGCACCTCGGCGAGCGCCTGCCCGCCGAGCTGGCCGGGAAAGAACGCCTGCACGACGGCCGCCGCGGCGTCGAACTCCCTGCCGAGCGCGTACGGCCGGCCGGTCATCAGCACCAGCACGACCGGCGTGCCCGTGGCGAGGACGGCCCGGACGAGCTCGGCCTGCACCCCGGGCAGCCGCAGGTCGGCGGCGTCGCAGCCCTCACCGGAGGTGCCCCGGCCGAACATTCCCGCCCGGTCGCCGACGGCGAGCACACACACGTCGGCGGCGGTGGCCGCGGCGACCGCGGCCGGGATGCTCGAGGTGTCCTCGCCGGTGATGGTGCAGCCCGGCTCGTGGGTGAGCAGGGGGACCCGGCGGGCCAGTTCCTCACGCAGCGAGGCGATCTCGAGACCGAGGCCGTGGTCACTGTGGTTGACGCCGACGTGGTTGGGGAAGGAGTAGCAGCCGAGCATCGCCATCGGATCGTCGGCGACCGGCCCGACCAGGGCCACGCGGCTCGCGACGGGCAGCGGCAGGACGCCGCCGTTGCGCAGCAGGACGACGGACTCGCGGGCCAGGCGTACGGCGATGTCCCGGCCGATCTCGTCGTCGAGGCGCAGGTCCGCGATGTCGTCGGGCAGCTCCCGCCAGTCCTCGTCGAGGAGGCCGAGCTCGATCTTCTGGATCAACACCCGACGCAGCGCCCGGTCGATGAGCGCCTCGTCGATCTCGCCGGCGTGGACCGCCTCCACCAACGGGTCGCCGAAGGCGTCCACGGTGGGCAGCTCGACGTCGATCCCGGCGCGCAGGGCGAGGTGGGCGGCGTCGGCGGACCGTTCGGCGACACCGTGCAGGGTCTGCAGGAACCGGACGGCGAAGTAGTCGGCGACCACGGTGCCGGTGAAGCCCCACTCGTCGCGCAGCAGCCCGGTCAGCAGCTGCTCGTCCGCGGCGGCCGGCATGCCGTCGATCTCGGCGTACGAGTTCATTACCGAGCGTGCGCCGCCAAGGCGCAGGGCCATCTCGAACGGCGGCAGGATGACGTCGGCCAGTTCGCGGCGCCCCATCGACACCGGGGCGAGGTTGCGGCCACCCCGGGAGGCGGAGTAGCCGGCGAAGTGCTTGAGGGTGGCCACCACGCCGGCGTTCTCCAGGCCCCGCACGTACGCCGCGCCTGTCGTCCCCACCAGGTACGGGTCCTCCCCGATCGTCTCCTCGGTGCGGCCCCAGCGGTAGTCGCGGGTGACGTCGACGACGGGCGCGAGCCCCTGGTGTACGCCAGCGGCGCGCATCGACCGGCCGATCCGGCCGGCCATCTCCTCGACCAGGGCGGGATCGAACGACGCGCCCCAACCCAGCGGGGTCGGGTAGACGGTGGCCCGCCAGGCGGCGAACCCGGTGAGGCACTCCTCGTGCACCTGGGCGGGGATGCCGAACCGGCTGGCGGCGACGATCTGCGCCTGGGAGGCGGCCAGCGACCGGGCGCCGAGCACCGGGTCGACGGGCGCGGTGCCGAACGGGCGGGTGAGCTGGCCCAGCCCGTGGGCGATGACGGTGTCCCAGGCCGGTGTCTCGGCGACCATGTCGGACTGGTGGGGGGCGACGCCCTCGCCGGAGGCGTCCGCGCCCACCCAGACGCCGACGAGCTGGGCGATCTTCTCCCGCACCGACATCAGCGGGAGCAGCGCCTCGGCCCGCTCGGCAGGTGACAGCCGCGCGTCGCGCCACGGTGTGGCGTCGCGGGACGCCGTTTCGCCGTCGGCGGGCAGCTGACTTCTCATGCCGAGACCCCCTAGCTCCGGCCACGTTCCCGCATCCTCGTGGGATCGGTCCGTGGCGGACGGTGTGCGACCCGAAACTTTCCGGAAACCCAAGCAACCTTTTCGGCAACCTAAGTCCACCGCCCGGATGTAGTCAAGGGGCTCGATCGGTCGTGGAACGACTCCGTCGTACGACGCGTTGCACCGGCCATTGCGCTGAGTCATGAACGCGCCCGGAAACGGTCCCGGCAGCAGCCGATCCACGCTCGCAGCGACCGTCCTGACCGGACGATCGTGCTAAGGTCTTCCGAAAATTTCGACGCTGCACGAGGCTGCGATGACAGAGCACCGCCCGCTCGGCCCACCCGCCTCCACCACCATCGCGACGATCGCCCATGACGTCGGCGTCTCGGTCGCCACGGTGTCCAAGGTCCTCAACGGCCACGAGGATGTCGCTCCCGGCACCCGCGCCCGGATCGAGGAGAGTCTCGATCGTCACCAGTACCAGCGTCGCGCGCGGCGGTCGCCCGGCGCGGGGCGGATCGATCTCGTGTTCCACGAGTTCGACACCGGCTGGGCGATGGAGGTCCTGCGCGGCGCCGAGGCGGTGACCAGCATCGCCGGCATCGGCCTCGCGGTCTCCCAACTCGACGGTGCGCACCGCCCACCCCAACGGTGGCTCGACGCGCTGCTCAGCCAACGCCCGTCGGGTGTGCTGTTCGTCCTCTGTCACCTGGCCGAGGCGCAGCAACAGCAGCTGCGACGTCAGGGCGTCCCGTTTGTCGTGATCGACACCGACAGCGCGACCTCGGCCTCCGTGCCCACGGTCGGGTCGAACAACTGGAACGGTGGCCTGCTCGCGGCTCGCCACCTGCTGGAGCTGGGCCACCGACGAAACGCCGTCATCTCCGGGCCGCCCGACGTGCTGTGCAGCCGGGCCCGGGCTGCGGGCTTCCAGCACGCCCACGAGGAGATCGGGTTGAGCGTCGACCCCGACCTGGTCCGCTACGGCAGCTTCTCCGCAGGCGCCGGGCACGCCCACGGCCTCCAGTTGCTGAACCGGCCGGACCGGCCCACGGCGATCTTCGCCGGCTCGGACACGCAGGCCATGGGGGTGCTCCGGGCCGCCCGGCAGTGCGGCCTACGCGTCCCCGAGGACCTCTCGGTGATCGGGTACGACAACCTGCCGGTCGCCACCTGGACCGACCCGGCTCTCACCACCATCAACCAGCCGCTGCGCGACATGGCGGGCATCGCCACCCAGATGCTGCTCGACCTGGTCGGGGGCAACGGCCCGGCGACCAGCCGAATCGACCTGGTGACCGAGCTGGTCGTCCGGGAGAGCACCGCACCCCCCGCCCAGCAGCCCTGACCCTGCGAGGAACCGTGCCCCACTCCGACCCCGTTCTGGACGAGCTTGAGCGGTACGCCCCGGCCGTCGCCGAGCCCGAGGACTTCGACCAGTTCTGGCGTGGCACCCTGGCCGAGGCCGCCACCCGTCCGGTGCTCGTGGACGTCCGTCCCGAACCCACCGATCTGCGCCTGCTCGACTCCTGGGACGTCACGTTCGCCGGCTTCGGCGGTGACCCGGTGCGAGCCTGGTACACCCGCCCGGCGGGCGTGCGGGGGCCACTGCCCGCCGTGGTGGAGTACGCCGGCTACGGGCGCGGGCGCGGCCTGCCGCACGAGCGGCTGACCTGGCCGGTCGCCGGATACGCGCACCTGTTGATGGACAACCGCGGCCAGGCGGGGCAGCACGGCGCGGGTGACACCGCCGACCCGCACGGCAGGCCCGGTGGCCCCTGGCCGGCCACCTGGGGAATCCTCGATCCGCACGACTACCACTACCGGCGTCTGATCACCGACGCGGTCCGGGCCGTCGAGGTGGTTCGCGTCCTGCCCGGCGTCGACCCGGGCCGGGTCGCCGTGGTCGGCAACAGCCAGGGCGGTGGCCTGGCCCTGGCCGTGGCCGGCCTCGTCGACGACCTCGCGGCGGTGCTGACGACCGCCCCGTTCCTCTGCGACGTCCAGCGTGCCGTCACGCTCAGCGACGTGTCGCCGTACGGTGAGATCGGCCGGTACCTGGCGGTGCACCGGGAGGCCGAGGACGCGGTCCGCCGCACGCTGTCCTATGTCGACGGGGTGACCTTCGCCCGGCGGGCGACCGCGCCGGCGCACTTCGGCATCGGCCTGCGCGACACCGTCTGCCCGCCGAGCACCGGCTTCGCCGCCTACAACCAGTACGGCGCCGCGACCGGACGGCCGGCCCCGCCGCAGCGGGAGATGCACGTCTACCCGTTCAACGGGCATGAGGGCGGCGAGGCCGTGCACGTCCGACGGCAGCTGCGCTGGCTCGCGGCGACGCTCGCGCCGAACGACACGGTGGGCGGGGACTGACCGCCTCGCCCACTCCCGACCATCGTCGACGTTCGATCCGTTGCCGGTGTTAGCGATAACAAGCTATGGTGCGTCCGGGCGGGGTGCAGGGCACATCCCGGCCGGGTCTCATCGATCCGTCGTCTCCGATCGTCGATGACCAGTGCGTACGACCAGCGGTTCTGACGTCCGGGTTCCTGGTCCTCGCGCAGCTCACCCTCGCGTACCGTGCGGTTGCGCCTCGTCGGCGGGCCGCGGTCGTCGCGCCCCCACCACCTGAGGAAGCCCCATGAGCAGATCGATCCTCGGCAACCCCGTCCCCCCGCCGCCCGCCACCCCCACGACGCCGAGGCACCGCCGGGCCCGACTGTGGTGGGCGGCCCTGGCCGCCGTCGCGGCCATGACCGCCGCCGTCCCGGTGGCGACCGCGCCCGCGAGCGCCGAGTCCAACGGCGGGGTACGCGTCATGCCCCTCGGCGACTCGATCACCGACGGTTTCAACGTCGCCGGTGGCTACCGGATCGAACTCTGGCAACGGTTCGCCTCCGGCGGCTACCGGATCGACTTCGTCGGTTCCGGGTTCAACGGCCCGGCCAGCCTCGGTGACCACGACCACGAGGGCCACTCCGGGTGGACCATCGCCCAGATCGACGCCAACATCGTCAACTGGCTGCGCGCCACCAACCCGCGCACCGTGCTGCTGCACATCGGCACCAACGACATGTACGGGGACACCTCCGGCGCTCCGGCTCGGCTGGCCACCCTTGTCGATCGCATCACGAACACCGCGCCGAACGCGGACGTGTTCGTCGCGACGATCATCCCGAAGTCCGGCGCGGACAGTCAGGTCCGCGGCTACAACGCGGCGATCCCGGGGATCGTGCAGACCAGGGCCGCCGCCGGTAAGCACGTCCACCTGGTCGACATGTACCGCGCGCTGACGCTCAGCGACCTGGCCGACGGCGTCCACCCCAACGCCACGGGTTATCGCAAGATGGCAGTCGCCTGGTACGACGCCCTGCGCACGGTGCCCGGCAGCATCGGGGGCGACACGCCTCCCACCACCGCGCCACCGACCACGGCACCGCCCACCACCGCGCCGCCCACCACTCCCCCGCCGACGACCCCGCCGCCCACCACCGGACCGCCGACCACGCCGCCGCCGTCGGAGGGCTGCCGCGTCACGTACACGGTCAACGCCTGGAACAACGGGCTCACCGCGTCCATCTCGGTCGCCAACACGAGTAGCAGCGCGATCAACGGCTGGGCCCTGGCGTTCACACTGCCGGGCGGCCAGAGCATCACCGGCGGCTGGAACGCCGGCTACTCGCCGACCAGCGGGGCGGTGACCGCGCGCAACGTCTCCTACAACGGCACCATCGCCCCGAACACGTCTGTCGACATCGGCTTCCAGGCCACCCACACCGGCAACGCCGGTAAGCCCTCCGCCTTCACGCTCAACGGCGCCGCCTGCACGGTCGCCTGACGCTCCTAACCGACCGCGTGACCGCCCGGGGCGGGCACACCTCCCCACGCCCTTTGCTCTGCTTCAATACACGCAACACGAACGGCTCAAACTGGTGCGCCGGTTGAAGCAGAGCAAAGGGACCGTAGGTGGTCCCTGACCCCGCGCCGGTAATGCCCGCCAACGCGGTGCCGTGCGGGGCCCGGACCGACGACGGGCGGCGAGGGCGGCGACGGATGCCGTCGCCGCCCCCGCACGGACGGATGGGTCAAGCGGTGCGGGAAGACAGTCAGCCGTCCGCCTTGCCGTAGAGGCGGCTCACCGTCTCGGCGACGCACACGGGCTTGCCGCCGCCGTCGCTCTCCACGGTCACCGCCGTCACCATCTGCACCCCGCCACCGCTGACCGGTGACACCTCCGCGATGACGGCGGTGGCCCGCACGGCGGCGCCGACCCGCAGCGGCGCGGGGAAGCGCACCCGGTTCAGCCCGTAGTTGACTCCCATCGTGACCCCCTCGACGCGGTAGAGCTGCCCGGCCAGCGCCGGCAACAGCGACAGGGTCAGGTAGCCGTGCGCGATCGTGGCGCCGAACGGCCCGGCCGCCGCGCGGACCGGGTCGACGTGGATCCACTGGTGGTCGTCGGTGGCGTCGGCGAAAAGGTTCACGCGGTCCTGCTCGATCCGCTGCCAGGGGCCGGGCCCGAGGGTCTCGCCGACCGCGGTGGTCAGCTCGTCGACGGAGGTGAAGACTCGCATCCGGGTGTCCTTAGAACTAGAAGGCGTTGACGCCGGTGAGCGCGCGTCCGATCAGGAGCTGTTGGATCTGGCTGGTGCCCTCGTAGAGGGTGGCGACACGCGCGTCGCGCAGGTACTTGCCGACGGGGTACTCGTCGATGTAGCCGTACCCCCCGAAGACCTGGACCGCGTTGTTGGCCGCGCGGACCGCGGCCTCGCTGGCGAAGAGCTTCGCCATCGACGCTTCGGTGGCGAACGGATGGTCGCGGTCGATCAGGTCGGCGACCTGCCAGACCAGCAGGCGGGCGGCCGCGGTGTCCACGGCGATGGCCGCGAGCAGTTGCTGGACGAGCTGGTGACCGGCGATCGGCTTGCCGAACTGGGTCCGCTGCCCGGCGTAGCCCACCGCCGCGTCGAGGCAGCCCTGCGCGATTCCGACGCAGCCGGCCGCCACCGACATCCGCCCCTTGGCGAGGGTGGCCAGGGCCAGCCGGAAGCCGGCGCCCTCGGCGCCGAGGCGGGCGGTGTCGGGCACTCGCACGTCGTCGAGACGCAGCTCACCGGTGGCCTGCCCGCGCAGGCCGAGCTTGCCGTGGATCTCGCGCCGGGTCAGACCCGGACTGTCGGTGGGCACCAGGAACGCGGTGATGCCCCGGTGGCCAGGGCCGCCGGTGCGGGCGAAGATCAGGGCGACGTCGGCGGTCGTGCCGTTGGTGATGAACGTCTTCGTGCCGGTGAGCAGCCAGTCGTCGCCGTCGCGGACCGCGCGGGTGCGCAGCGCGGCCGCGTCCGATCCGCTGTCCGGCTCGGTCAGCCCGAAGCAGCCGAGCGCGGCGCCGGAGCAGAGCCGAGGCAGCCAATCGGCCCGCTGCGCGGCCGACCCGTGGGCGGCGATCGACTTGGCGACCAGGCCGAGCGAGACGGAGACGATGCCACGCACGGCCGAGTCGCCCCGGCCGAGCTCCTCCAGGACCAGGCAGTACGCGAGGTGGTCGCCGCCGGAGCCGCCGTCGGCCTCGGCGATGGTCAACCCGAGGAAACCCAGGTCACCGAGTTTGTCGACGATGGCCGGGTCGACCGACTCGCGCCGATCCCACTCGGCGGCGTACGGCGTCAACTCCCGGTCGGCGAACTCGGCGGCGAGCTGGCGGACCGCTGCCTGCTCGGCGGTCAGGGTGAGCTCCATGACGCATAAACTAGCGGTGATAGTTTACGCCGTCCAGACCGGACGGCGGGCGGGCTGCCCTCACCGGTCGGAGGTCAGACCGGCGTGCGGCTCGGCCGCGAAGGTACGGGCCAACTCGGTACGGGAGCGGATGCCCAGCCGGTGGAAGACGTTGCGCAGGTGGTGGTCGACCGTGCGGGTGGACAGGA
This sequence comes from Micromonospora sp. NPDC049274, assembly GCF_040678875.1. NCBI lineage: Bacteria > Bacillati > Actinomycetota > Actinomycetes > Micromonosporales > Micromonosporaceae > Micromonospora > Micromonospora sp. NPDC049274. Next base: position 415,238 of record NZ_JBFAQS010000004.1, read on the forward strand.
ACATCCGGGCGGCGATCTCCCGGTTGGTGGCGCCCTCGGCGACCAGTTGCGCGATCCGCAGTTGCTGGCCGGTCAGCAACCGCGCCGCCGGCAGGTCCGGCGGACCGACCGACTCCCCGGCAGCGCGCAGCTCGGCCGTGGCCTGCTCGGCCCAGCGATCCGCGCCGAGCAGCGTGAACGTCTCCCGAGCCTGGTGCAGGTGCCCCCGGGCGTCCCGTGGACGTCGGATGCGCCGCAGCTCCTGGCCGAAGAGCAGCTCGGTACGCGCCCGTTCGAAGGCGCCGTCCTCCGTCGGGTGCAGCCGCAGCGCGGTCCGGAACTCCCGCTCTGCCTCGACGCCGCCCCGGGGCGCGAGCAGCGCGTGACACCGGGCCGAGAGCGCGCGGCGAAGCGGGCTCGCGGTGCTGCTCGCCCACCTGTCGAAGGCCGCGAGCGCCGTCGTGGCCGCCGGCCGGTGCGGCAGGTGGGCCGCCGCCTCCACCAGGTACGGGGTGGCCATCACCTGGACGAGCACCTGGCCCCGGCCGGTGCCGAGCCGGGCCAGCGAGGCCAGTCTTGCCGCCGCCTCGGCGTGTCGACCGTCGACGAGGTCGAGCACGGCCAGCGCCCATCCGGCGAGCGCGTGTGGCCGGCTACCCGGTGTCGGCGTCGGGCCGATCTCCCGGATCCGCCGCAGGCTGGTTTCCCGGTCGGCCCGGACGGCCGCCAGCACGGCGAGCATGCCCAGATGGACATTGGCGCAGTTGAACTGCCCGGCGGCGCGGGCGACCCGCAGCCCGTCGCAGGAGGTCTCCGCCGCCGCCTCGTGCCGCCCCAACCAGTACTCGGCGACCGCGCGCAGCTCCAACGCCCGGGACAGCATGGACAGTTCGCCCCGCTCCCGCGCCAACCCGACGGCGCGCTCGGCGAGCCGGTGCGCGGCCCCGTCCACGGCGACCACCAGCCCGGCCGCCGCCGCGCAGGTGAGCGCGGTCGGGGTCAGCGCCGGCCCGGCCAACCGGCCGCCCAGCACGACGGCTCGGCGCAGCGCGGGCCCGGCCCGCTCGTGGTCACCCCGCAGCGTGGCGGCCACCCCGGTGACGAGGCAGCCCGTCAGCTCCACCGCCGGCGGGTCGTTCGGGCGCCGCAGGGTCGCGGCCCGACGGCCGACCTCCGCGTACCGGTACTGGTCGCCGGCGAAGCACACGGCCTCGCCGGCCCGTGCCAGCGCCTCCATGGCAACGGCGCGGTCGGCCCCGGCCACCGTTCGCGCGGCGGACAGCAGCGTGGCCGCCGCGCCGGCGGCGTCGTCGCAGCGCAGTTGCAGCTCGCCGCGCAGCAGCCCGGCGTGCCCGGTGACGGTCGGATCCACGCAGGTCGCGCGGAGGCGGTCGAGCAGGAGCCGGGTCTGGCCGGGTTGGCCGGCGGCCCAGGCGTAACGGGCGGCCGCGAGCAGGCGGGCCGCGGCGTCGCTCGGGCGGTCGCTGAGCGCGGCGGCCCGGCACAGCGCTGCCGACGCCACTGCCCAGCCGTTGCGCCCACCGACCGCGGCCTGCTCCAACTCGTCGGCGAGGGCCGGATCGGCGCCCGCCGTCGCGGCGGCGAGGTGCATGGCCCGGCGCAGCCGCTGCCCGTCCCGGTCGAGGACCTCCGCTAGCAGCCGGTGTGCCGCCCGCCGTTGCGCGAGCGGCGCACCGGCCGCGACCATCGTGCGGGCCAGCGGCTGCGCGAACGTGACACCCCCCGGCTCGACACGGACCAGGCCGGCGGCCTCGGCGGGGGCGAGCGCCTCGACGGCCAGGCCGGCGGCGTCGGCCGCGCGAATGAAGGTCGCCGGTTCGTCGGACTCGTCGAGCGCGGCGAGCAGCAGCATCCGGCGGGTGTCCGGCGGCAGCCGGTCGAGGCGGGTCCGGTAGGCATGGGCGAGCGCGCCGTCGGCCGGCGGCGCGGCGGGCAGCGGCTCCTCCCCACGCCACTGTCCCGGGCTCAGCACCTCGGCGAGGTCCACGAGGGCCTGCGGATTGCCGCCGCCGACCCCGGCGAGCGTGGCCGCGACCGGCGCGGCGGGTCGCTCGGGCAGCCGGTCGGTGAGGACAGCGATGCTGTCCCGTTCGCTCAACGGCGCAAGCCGGTACGCCGCGATGCCGTCGACGGTGGCGGTGGCGTCCGCGGTGAGCAGGACGGCCGCCGGCAGGTGCCGAAGCCGGCGGGCGACGATCGCCAGCACCTGCGCGGTCTGCGGGTCGCCCCGGTCGACGTCGTCCATGGTGGCGAGCAGCGGTCGTTCCCGGGCGGCCGCGGCGAGCAGGCCGAGGACTGCCACCGACAGGGCCAGCCGACGCTCGGGCGGGCAGCCCTCCCCGTCCAGCACGCGGCACAGCAGGTGCCGTCGGGGCTCGGGCAGGGTGGTGACCCGGTCGAGCACCGGTTCGAGCAGGCGTTGCAGGCCGGCGTACGGCAGCGTCGCCTCCTGGGGCAGCCCGGCTCCGGTGAGGACTGTGCAGTCCTTCGCGTACCGGTGGGCGTAGGAGAGCAACGCCGACCGGCCCGACCCCGGCTCCCCGTGCAGCAGCAGCGCTCCGCCGCCGCCGTCGCGCACGCCGTCGAGCAGACTCCGGATGGCCCGGCACTGGTCGTCCCGGCCGCGCAACACGGTTATTTGCACTGAGTATGCAGTAACCATGTGCCCCAGTGTTACCCATCGGTCACCGGATGGAAAGAGGGGCGAGCCGGGATCAGTCGGTCGCCACCTCGGCCAACAGCGCGCCCACCGTCCGGGACATCACCGCGCGGGCCTGGTCCACGCCCAGCCCGAGGCCGTAGCGCAGCATCGACCAGGCCGGCCACATGCTCGCCGCCACCAGCGCGTTGAGCAGTTGCTCGCGCCCCCGCCCGGCGTGTGTCAGCTCGGCGGCGAAGAGCTGCTCGACCTCGTCGCGGACCCGGTCGATGTGCTTGAGGCGGTTGCGGTGCAGTTGGTCGGAGACCGGCTCGCGCATCTGCGCGGCCCGCGCCGACGGCGTGATGAGCTGGAGCAGCCGGGCCCGCTGCCGGCAGTACGCGTCGACCCGCTTTGCCAGCGGTAACGCGGGCGAGATCGGCCGGTACGCGGCATCCTGCTGACGCAGCACCTCGGCGCCGCTCGCCTCGAAGAGCGTCTCCATGTCCTTGAAGTTGGTCCAGAGCGTACGCAGCGAGATGCCGGCCCGTTCGGCGATGCGTTCCCCGGTCGGCCGCAGGTCACCCTCGGCGATGAGCGCCAGGTGCGCCTCGACGATGGCTGCCCGGGTGCGCTCGGCCCGGGCCGTCCGCCCGTCGACCCGCCCCGGGGCCTCGACCCTGTTCATCCGCCCCCGCCCCTTCACCGCCACGACGTCGCCCGACTCCCGGCCGAGTCTAGACAGGCGATGATCAGGCAGCTCCGGGCCCGCACGAACGATGTCATCCGGACCGGCCAGCCGCGAGGTGACCTGAAATTGCATTCACGATGCAGATAGTAAGAGGGTCGATCGGCGTCGGTCAACGTTCCGCGTCGACCGTGCCGGGCCACCGGCCGGGCACGGTCGTACGACCCGGAGGTGGCCACCCCGGGTCGTACGACCGAACGGCAGGCTCGTCAGGAGACTGTCGGCACCCCGTTCGCCGGCGGCGCGACAGGCGCGGCCGTGTACTCGGCGACCGGGCCGTCCCCCTCGTCGGTCTCGTACGTCGGCCCGAAGTAGCTCTGCACTCCCCCGCTCACCCGACTCAACCGCTGCCCGCCGTAGCCGGAGTGGTCGTCGGCGGAGAACCGCAGCGGCGCGAGCCCGGGCCCCTGGAAGCCACCCTTCTCGACGGCGTCGAGCACCTTCTCGCGGGTGACGTCCTTGCCGGCGGCGAGGAGCACCTGCACGAAGAGGTAGCCGACCGACATGCCGTAGACGGTGTTGCCGTCGAACGGCGCGTCACCGTTGTGCGTCTTGTTGATCTTCGTGAAGAGCTGGATCCACGGGTTCGCCGTGTCGTTCTGCATCGGCAGGTAGTTGGTGCCGACCATGCCCTCCAGCAGCGGGGCGGCGGCGCCGAGCTGCTTGGCCAGGGTCGGGTGGTCGGCGCCGACGTTGGAGACCAGCCACTGCGGCTTGAAGCTCAGCCGCGCGGCGGTGCCGACGGAGAGCGCGGTGAAGCCGGGCACTGTCGCCAGCATGACGACCTGGCAGCCGGCCGCCTTGAACGCGCCGATCTGCGGCGCCACGTTGGTGTTGCTGGTGACGTACGTCTGCTTGACCGCCACGGCCCCGGCGCCGAGGACCTTCTCCACGCCGGCCAGGCTGTCGCGGCCGAAGTCGTCGTCCTGCCCGAGGAAGCAGACCTTCTTGCCGGCCAGGTTCGCCTTCGCGTAGTTGGCCAGGATCTTGCCCTCGATCGTGTAATCCGGGTTGAAGCCGAACGTGCCGGGATACTTGTCGGGCTGGTCCCAGCTGCGGCTGCCGGACGCGACGAAGAGGTCCGGCACCCGGTTGGTCTTGAGGAAGTCGAGCACCCCGGTGTGCGTCGGCGTGCCCAGGCCGTTGAGCACGGCGAAGACCTTGTCCTGCAACACGAGCTGGCGTACCACCTGCTGGGTGTTCGCCGGGTTGTAGCCGTCGTCCATGACCTTGTAGGTGATCTTCCGGCCGTGCACGCCACCATTGGCGTTGACGTAGTCGAAGTACGCCTTCGTCGCCGGGGCGATCTTGGAGTAGCCGGCCGAGGCCGGCCCGGTGAGCGGCATGTGGGTGCCGACGACGATCTCGGTGTCGGTGACCCCCGGCACCGACCCCCCGCCGGAGGTGGGGCCGTCGTCGCCACTACAGCCTGCGGCGGTGACGAGCAGGGCGATGGTGCTGGCGATCGCGAGACCGCGTCGCGCCGTACGGTGCATCGGAAACACCGACCTTTCTCGGTCCGGTTCAGTGGTGATGGTGTGGTGAGGCGCCCGGCCGAGGCCGGGCCGGGGACAGCTCAGGAACGCCGCGCCGGCCAGCGGGCCAGCAGGGCCCGGCCGAGACGGGACAACAGACCCTGCACACCGCCGGGCGCGGCGATCATCACGACGATCAGCGTGACGCCGAAGATGGCCAGCGGGAGGTTGCCCTCCAGCCGCTGCGCCACCGCCGGCGAGAGGGTGAGCAGCTCGGTCACGGAATGGGTGAGGTCGGGCAGGGCGACAAGCAGCACCGCCCCCCACAACGCGCCGGCGAGGCGACCGAGGCCGCCGATCACCACCGCCATCAGCAGGAAGAGCGACAGGGTCAACGAGAACGCTCCGGGCGAGACGCTCTGCGCGAGCATCGCGAGCAGGCCGCCGCCGAGCCCGGCCGTGGCGGCGCTGACCACGAAGGCGAGGACCTGGGTGCGCGCCACGTGGATGCCCGCGAGCCGGGCCGCCACCTCGTCGTCGCGCACCGCCCGGAACGTCCGCCCGTACCGGCTGCGGATCAGGTTCGCCACCAGCAGCAGGGCCAGCAGGGTGGCAGCGCCCGAGAGCCAGAGCTGCCACCGCTCGTACGGGAAGTACGCGCCGAGCGCCAACGGCGGCGGCTCCACCGGCACCGACAGCCCCTGCTCGCCGTTGAAGACGCCGTCGAAGGTGACGGCCAACGCCGGCACCACGACGGCCACGGCCAGGGTCACCCCGGCGAGGTAGGGCCCGCGCAGCCGGGCCGCCGCCACACCTACCACCGCGCCCACCGCGACCGTGCCCAGCACCGCCGCGACAAGCGACAGCGCCAACAGCCAGCCGCCGGTCAACCCCCGGTCGAGGAACGCGTTCTGGCACAGGGCCACGGTGTACGCGCCTGTCGCCATCAACGCCCCGTGCCCCAGCGACAGCTGACCGTTGAGCCCGGTGAGGACCGTCAGCCCGGCGGTGGCGCAGAGATACGCCGCCACCGTGGCGAGCTGGAAGTTGCGGAACGGCTCCACGGCGTAGCTGACCGCCACCAGCACCAGACCCACGGCGAGCAGCACGGCGAGGTGCCGCAGCAGGGTGGAGCCGCGACGTCCCCGGTCGACCGGGCGCTCGCCCGCCTCGCCCTCTCGCTGCCTCGGCGGCAGGGCCGCCCGGGTGGCGCTCACACCCGCCTCGCCGCGACCGGGGCGAACAACCCGCCGGGCCGGACCAGCAGCACCGCCAGCAGCAGCACGAGCACCGCCAGCGGGGTGAGGTCGCTGCCGGCGTACCCGCTGACGTAGGAGAGCAGCAGGCCCACCACCAGGCCACCGACCACCGCCCCCGGTGGGCTGTCCAGACCGCCGACCACCGCCGCCGTGAACGCCGAGACGAACACCAGGTCCATGGCGTGCGGGTGCAGACCCAACTCGGTCGGGATGACGAGCATCGCGGCGAGCGCGCCCACGCCGGAGGCGAGTGCCCAACCGAGCGTCAACATCCCACCGACGTTGACCCCGAGCAGGCGGGAGACCTCCGGCGCGAAGGCCGCCGCGCGCATCCGCAACCCCACCGCGGTACGCGCGAACATCCAGGCCAACGCGCTGACCACCACCCCGATCGTGGCGAAGACGAACAGGTCGTACGGCGACAGCACGGCGACCCCGCCGACGGTGAGGGCGGACCGGCTGAACGGGACGTCGGCGGGACGGAACTCGTTGCCGTACACCATGCCCAGCACGGCCTGGAGCACCAGCACCAGCCCGAGCGCGACGATCACCGGGTTGAGCGGCGACGCGTGGTCGACGTGCCGCATCACCACCCGATCCACAAGCGCGCCGAGCAGCAGACCGGCGACGATCGCGACCACGAAGCCGAGCCAGTACGAGCCGGTCGCGGCGGACACCGAGTACGCGACGTACGCGGCCGCGACGGCCATCGCCCCCTGAGCGAAGTTGACGACACGCGCCGCCCGCCAGATGAGCACCAGCGCCAGCGCGAACGCGGCGTACACCGCGCCCCGCGACAGACCGTCGACGGTGAGGAAGACGAAGCGGTCCAACAGTCCTCCCTCCAGGGGACCAGGTGGGTCAGAAACCGAGGTACGCGTGGCGCAGGTCGTCGTCGTCGCGCAGCGTGGCCGCCGGGGCCGCGACCACCACCCGGCCCAGGGACATCACGACACCCTGGTCGGCCACGGCGAGCGCGCTACGCACGTTCTGCTCGACAAGCAGCACGGTCAGGCCGGTACGGTCGCGCAGCTGACGCAGCAGGGCCATGGTCCGGGCGACCACCCGGGGCGCCAGGCCCAGCGACGGCTCGTCGAGCAGCAGCAGGCGCGGCCGGCCGACAAGCGCCCGGCCGAGCGCGAGCATCTGCCGCTCACCACCGGAGAGCTGGTGCCCGAGGTGCCGGCGACGCCGGGCGAGCGGCTCGAACAGCTCGTAGACCTCGCCGAGAGCACGGCCGGCGTCCGCCCGGTCGCGCCGCCACAACCCGCCGAGCCGCAGGTTCTCGTCGACTGTCAACTCGCTGATCACGCCCCGCCCCTCCGGCACGTGCGCCATGCCGCGCCGGACGAGCTGCTCCACAGGCGTACCCCGCAGGTCCTCGCCCGCGAGGAGCACCTGGCCGGCGGCCGGACGGATCATGCCGGAGAGCGCGCGCAGCAGCGTCGTCTTTCCGGCGCCGTTGGCGCCGACGACGGCGGCGATCGTGCCGGCCGGCACGGTGAGGTCGACGGCCCGCAACACCGGCGTGGCCCCGTAACCGGCCACCAACCCCCGCACCACGAGCAGATCCGGCCCGGTCATGCGGTTTCCTCGACGAGGGCGCCCAGGTATGCGTCGGTGACCGCCGCGTCGTCGCGGATCTCGTCCGGCGTGCCGGCCGCGATGACCCGGCCGAAGTCGAGCACCACCAGCTCGTCGCAGACGGCCATCACCAGGTCCATGTGGTGCTCGACGAGCAGTACCGCGCACGGGTCGGTGTCGCGCCGGGGAAGCTGCCGGACCAGCTCCGCCAGCTCGGCGATGTCGTCGGCCCCGAGGCCGCCGGCGGGTTCGTCGAGCAGCAGCAGCCGGGGCCGCGCGGCGAGCGCGCGGGCCAGGGCTACCCGCTGGCGTACGGCGAAGGGCAGCGTGCCCGGCGCGGCGGCGGCGTGCCCGGCGATCCCCAGGTCGTCGAGGACGTCGAGGGCGTGCTGGCGCAGCCGACGCTCGTCGCGGTCGCTGCGGGGCAGCCCGAACAGCGCCGACGCGAAGCCCGCGCGGGCCGTGTGCGACGCGCCCGTCATCACGTTCTCCAGGACGCTGAGGCCGGCGAAGAGCCCGGTCCCCTGCAGGGTCCGGGCGATGCCGAGTCGGGTCAGCCGGTGCGGCCGTGGTCGCAGCGGCCGGCCGTCGAGGGTGAGTGACCCCGTCTGCGGCGACACGAAGCCGCAGATCACGTTGAACAACGTGGTCTTGCCGGCGCCGTTGGGCCCGATCACGCCCACCACCCGGTCGGGTGGCACCCGCAGCGAGACGTCGTCGAGGGCGGTGAGGCCGCCGAAACGGACGCCGATGCCGTGCAGTTCGAGCCCGCGCTCCATCACCCATCCCTCTGCCGTGGCGGGTGTTATTTACACTCGCAGTGTACGTTTCTCGGATTTGGCGTCAAGACCTTCAATGGGCTGACACGAACGGGGCGGCCGCCAACCGGCGACCGCCCCGACCCGCGTGCTCAGTAGCTGGGGCAGGTGTTGCGGTACTCCTCGATCGCCGAGCCGCTCGGACCCGGGCAGAGGAACTGCTCGTAGCGGGTGTCGTCGTCGACGAACCGCTTCAACCAGGCCACCATCTGCCGCGCCGTCGGTGTGTTGACCGTCTGCGGGAAGAAGTGGCTCGCGCCGTTCAACTCCAGGTAGGCCTTCTCGGCCGAGGCCGGGATGCTCGTGTAGAACGGCACCGAGTGCGACGCGACAGGCGCGACAGTGTCACTCTCGCCGCCGATGATCAGCGTGGGCACCCGCAGCTCGGACCAGCTCTTGTCCAGATTCCACGGCGCGAGCGGCACGGCGGCCTGCAGCGACGGACGGGACGAAGCCGCCTCCAGGGTGCCGCCGCCACCCATCGAGTGGCCGGCGACCGCGAGGCGGCTGCTGTCGATACGGCTGCGCACCGAGCTGCGCTCGGTGAGGTAGTCGAGCGCGGCGAGCAACTGCCGGCCACGGCTGTCCGGCTGGTCGAACCGGGTGTTGGTCTCGATCCCGATCACCACGAAGCCGTGCGAGGCGATCCGCGGCCCGAGCCAGCTGATGCTGGACCACGCGGCCGTGTAGCCGGGCGAGATGGCGATGGCGCCGAACGTGCCCTCGCTGGTGCTTGTCGGGTAGTAGATGACCCCGCCGCCGAAGCCGGTGACGCTCAGCGAGGAGACGCTCTGCGAGGCGGTGGCGAAGGGGCCGCGGCTGGCCTCCAGGATCGCGGTGGTCGGGGCGGGGCCCCGCTCGTACGGACTGGCCGCCTGCGCGGGGGCGGGTCCGGCGAGGACACCTGCGGCGAGGAGGGTGGCGGCCAGCGCGAGCCGGACGGCCCGAGCAGGCATGGAACGGGGGCGGGTGGTGGTTGGTGACGACACGTCGGGCACTCCCTAGAGTCGAGCGATATCGACGTTCGTCAGTCTTCGCCGCTCCGGTCACCCCGCGCATCGGTGAAATCACCAGTCCCGCCCGCAGATCGGATCTTCCGCGCGTTTCGGCACTCCGACCAGGGGTAGGGGTGCAGGGGCCTGCCCAAACGCTCCATGGAGAGGTTCGCCAAGTGGATTCCAGCAAGCCCGCCGAGGCGGTCAAGAACGTCGTGAAGACCGCCTCAGAAAAGATCACTGACGCTCTGACGCCCGAGGTGCCCGGTGCCCCGGGCAGCGCAACCCCGCCCGTCGAGGAGCCGACCTCGCCCCACGGTCCCCTGCCCCCGAAGCCGGAACAGGGCGCACCGCAGACCCGTACGCCCACCGGCGCCGAGACCGGCGCGCCGGCGACCGCGAAGGGCCAGCAGGGCGCGTACCTGACCACGGCGAACGGGGCGCGCCTGCGCGACACCGACCATTCGCTCAAGGCCGGGCCGCGGGGGCCGGTCCTGCTCCAGGACCACCACCTGCGCGAGAAGATCACGCACTTCGACCACGAGCGCATTCCGGAGCGTGTGGTGCACGCCCGGGGCGCGGGGGCGCACGGAGTGTTCACGGCCTACGGCACCGCCGAGGCGGTCACCAGGGCCGGCTTCCTGAAGAAGGGCCGGGAGACCGACGTCTTCGTCCGATTCTCCACAGTGCTCGGGTCGCGCGGCTCGGCCGACACGGTCCGCGACACCCGTGGCTTCGCCACCAAGTTCTACACCGACGAGGGCACCTTCGACCTGGTCGGCAACAACATGCCTGTCTTCTTCATCCAGGACGCCATCAAGTTCCCCGACATCATCCACGCCGCGAAGCCGCACCCGGACCGGGAGATCCCGCAGGCGCAGAGCGCCCACGACACCTTCTGGGACTTCGTCTCGCTGCACACCGAGGCGCAGCACCACGCCATGTGGAACATGTCCGATCGGGGCATCCCGCGCTCGTACCGGACGATGGAGGGCTTCGGTGTGCACACCTTCCGCCTCGTCAACGAGGCCGGGGAGACGGTGCTGGCAAAGTTCCACTGGAAGCCGAAGCTCGGTGTGCACTCCCTGACCTGGGAGGAGGCGCAGATGCTCGGCGGCATCGACCCGGACTTCCACCGCCGGGACCTCTACGACGCCATCGAGGCCGGCGCGTTCCCCGAGTGGGAACTCGGCATCCAGGTCTTCCCCGACACCCCCGAGGAGACCTTCGCCGGGATCGACCTGCTCGACGCCACGAAGATCGTGCCGGAGGAGCTGGCGGAGGTGCAGCCGATCGGCCGGCTGGTCCTCAACCGGACGCCGACGAACTTCTTCGCCGAGACCGAGCAGGTCGCCTTCCACCTCGGGCACCTCCCGCCGGGCATCGACGTCACGAACGACCCGCTGTTGCAGGGCCGGCTCTTCTCGTACGTCGACACGCAGCTCACCCGCCTCGGCGGGCCGAACTTCGCCCAGATCCCGATCAACCGCCCGCACGCGGCGGTCAACGACATGCTCCGCGACGGCTTCCACCAGCACGCCGTGCACGCCGGGGTCGCGCCGTACCGGCCGAACTCGCTCGACGGCGGCAACCCCTTCCCGGCCGGCGACGCCGAGCACGCGTTCCTCGACGTGCCGGTGACCGTGGCGCAGGCGCCCAAGGTCCGCGCCAACCCGGCGTCGTTCGACGACCACTACAGCCAGGTACGCCTGTTCTGGCTGAGCATGTCGCCTGTCGAGAAGGAACACATCATCCGGGCGTACACCTTCGAGCTGGGCAAGTGCTACCACCAGGCGATCAAGGAGCGCCAGCTGCAGTGCCTCGCCAACATCGACCCGGTGCTGTGCGAGCAGGTCGCCACGGGCCTGGGGCTGCCCGCGCCGCAGCCGACGGTGCCGCTGGCCGACGTCGCGCCGAGCCCGGCTCTGTCGCAGGTCGGCAGGGCGTGGCCCGCCGACGGCCGCACGGTCGGGATCGTCGTGGACCCCGACGGTGACCTGGACGGCGTCGGCGAGGTGCGCCGGGCCGTGTTCGAGGCTGGCATGGTGCCGCTGCTGATCGCCCCGCACGGCGGCATGGTGGACGGCATGCCCGTCCAACGGACCTTCGCCACCGGCCGGTCGGTCGAGTTCGACGCGCTCCTGCTGGCCGGAGCGCCGGTGCCCGCACCGGACGCGCTGCCCGCCCGCGACGCCAAGGCCGGCCGGCCGGACGCGGCGACAGTCGACCCCCGCGTGCTGCTGCTGGTCGAGGAGTGCTGGCGGCACGCCAAGGCGATCGGCGCCTGGGGCGACGGCGTCACAGTGCTGGAGCAGGCCGGGGTGGCGGGCACCCCCGGCATCGTGGCCGCCGGCTCGGGTGCCGAGGCGCTGACCGGGGTGCAGCAGTTGATGGCCGCGCACCGGGTGTGGGAGAGGTTCCCCGCCTCGGTCGGCTGACCCGGGTAGTCACCGAGGGGCTGTCCTCCGCTCGGCGGAGGGCAGCCCCTCGTGGCGTTGGGCGGGATCAGCCGATGTCGGCCAGTCGGGGCAGCACCTCGTCGCCGAGCCGCTGGGCGAACTCCACCGGGTGCCGGTCCGGTGTGACCTGCACCTCGGTGACCCCCAGCGCCGCGTACGCGGACACCTCGGCGAGGAACTCGTCGAGGTCCTCCAGCGGCGGCTTGGAGGCCAGCACGGTCTTCTCGATGCTGTCGTAGTCGCGGCCCTCGGCGGCGCAGTGCCCGCGCAGCACGTCCAGCTTGTGCGCGATCCCCTCGGCGCCCGTGCCGAACAGGTTGCAGGCGTCGGCGTACCGGGCGACCAGCAGCAGCGTCTTCTTCTCGCCACTGCCGCCGATCATGATCGGCGGGTGCGGCCGGCGCAGCGGCTGGGGCGAGTTGATCGTCTCCGTGAGCTGGTAGTGCCGCCCGTCGAACGGCCCGTTGTCGTCGCTCCACATCTGCCGGCAGATCCGCAGCGTCTCCTCCAGCCGCTCGAACCGCTCGGCCACCGGCACCACGGGCACGCCCAGGCCGCGCTGCTCCCGCTCGTACCAGGACGCCCCGATGCCGAGCCGGGCCCGGCCGCCGGAGAGCACGTCGAGGGTCGTCACGGTCTTGGCGAGCAACCCCGGATACCGGTACATCACGCCGGTGACCAGCACACCCAACGTCATCCGCTGGGTCTTCGCCGCGACGTAACCAAGCGTCGTGTACGCCTCCAGCATCGGCTCCTCGGCCGGGGCCAGCGCCTCCATCTGGAAGAAGTGGTCCATGACCGTGAACGACGCCACACCTGCCTGCTCGGCGGTGGTGGCCGCCTCGGCGAGCGTCGGTGCGATGGCGGCCGGGTCGGCCGGGGTCGAGAAGTTCCAGTAGTGCAGCCCGAGCTTCATGTCGGCACCTCCACGACCGAGCCTAGAGGTTTCCCCGCCGCGCGACTGTGCACTGCTTCGCCAACCTCTCGCGGTCCGGGACCCGGCGGCCCCGCCGACATCCATTACCGGTTCATGACAATTCGTGGATCACGTACGGATATCCGGCTGACACCTTCGACCGAGTGATCCCGCAGCCAACAACCACCGACCTCCGCCACCCGACGCGTCCACCCCGCGCGCAGTGGGCGGACGCCGCGAAGGGCGTCTGCATCATCCTCGTCGTCGGATGGCACGTCGTCGTCAAGGATTACCTGCGCATCGACTGGCACGTCGGCGCACCCGTGCCGGGCCTGTGGGGCACGCTCGGCGAGCAGTTCCTGCCGCTGCGGATGCCGCTCTTCTTCACCATCTCCGGCGTCTTCGCGGCGAACGCTGTCCAGCGGCCCTGGCGGACCGTCGCCCGCAGCCGCGTCGCCGGGTTCCTCTACCTGTACGCCGTGTGGCTGCTGATCCACAGCGCGGTCCTGGCCCTGGCGCCGGACTTCCCGACCGATCACGCCGCATCCGCACTCGGTCTGCTGGAACAGCTCACCGTCACACCCTCCAACCTCTGGTACCTGTACGCCCTGGCGCTCTACTTCACGCTCGCCAAGGCGGCCCGCCGGCTGCCCCGGGTGCTGGTCGTCGTACCCGCGGCGGTGTTGTCCGCCATCGCGGCCGCCGGCCTGCTGGCCACGCCCGGCAACCGCGCGGGCCTCTACCAGAACCTGGTCTTCTTCCTCGCCGGCCTGTATCTGCGGCCGTGGATCGAGCGGTGGGCGACGACGGCCACCCGGCGACGACTCGTGCTGACGGCCGGGGCGTACGCCCTCGCGCTCGTCGCGATGGCGGCGGCCGGCGCCCAGCGGTGGTTCGGCGTGTGGCCTGTGGTGTCGGTCGTGGCGGTGGCGTTCGGTATCACCGCCGCCGCCCGCCTGACGCGGTCATCCACCCTCAGTGACCGACTGACCACGCTCGGGCGCACCACCCTGCCTGTCTACGTCATTCACATGCCGGTCCTGGCCCTGCTGGACCGGCTGCTGCTCAACCCGGTCTCCGGGTTGGACCCGGTCGTCCAGAGCCTGGTCGTGCTCGGCTACCCGGTTCTGCTGACCGCGCTCGTCGTCGGCCTGAGCCTGGCCATCCATCGCGGGCTGCTGGCGGTGCACGCCCGCTGGATGTTCGCGCTTCCCGTGCCCCGGCGCGAAGCGGCCCCGGCACCTTCCCACCCGGTGGGCGCCGCATGAGCGGGCTGGCCGAGGCGGTGGTCGACCTCGGGGCGATCGCCGACAACGTGCGGACTGTCGCGTCGGTCACCGACACCGCGCTGATGGCAGTGGTGAAGGCGGACGGGTTCGGCCACGGGGCGGTCCCTGTCGCCCGGGCGGCGCTGCGCGCCGGCGCCACCTGGCTGGGGGTGACCTCGGCGGTCGAGGCGCTGGCCCTGCGCGGGGCGGGCATCAGCGTACCCACGTTGAGCTGGCTGCACCGACCGAACGACGACTTCGCCGCGTTGATCACCGCGGACGTCGACGTGGGCGTGTCGACGACCACCCACCTGCACGCCGTGGCCGACGCGGCCCGACGCCTCGGCGTGCCCGCGACGGTGCAGCTCAAGGCCGACACCGGCCTGACCCGCAACGGCGCCGGCCCCGACGAGTGGCCCGACCTGGTCACCTGGGCCCGGAAGTACGAGGTGGAGGGCGGGGTCCGGGTGCGTGGTGTGTGGTCGCACCTGGCCGACGCGGACGTGCCGGGCAGCCCGGGGCTGGCCCGTCAGGTGCGGACGTTCTCCGAGGCGCTGCGTTTCGCCCGGGCCGCCGGCCTCGACCCCGACCTCGTGCACCTGGCCAACTCGGCGGCGGCGCTGTCGGCGCCCGGGACCCGCTTCGACCTCTGCCGGATCGGGCTGGCCCTCTACGGCGTCGACCCGTTCGGCGCGACAGGTCCGGGAGAGTTCGGGCTGCGGGCAGCCCTGACGCTGCGGACGACAGTCGTCAACGTGAAGCGGGTGCCCGCCGGCACGGGCGTCTCCTACGGGCCGGAGTACGTCACGGGTGCGCCGACGACGCTGGCGCTGCTGCCGCTCGGTTACGCCGACGGGCTGCCCCGCGCCACCGAGGGCCGCGCGCAGGTGTGGCTCGGCGGCCGACGCCGCCCGGTCGTCGGGCGCATCGCCATGGACCAGTGCGTGGTCGACGCCGGTGACGTGCCGGTGGCCATCGGCGACCCGGTTGTCGTGCTCGGCCCCGGCGACCACGAGACCACAGCGCCGACCGCCGGCCCGCCGACCGTCGCCGAATGGGCGCGCTGGGCCGGCACCAACCCACACGAAATCTTGACCGGCATCGGGGCCCGGGTGGGCCGCGACCATCTCCAGGAAAGGGCGGACGTCGCATGACAACGCGACTGGCAGTGCTGTACGGCGGACAGAGCGGCGAACACGAGGTGTCGCGGCGCTCGGGGGAGAGCATCCTGGCCGGGCTGGACCGCGAGCGGTACCAGGTCACCGAGGTGCTCATCGACACCGACGGCGGGTGGCACGTCGGCGGCCACCCCACTCCCCTGCCCCAGGCGTTGCGGGTGCTGCGCGCCCAGGACGTGGTGTTCCCGGCCCTGCACGGCCCGTACGGCGAGGACGGCACAGTCGCGTCCCTGCTGGAGTGGCTCGGCGTGCCGTACGTCGGCAACGGCGTCTTCGCCAGCGCGGCGGGCATGGACAAGGGCGTCACCAAGCGGCTCCTCGCCGCGGACGGTCTGCGGGTCAGCCCCGGTGTGACCCTCCGGTCGGGGGAGCACCTGTCAACCGCCGAGCAGCAGCGACTGGACCTGCCGGTCTTCGTCAAGCCGGCACGGGCCGGATCCAGCCTGGGTGTGGTCCGGGTGACGGACTGGGCTGCCCTGCCGGCCGCGCTCGACCAGGCGCGGGAGGTCGATCCGAAGGTGCTCGTCGAGCAGGGGGCACGCGGTCGGGAGATCGACGTCGCCGTCCTGCAGTACCCCGACGGCCGGGTGCAGGCCGGGCCGCCCCTGGAGATCCGGGTCAGCGGCGCCGGCTTCTTCGACTACGACGCGAAGTACGACGGCGGGGCCGTCTTCGAGATCCCCGCCCCGCTCGACCCGGCCACCACCGAGGTGCTCCAGGACCGGGCCATCCGCGCCTTCCACGCCCTCGACTGTCGGGGTCTGCTGCGTGTCGACTTCTTCCTTCCCGCCGAGGGCGCGGAACCCATCGTGAACGAGGTCAACACCTTCCCGGGATTCACCGCCGCGTCGCAGTTCCCGCAGATCTGGCAGCGGGCCGGGATCGCGTTTCCGGCCCTGCTCGACATCCTGATCTCCGGCGCGCTCGCCGACCGTGGTCGTGTCGCCTCGGCGGGGCTGCCGCGGCCCGCGCGGGCGGTCGATCTGGTGTGAGCGGCGTTCGCCCCGGTCACTCGAGCGGGCAGGGCCAGGGTGGCCGGGTGCCGTCCGAGCCGACGATCGTGACCGGGGCGGAGCCCTGTCCCGACACGGCGAACACCACGGTGCAGATGATCTGGTTGGCCGCGACCGTCGACAGCGGCAGCACCGCGCCCGACATCGTCACCGTGATGCCGGGCTCGTCGACACTCGGCGTCACCTGGGCCGGCGCGACGCCGGGTGGCACCTCGCTGCTGAGCCCTGCGCTGCGCTCGCTCGGGGTGGGACCGGCCGCGAGCAGCGCGAGCGTCTCGGTCGGCGACGAGGGACCGGGACCGGGTTTGGTCGCGCGCAGGACCAGCGCCAGCTCGCCGTGCGAGATCAGGTAGAGGCCCGCGCCCGCCGACGGACCGGTCACCGCGGCGCGGCCGGTGATGACGTCGCTGGGCCGGACTCCGCAGCCCGCCGTGAACAACGTGAGCAGAAGCCCACCCGCGAGCAGCGTCCGCGCCACGCGGCGGCGGAGCGCCGTACGCCTTCGGCATGCGCGGATCACCGTACGCCTCCGGCGTCCACCGTCTCCGACGCCGCCCGGGGCAGGCGCAGCGTGAACACCGCGCCGCAGTCGGGGGTGTTGCCCGCCACCAGACTTCCCGACTGCCCGCCGTGCCGGTGCAGGCGCGCGTTCTCCCAGGCGATGGCGAGGCCCAGGCCGCTGCCCTCGGAGCGGGTCCGCGCGGTGTCGGCCTTGTAGAAGCGGTCGAAGACGTGCGGCAGCACCTCCGGGTCCAACCCGGGCCCCTGGTCGGCGACCTCGATCGTGATCCAGTCCGGTTCGGCGCGCAGGCGTACGGACACCGGCTCGGTGCCATGCCGGAAGGCGTTGCCGACCAGGTTGGCGACGATGACGTCCAGCCGGCGGGGATCGAGCCGGGCGATGACACCGGACGGCAGGTCGGTGTGCACCCGATCGGCCCACCGCCGCAGCCGCAGGGTCGCGTTGACCGCCGCGGCGACGTCGACCTCGTCGAGGGCGAGCCGGGCGGTGCCGGAGTCGAACCTGCTGACCTCGATGAGGTCGTTGACCAGCTGGGTGAGGTTCTGCGTCTCCTGGCTGACCAGCCGGGCGGCCTGCCCGGCGTCCCCCGGCAGCCGGTCCGCCTCCTCGTCCAGCACGTCGGTGACCGCCGTCATCGCGGCCAGGGGCGTACGGAGTTCGTGCGACACGTCGGCCACGAAGCGCCGCGCGTCGGCCTCCATCCGCCGCAGCTCACCGACCTGACGCTCCAGGGTTCCGGCCGTGTCGTTGAAGGTGCGTGCCACGTCGGCCAGTTCGTCGACACCCCGCACGGTCAGCCGGGTGGACAGGTCACCCTCGCCGAGCTTGCGTGCCGCCCGGCCCAGCTCCCGTACCGGCCGCAGCACGCCCTGCGCGGCCAGCAGGGCCAGCAGGACGGCGAGGACGAGGGAGAGACCGCCGGTCACCCACGCCAACTCGGCGAGCCGGTCGACGCTCTGCTGCTCCGTGACGAGGCTGCGCACCGAGTAGACCTCCACGCCCGACGGCACGGACGTTCCATCGGACCGTTCGAACCTGAGCTGCGTGCCGATGAGCAGCACGGGCGTCCCGTAGCGATTGACGCGCTGCCAGGCGACGCGACCGCCCGCCACCTCCCGCTGCAGCTCCGGGGTGAGCACGTCGGCCGCGCCGGTGCCGTGCGACCACAGATCCCCGTAGTGGACCACGGCGTCCACCTCCCGGTCGGAGAGGCGCTGGGCCAGCACCTCAAGTTCCTCCTGGCTCGGCGGCAGACTGACGACCGGGTACACCTTCGACAGCTGGTCGGTAAGCGACGCCACCGCCGCGTCCTGCGCCTGCTGGAGGATGACGGTCCGGGCCTGGAAGTAGCTTCCGCTGGCCACCACCGCCGTGGTGGTCACCCCCAGCAGGGCGAAGGCCAGGAGCAGTCGTACGCGCAGACCCAGCGCCATGGCGCGGGCCCAGTGCCAGGGGGTCACAGCGGCCCGAACCGGTATCCGAAGCCGCGTACCGTCTGGATGTAGACCGGCGCGGACGGCTCATCCTCGATCTTGGCGCGCAGCCGCTGGACGCAGGCGTCCACCAGCCGCGAGTCGCCGAGGTACCCGTGCTCCCACACGGCCTCCAGCAACTGCTGGCGGCTGAGCACCTGGCCCGGAGTGTGCGCGAGTTCGAGCAGCAGCCGCAGCTCCGTCGGGGCCAGGCTGACCGGAGACCCGTCCTTGCTGACCACCAGCGCGGCCCGGTCGATGGTCAACGCACCGTGCTGGTGCAGCCCGGGCCGCTCCGGGCCGGGACGCCGCGCGTCGCCGCCGGTGCGGCGCAGCACCGCCCGGATGCGCGCCTCGAGCACCCGGGCCTGCACCGGCTTGACCACGTAGTCGTCGGCGCCCGCCTCCAGGCCGGCCACCACATCCATGTCGTCGTTGCGGGCGGTGAGCATGATGATGGGCAGGTCGCCCTGCTGCCGGATCCGGCGGCACACCTCGAAACCGTCCATACCGGGCAGCATGAGATCGAGGACCACCACGTCGGACGCCGTCGTCCGCAGCCGTTCCAGCCCCTGTTCGCCGGTCTCCACGGCCACCACCGTGTGACCCTGACGGGTGAGCGCCAACTGCAGTCCGTCGCGGACCGTCTGGTGATCTTCGATCAGCAGGACCTGTGGCATGCCGTCAAGTATCCCATCATGAGAATTGCTCGCTTTTGGTCGATGTCTCGTGGGTGATATCGACCCGCCGGGGCCATGCCGTCCGGACGTCCGTCGTCACCAGGCGTTCCATGGCCCCCGGGTCGGTCGGCCGCTGCCGCTGTGGCGAACCGACAGGCCCGACGAACTCCACCGACCGGACCAGGAAGACGGCCACGCCCACCGCCACCACACTCAGCCCCGCCGCCGCCAGGATGGCCACGAGCGGCCCCCACCGCAGCGAGGTGGCCAGACCGGGCACCAGCACCCGAACCACCCAGCCGAGCACGATCAACCCCACCACCCCCTGCGCGACCGCGCGCCAGGCGCGGCCGGCGACAGGTGTGGCACGCGGGGGCGGCGTGTCGTGGCCGGGCCGGAGCGTCAGCGCCGCCGCGGCCAGGCAGAACAACGTCACGCTCAGCAGGACGCCGCCGAGCACGTCGCTGAACCGGTGCCATCCCGCGATCATGGTGGCCGCGCCGATCACCGAGACACCCGCCGCGCCCGGCACCACCAGCCACCGTCGAGCCCAGCCGGGCAGGGCCAGCAGGAAGGCCAACACCAGAGCCGTCGCGACCGCGACGTGACCGCTGGGGAAGCTGTTGTGGGAGGTCGCACCCTCGATCGTGAGGTCCGGGCGGGGCAGCACTGACTTCACCGCACCGGCCGTCGCGACCGCGCAGAGCACCACGCCCACGCCCACGACGCCGGCCAGCAGCCGGCGGCCGAACACGCCCACCACCAGCACCCCACCGAGCAGGACGGCCAGCAGCGTCGGGCTGCCGAAGGTCGCCAGGACGGTCTTCGCCGGCCCGACCAGGTCACTGTCCTGCTCGTAACCGCCACCGGATTCGGCGCGCGGCAGGAGCAGTCCGTCGATCCACTGCCCCGGGCCGGTCCACACGAACAGCACACCCGTGAGACCCAGGGCGACCAGGAAACCGACGGCCGCTCCCAGCAGCCGCAGGCCCGGCGGCGCCGCGGCGCGACCGGAGGGCAGCGCTCGCGCCGGGCCGGGCGACGACAATCCGACGGGGTACGACGATCCGTGTGACATGTCGACAATGCTCGGCCCGCCAGGTCCGGACGCCGTCCGTGGATTGTCTTCGTTCTGTCACAACTGCCGATGAGCACCGGAGAAACCGGGCGATCCGGCGTGGTGTCGCCAAGCCGTCCGCGCTGCCCTGACGTGAGCCAGCATTCACATGCTTACATGCAACTATGTTTTACCCAGCCGAGACGAGCCACCACTAGGGTCAGGACGCCGATCGATGGCAGTCCTCGGCGGTGCGAAAACCATCCGGAGTGATTGTGGGGAACCGGAAGGGGTTGGGCAATGCAGGGTATTTCGGTCGCCTCGCTGGTCATCGGCATCGCGTCCTCGCCGGCCGAGCGCCGGCAGTTGGCCCGTCTGCTCGGCGGGACCGACGCCTTCCTGATCGTTTCGAACGTGGACCAGGCGCGGGAGTTCCTCGGGGTGGTCGAGATGCCCCCCGTCGCACCTCCCCCGGTTCCGACGGTGCTCGCGGAGGTCGCGCCGAGCCCGCAGCCACCGCCGGATCTCAGCGTCGACTCCGACCGCCGGGTGGTGCGCTGGCGCGACCAGGAGATCGACCTGACCCGGCTGGAGCACGACGTGCTGCTCTGCCTGGTCGACGCTCCCGGGCAGGTCTGGACCTACGAGCGACTGCACCTTGAGGTGTGGGGCAACCGACACCTCGGCCGCGGGTCCGACATGCACTCCGTGGTCCGTCGGGTACGCCGCAAGCTCGCCCGGCTGGACGCCGCCGCCACGATCCACGCGGTCCGCGGCGTCGGCTTCCGGCTCGCCCCCGTCTGAGCGCACGCCCGATCGTCGCGGAGGCTGGTCCGGCCCGCCTGGTCGAGGACCAGGCGGGCCGGATCGGTGCGCTACCGCTTACCGCTCAGGTGTCAGCACCGGATGGGTGCCAACGCGAAGTTCTCCACCGCGGGAGTGGCGGTGTCGATCTTCGTCTGACGGGTCTGGGGCTTCCAGCCGTCCTTGGCGACGATCATCGTGAGCGGGTTGTTCCGACGGTCCACCCAGTAGGCGTACTTGCCGGCGCTGTCGGTCGCGAACGTCCACGACATCGCCCACGAGTCGACCTGGACCACCGCGCCGGCGAGCGGCGAGGTCGCGCCCTGGCAGCTCGTACCGGTCACCGTCCCCATCAGCTTGCCCCAGGTCTTCGGGGGCGTCGCCGTCATGGTCACCGTCACCGGCGCCACCGAGTACGGCGTGTTCTCCCTGATCGTGACCGCACCGGAGTAGGTGCCCGGCTGGTCCACGTTCGCCGTCATCCCGACGGTGACCGTGACCTTCTCACCCGGCGCGAGGGTGACCGTCGACTTGTCGATGGTCATCCAGCTGACGTCGGCGGCCGCCTCGGCGCACCCCTCGAAGCCCGGCAGCACCTCGCTGTCCGGTGCCGCGTTGAAGCTGCCCGACGAGCCGCCGATCTTGTAGAAGCCACACGCCGCGCCACCCCGGTACCGGGCGGTGTTGGCGTTCGGCAGGTTCGACCACGAGCTGGTGGCCGGGTCGAAGGCGAAGCCGGCGTTGCTGATGGCGCCGCCCTGCGAACCGCCCACGACGAGGAGCTTGCCGCTGGCCACCGCGTACGAGCTGGCCCAGTTGTCGACTGGCGCGTCCGCGATCGGGGTCCACGTGTTGGCGCCCGGATCGTAGGCGTAGCTGGCCTTCTGCGCCGCGGTGCCGTCGTTGCCACCGGTGCAGTAGAGGGTGCCGTCGATGCCGCCGCAGGAGGCGAAGGCGACCGACTTCGGGTAGTTCGCCAGCGTCTCCCAGGCGTTGGTGCCCGGGTCGTAGCGGACCACACTGTTCGACATCGGCACGCAGCCCGAGGTGGTACAGCCACCGACGGCGTAGAGCTTGCCGTCGACGACCGCCTGCCCTGCCGCGGCGCGCGGCGCGGGGTTGTCGGCCAGTTCGGTCCAGGTGTTGGCCCCCGGGTCGTACGACCAGGTGGTGGCGTCCGGGCCGGCGGCGCCCCAACCACCCGTTGCGATGATCTTCCCGCCGATCACGCCCACCGTGAGCGCGTTACGGGCATCGGGCAGGTCGGCCACCGCCGTCCAGGTCTGCGCGACCGGGTCGTAGGCGTAGGTCTTCACGGTGGAGGCGCTTCCGTCGCCACCGCCGATCGAGTACACCTTGCCGTCCAGGGTGACCACCCGGTTGTCCATGATGTTGGCCGGGAAGTCGGTGATGTCCGTCCACGGTGCGGCCTGCGGGCCGGCCGCGGCGGGGGTCGCCGTCGACGCCTTGCCGGACGCCTTGGCAGCGAACGACGTCGTGACGCTCAACCGCTGCTCCGGTGCGCCGGCCGCGCCGAGCGTCTGCTGCCGGGTCACCCGGGAACCGTCCGCCCGCAGCAGCTCGAAGCCGTCGTCACGCTCACCGAAGCCGACCTCGACCGGCGCGCCGCCGGTGTTGGTCACGGTGAACGTCCTGCTGGCCTTTCCGTTGGGCATCTGGACCGTGGCGCTCAGCTGGGTGGGTGTCACCGACAACCGGCCGGCCGCGAGGACGAAGTTCGCGGTGGTGGCCCAGTCGGCCTCGACGTCGACCTGCTTGCTCTGGCTGACGTAGTTGCCGGCCGTCGCGGTGAACTTGTGGGTGCCGGTGAGCGTCGAGTAGATCCAGTAGAACCCGTCGGGCAGCCCCGGGTCGTCCGGGGTCGCCACGGTGACCGCCTTCTCGGCGGGCCGGTCGTTGCTGGTGACGGTGGCGCCGTTGATGTAGCTGTTGTCGTTCTTGTCGCGGACGTTGCCCACGACCAGACCGCCGTCGACAGGTACGCAGGTGACCTGGCTGCCGATGAGGACGTTGTCGACCTCCCACCACCACTCGTACGAGGCGTCGTAGTAGTGGAACCGCACCTGGACCTGCGCCTTGCCGGCCGCCTGCGGGATCGGGATCTCGGTGAGCTTCGGGCCCCGCACGTCGGTCTCCTGGCGGAGCACGTTCGTCCAGGTCGCGCCATTGTCGATACTGAGGTCGACGTCGGCGGTGTCGTCGTTCAACTGGTTGAAGTCCTGGTTGAACCGGATGACCGGGGCCGTGACGCCGGTCAGGTCCACCACCGGGCTCACCAGGGAGGTGTCCTGTGTGGTGCCCGCGCCGTACGCGTCACTGTCGATCATCGCGAAGTTGCCGCTGCCACCGGTCAGGTTGCCCCGGTCGCCGTCGTCGGTGAACTTCCAGACGTCGCCGCTGCCCGCGTTGTCGACCACCGTCCAGCCGGCCGGCGTGGTCGTGGCGTCGAAGGTCTCGTACTCGCCGTCGGAGCCGAACGTGTAGCCGGGCGCCGTCGTGCAGGTGGTGGTGTCCACCGGCACCGCGACGTTTGCGGTCACGTTGCGCGTGCCGACCACCACCTCCTTGGTGACGGTCTGGTAGCCCGGGTACTGCGACTCGTACGTCAGGGTGTACGTCTGCCCGGCCGGCAGCGTGATGCTGTATCGGCCGTTCGACGGCGTCGTGTAGTCGTAGACGCCGGACACGCCGCTCACTGTCACCTTGGCGTACAACGGCCAGCCGTGGCCGGAGCCGTCGGTGACCGCGCCTGTGACGTTGACGCGCGGCACCGCCGTCAGGGCGACGTTGAGAGTGGTGGTCGCGCGGTTGGTGACAGTCGCGGTCTTCGTGGTGCTGCCGTACCCGAAGGCCGACACGACGACCTGGTAGTCGCCGGTCGGGACCTGGGTCGAGTACTTGCCGTCGGCGCCGGTGGTGATCTCACGCGAGGCCGGCCCGGTGAGGGTCACTGTCGCGCCGGCGATCGGCGCGCCGGTGGCCGCGTCGGTGACCGTGCCGGCAAGGGTGCCGATGTCGCCTGTCGGGGCGGCGTTGAGCAGTGCGAGGGCGTCCAGTCGGCCCTCGCCGTAGACGTTGTTGTCCGCGGCGGTGCCACCGCACTGGTCGTCGGCCTTGTCGATCGCGGTGCCGTTGAGCAGGGCTCGGGTCCCGTCGACGTCACCGACAAGCGACGGCGCCGCCGAGTACAGCAGAGCGATCGCGCCGACCAGGTGCGGGGCGGCCATCGACGTGCCGCTGGCGGTGCCGTACCCGTTGCCGGGAATGCTCGACCGGACGTTCACGCCCGGAGCGGAGATGTTGGGCTTGATCTCGCCGTTCTGCCCGGCCCCCCGGGCGGAGAAGCTGGCGATGCTGTTGTTGACGTCGTACGCGCCGGCCGAGTAGTTGCTGGCGAGGCTGCCCGGCGAGCCGCTGGTCTCGCACGCCGGCCCGCTGTTGCCGTTGGAGAAGACACCGAAGATGCCCGAGGCGGTCCAGGCCAGCGTCACGTCCTCCATGAAGGGCTCGTTGGACGGCTCCCTGGTGCCCCAGGAGTTGTTGATGATGTTCGGCCGCTTGCTGGCGTCCGGGTTCTGACCGCTCAGGTCGGTCGGCTCGAGCATCCACTGGCCGGATTCGATGAGCGCCGCGTCGGTGGGGCAGCAGCCGTTCGCCGCGATCCATTTGACCCCGGGCGCGACACCGATCTGGTTCGCGCCGGCGGAGCCGGCCATGGTGCCCATGGTGTGCGTACCGTGGCCGTCGTCGTCGCAGGGCGCGTCGGCGCACGTCCCGGCGGCGTTGAACCAGTTGTAGTTGTGGTCGAACGTGCCGTCGCCGTTGTTGCCGCGGTAGGAGTTCACAAGCGCCGGGTGGTCGTACTGCACGCCGCTGTCGATGCTCGCGATGGTGACGCCCTCGCCGGTGACGCCGTACTGGGACCAGACGTCGTCGGCGTTGATGTTGGCGACGCCCCACTCGACGGCGTTGACGGTCTTCTCGTCGGTGCCCTTGGTGAGTTCGGGAAGCTGGTAGGCGACCGGGGGGTAGAGACCCTCGACCTCCGCGTGGGCGGCGAACTTCTGGGCCATCGCCAGGGAGCCGCTGTTCACCTTGATGGCGTTGGTGGCCCAGAAGGTCTCGTACTTCGTGCCCGAGCTGTCGAGTTCGGCGCGGATCTTGCCCTGGCTCCCGGCGGCGGTCTCCCGCAGCGTCTGGGCGACGGCCGCGCCGCGCTTCGTCCAGTCCTTGATGGCGCTGGCCTTGCTCAGGTCGGCCCGGTCCTTGAACCGAATCCAGAAGTCCCCTGCGCTCTTGGCCTCAAGTTGCCGGGCGAGCTCCGGTCGGATCTTGTCCCCGGCGGCGGTGCCCGCTCCCAGCGAACCGGGCGCGGCCTGCGCGGCCGAGCCGACGCTGGCCAGGCACGTGGCGGCGAGAATCATCGCCGCGCTGGCGCTGACCAGCGATCTGGCCGTGCGTCTCCATTGTGGACGTCTGATCATCGGTGCTGCCTCCCTCAGAACGACCCAGGGGTGTGATGGGCCATGTGAGAAGTGCGCGAGATCCCGCTCGACGGAACCGAGCGAACGGACCCCTCATGCCTCCCCATGCACCGCGCGGGTCACGCCGGTTGCCCGAGTGGACACTATGATCGAGAGGAAAGGACGATCAAGAACTTGCTGTGAGCAACTTGTCGCTAACGGTTGCCCTGCTGGCGGCGCGCTTGCCAAACATTGTCAGGACCATGACGATAGCTGGGCAGGGATGCCCATCGATCCCGGGCGGTGTGGTGGCCGAGGACGACGAAACGACGTTGGCCGGGGCTGATCCGGCCGACGAACCGTTTCCGTTGCTGATCGCGGTGACACCGTCGCCGACCGAGCGCATCCGGCTCGCGGAGCGTCTCGACGGCATCGCGCCGCTGCTGCTGGTGGCCGACCTCGACGAGCTGCGTCGGCTCATCGCGGTGCCGCAGCAACGGACCGGGCCGCCCGACGGGCCACCGCCGAGCCGGACGCCCACCACCGAGCCCGAAGCCGCCCTGGTCATCGACTCGGCCCGGTCCACCGCGCGGTACGCGGCTCGCGAGGTGGACCTGACCCGGCTGGAACACGACCTGCTGACCTGCCTGATCACCGAGCCGGTCCGGATCTGGAGCTATGCCGAGCTGCACCGGTCGGTCTGGCACGACGAGGGGCGCGAGCGCAGGGCGGACGTGCAGTCCCTGGTGAAGCGGCTGCGGCGCAAGTTGCGGACCCTCGGCACCGGTGCCACGATCGAGGCCGTACGCGGTGTCGGGTTGCGCCTCACCGGCCGACAGGAGCCGCGAATCGGGCGTGCCTGACGGCTGCCTGATGTAGGCAGTTTCTCAGCACGCACCGCCCGTTTTCCGGTAACCGGGAGCGGTGAGCCGGCGACCACGTACCGTGAGAAGCAGCCGATCAACGGCGAACGCCGGACGTGCGTCGGGCCCCTGCCCACTCAGCCGCAGGAGGTGCGGAGCCCATGCTGTCGGTATTCGACCCTCGGCACACCGTCGCTCCCCCGGGATACAGCCGCTGGCTCATCCCGACCGCGGCGCTGGCCGTGCACGTCTGCATCGGCCAGGTCTACGCGACGAGCGTCTACAAGAACTCCCTCATCGCGCACTTCGACGCCAGCCAGACGGCGATCGGGGCGATCTTCAGCATCGCCATCGTCATGCTGGGCTCATCGGCGGCGGTGGGTGGCCGGTGGGTGGAGCGCAATGGTCCCCGCCGGGCCATGTTCGTATCGGCCTGCTTCTGGGCCACCGGTTTCCTGGTGGGCGCGCTCGGCATCGCGACCCAGCAACTGTGGCTGCTCTACCTCGGCTACGGCGTCATCGGCGGTATCGGGCTGGGCATCGGCTACATCTCGCCCGTGTCCACGCTGATCAAGTGGTTCCCGGACCGGCCGGGTCTCGCCACCGGTCTGGCGATCATGGGATTCGGTGGCGGCGCCCTGGTCGCCGGTCCGCTCGCGCGTCAGTTGCTGTCGCTCTACGACTCCGACTACAACCCGGCCAACCCCGCCGCGGTGGCGTCCGGCTCCGCGCTGGTGGGGCTGTTCGTCACGTTCGGCATCGGCTACTTCGTGATCATGATGTTCGGCCCGTTCAACGTCCGGGTTCCCCCACCGGACTGGCGGCCCGCCGGGTTCGACCCCGCTCGCGTCGCCACCCGGTCGCTGGTGACGAGGGCCAGCGTGTCCGCGTCCAACGCCGTACGGACCCGTTCGTTCTGGCTGCTGTGGATCGTGCTGTTCTGCAACGTCACGGCGGGCATCGGCATCCTGGAGCAGGCCAGCCCGATGATCCAGGACTTCTTCCGGGACAACGGCTCCACAGCCGTCTCGGTGTCGGCGGCGGCCGGCTTCGTGGGTGTGTTGTCGCTGTTCAATATGGCCGGGCGGTTCGTCTGGTCGACGACGTCCGACCTCATCGGCCGCAAGCCCATCTATCTGATCTATCTCGGCGTCGGCATGGTGCTCTACGCCCTGCTCGCCGTGGCCGGGCACGCCGCCACGGCCGTCTTCGTGCTGATCGCCGCGCTGATCATCTCCTTCTACGGCGGTGGCTTCGCCACCATGCCCGCGTACCTGCGGGACCTCTTCGGCACCTTCCAGGTCGGCGCCATTCACGGCCGGCTGCTGACGGCCTGGTCGGCGGCGGGTGTCGCCGGGCCGCTGATCGTCAACCGCATCCTCGACACGCAGGGCAAGCCCGGCACGCTCACCGCCTCGGCGTACCGTCCCGCGCTGTTCACCATGGTCGGCGTCCTCGCCATCGGTTTCGTCGCCAACCTCCTGGTCCGCGCCGTGCCCGACCGGTTCCACGAGCCGGACCGGGGTTCGACCTCGCCCGTGGCGCGCGCCAGCGTGACCGAGCCGGTCGCCCTCGGTCCGCAGAGCAGGCCGCCGGTGCCCGAGCACGTCGGCGGCCAGACCGGGCGGCTCTGGTTGTCCTGGCTGCTCGTCGCGGCGCTGCTCGGCTACGGCATCGTCCAGACCGCCATCACCGCCGCGAAGCTGTTCACCGGCTGATCGTTCGGGCCGCGTCGCGCGCGGGCGGTGCCTCGCGCGGGGCGCTGCCCCCCGCGCACCGCTCAGAGTCGGCCGTCGGCCACCGTCGGGCCGTGCTCGGCGAGGCGTTCCCGCTGGGGTACGACCGTGTACCGCGGATCGCGCGCCGACACCGTGCCCGCCTCGAAGATGCCGAACCGGGTGGCGACCGACGAGGCCACCAGGGCCGCGCCGGCGAGCACCGACAGTGCCCGACTGCGCCGACTGAGCAGCGCGGCGACCGCGCCCACGCCGAGCAGCACGTTTCCGGCCCGGACCAGCCGGCCGCTGTGACCGTGCCGGTAGGGCTCACCGGTGATCCTCAACCGCTCCATCCGATGACCGCCGACCAACTTGATGGCCGCGCCGGCGACGGCGAGCCGCCGCAGCGGCACGGTCTCGGCGGCGGGCGCCGCGATGAGACCGACCCCGGCGGCCGCCGCGAGGGCGCTGCCGCCGAAGACGAACGGCAAATAGGGGTACGCGTCGTGCCAGGCCGGTACGGCGGTGTCGGCGAGCAGGACCCCGGTGTACGTGGCCAGCGCCGGGGCGGTGGCCGCGGCTGCCAGGCCGGCGACGTCGCCGACGGAGGGAGCGAGCCGGCGGGCGAGGCCGAGCACACCGTGCTGCGGGAGCCGTGGCCCGAGCTCGGCGATCGCCGCCACACCGGCGACCGGTCCGAACACAGTGAGGATCCAGGTGCCCACCGACATCGGTGAGGTCAGCTTGGCGACCCGGAGCATGTGGTGGAAACGCTCCGGCCGCCCGAGGTCGTGCACCAGCAGGTACGCGCTGCCGACGGTTCCGCCGAGGGCCGTCCAGCGGCCCACGCGGCGCAGGGCGGGGCGGCCGGTCAGCTGGGCTCCCGCGCCGATCAGCGCACCGCCGGCGGCGAGGCCGCCGCTGAACAGGTAACCGGCGATGTCGCGTTTCCACACCGGCGCCTTGAGGATCGGTCGGCCGTAGTAGGAGCGGAATTCGGCCGGCGGCACGGTGAGCTGCTCGCCGCCGTGGCCGCGACCGTGGCGGCGACGCGTCGCGTCGGTCATGGCCGCCTGCCCAGGAACGCGACAGCCGTGGCGGCTGCCATCGTGAGCGCGGCGAGGCCTGCGTGTTTCCACATCGCCGGCAGGTCCCGCGTCGTCACCACCGGATCCGGTGGCAACCCGTACACCTCCGGCTCGTCCAACAGCAGGAAGAACGCCCCGTCACCACCCACACCATCATTCGGGTCATGCCCGTACAGGCGCGCCTCCGGCACACCCCGCTCCTGCAACGTCTCGACCCGCGCCGCCGCCCGCTCCCGCAACTCGTCCAAAGGCCCGTACTGAATCGACTCCGTCGGACACGCCTGCGCACACGCCGGCGTCATCCCCGCACCCAACCGGTCGTAACACAACGTGCACTTCCACGCCCGACCATCATCCTTACGCTGATCGATGACCCCGTACGGGCACGCGGAAATGCAGTAACCGCAGCCGTTGCAGATGTCCTCCTGCACCACCACCGTCCCGAACTCCGTCCGGAACAACGACCCCGTCGGGCACACATCCAGGCAGGCCGCATGCGTGCAGTGCTTGCACACATCCGACATCATCAACCACCGAAAATCCGACCGCTGCTCCACACCCGTACCCCGCCCCGGCGGCTGCCCACCCGGCATCCCCAGGAACTCCGGCCCGCCCGACATGCGGGCCGCCGCGACCGGTGAGCCGGGTGGCAGACCCGGGTCCGTGCCGGTGTCGGTGCTGGTCCGCGCGCCCACGGCCGCCGTCGCCGGGCTGACCGCCGGCCCGTCCGGATAGCCCTCGAACGCCGGCGTCTCCCGGCCGACCGAGCGCGGCTGCTCGACGAACGCGACGTGTCGCCACGAGTTCGCGGTCAACGCACCGGTGTTGTCGTACGACATGCCCAGCAGATCCAGACCACTCTCCGGAACGCCGTTCCACTCCTTGCAGGCCACCTCACACGCCTTGCAGCCGATACACACGCTGGTGTCGGTGAAAAACCCCATCCGCGGCGGCGCGTCCCCGTAACCGGCGTCCGAGGCCGGATCGAGCGGCCCGTACAGGGCGTTGGCGTGGGGCATCGGTCAGGCCTCCTGGTCGCTGCTGCTGTCGGCGACGTCGGTCGTGACCAGCGGTGGGTAACGGTGGCTCAGGTCCCCCGACCGTCGCCGGTAGTCGACGACGAGGTCCAGCAGATCCTGGCCCCTCGGGCGTCGGCCGGGCCGCACGTCGCACGTGCCGACCTTGCTCTCCTGAATGAGGACATTGGGGTCGAGCGTGATGCCGAACAGGTCGTTGGCCGAGTCACCGGTCACCAGACCCTCGTAGCCGAAGTGGTACGGCAGCCAGACCTGGTGGATGATCCGATCGTCCACCCGCAGCGGGGTGATCCGGTCGGTCACCAGGACCTTCGCCTCGATTGCCGCGCGGGCGCTGACCAGGTGCGCCCAGCCCAGGTGACTCAATCCCCGCAGGGCGGCCAGCTCCGGCGACACCTCGACGAACATCTCCGGTTGCAGCTCGGCGAGGTGCCCGACGGTCCGGCTCATGCCGCCGGCCGTGTGGTGCTCGGTGAGCCGGCTGACCGTGAAGACGTACGGGAAGACGTCGCTGTGCTGCTCCGGAGGGCTCGGGTTGAGGGTGTTGATCGGGTGGGTGTAGACCTTGCGGGCCGGGTTGGCCTGCTGCCGGTAGAGCGGGTTGCGCACCGGCGACTCCACCGGCTCGTAGTGCGTCGGCAGCGGCCCGTCCAGCACACCGCTGGGCGCGTAGAGCCAGCCCTTGCCGTCGCCCTGGAGGATGAACGGGTCGTCGCCCGCGATGCCCGCCACGCCCGAGCTGTTCGGCGGCGGCCGGTACGAGGGCGCCTTGTTCTTCTCGAAGTCCGGCACGTCGTAGCCGGTCCACTCGGCCTTGTCCGGGTCCCACCAGACGTACTTCTTGCGCTCGCTCCACGGCCTGCCGTCCGGGTCGGCCGAGGCACGGTTGTAGAGGATCCGCCGGTTGGACGGCCACGCCCAGCCCCACTCGAGCGCCACCAGGGACTGCTCCGAGCCGGGCTTGCGGCGGGCGGCCTGGTTGACGCCGTCGGCGTACACACCGGTGTAGATCCAGCAGCCGCCGGCGGTGGTCCCGTCGTCCTTCATCTCCGTGTAGCTCGACAGCGGGCGGCCGCTTGCCACGTCGTACCCGTTGATCTCGTAGAGCACCGATTCGGCGCTCGGCTCGGCGTGCGGACCGTGCGTGGGGTAGTTCCAGGTGAGGTCGAGCAGCGCCCGGTCGCGGGCCCGGGTCGAGCGGGCGAGCCGTTCCCTGACGATGCGGCCGAGGTGGTAGAAGAACCACAGCTCGGAGCGGGCGTCGCCCGGCGGCTCGACGGCCTTCTCCCGCCACTGCAGCAGCCGCTGCGTCTGGGTGAACGAGCCCTCCTTCTCCACGTGGGAGGCAGCGGGCAGGAAGAACACCTCGGTACGACACTCTTCCGGGACGATCTCGCCCGTCTCGATCTCCGGGGCGTGTTTCCAGAACGTGGCGCTCTCGATCATGAACAGGTCCCGCACAACCAGCCAGTCCAGGTTGGCCATGCCCAGGCGCTGCGCCCGCCCGTGCGCCGAGCCCACGGCCGGGTTCTGCCCGAGCAGGAAGTATCCCTTGATCTTCCCGTCGATCATGTCGAGCACCTGCTGGTAGGTGCCGTGGTCCCCGGTCATGCGGGGCATGTAGCCGTAGCAGTAGTCGTTGTCGGCGGTCGCGGCGTCACCCCAGTACGCCTTGAGCAGGTTCACGCCGTAGGCGCGCGCGTTGCCCCAGAAGCCCTTCTGCCCCGGATGCCGGATGCTGTCCACCCACTCGTCGAGCGTGGGGTGGTCGGCGTGGTGCGGCATGGGCAGGTAGCCGGGCAGCAGGTTGAACAGCGTCGGCACGTCGGTGGAGCCCTGGATGCTGGCGTGTCCCCGCAGCGCCATGACGCCCCCACCGGGCCGGCCCATGTTGCCCAGCAGCAACTGGATGATCGCCCCCGCGCGGATGTACTGCACGCCCACGCTGTGCTGGGTCCACCCGACCGAGTAGACGAGCATGCTCGTCCGCTCCCGGCCCGAGTTGGCCGCCCACGCCTGGGCCAGTTCGAGGAACTTGTCCTGTGGGATGCCGCAGACCCGCTCCACCATCTCCGGCGTGTAGCGGGAGAAGTGCCGCTTGAGGATCTGGTACACGCAGCGCGGATGCTGCAACGTCTCGTCGCGCTGGGTGTCGCCGCCCACCGGCGCGCCGTGCGACTCGTGCTCCAGACCGGCCGCCGTCTCCCGCTGCGTCTCGGTGTCCTGCGAGGAGACGTTCTGCTCGGCGCCCTCGTACTGCCAACTGCTCTGGTCGTAGCTGGCGTTCTCCTCGGCGAAGCCGGAGAAGAGCCCGTGCAGGTCCTCGGTGTCCCGGTACTCCTCGGTCACGATGGTGGCCGCGTTCGTGTACGCCACGACGTACTCGCGGAAGTCCAGCTCGTTGTCGAGGATGTAGCGGATCACGCCACCGAGCAGGGCGATGTCCGTGCCCGCCCGGATCGGCAGGTACGCGTCCGCCACCGCGCTCGTGCGCGTGAACCGCGGATCGACGTGGAACACCTTCGCCCCACGGCGCTTGGCCTCCATCACCCACTGGAAACCCACCGGATGCGCCTCGGCCATGTTCGAACCCTGAATGACGATCATGTCGGAGTTCGACAGGTCCTGCTGGAACTGGGTGGCGCCGCCGCGACCGAAGCTGGTCCCCAGACCGGGGACGGTGGCGGAGTGTCAAATACGCGCCTGGTTCTCGATCTGGAGAGCCCCCATCGCGGTGAACAACTTCTTGATGAGGTAGTTCTCCTCGTTGTCCAGCGTCGCCCCACCCAGGCTGGAGATTCCCAGCGTCCGGTTGAGCGGCCGGCCCTCGTCGTCACGGTCTTCCCAGGTCTCGTCCCGGGCGGCGAGGACACGGTCGGCGATCATGTTCATCGCCGTGTCGAGGTCGAGATCCTCCCACTCGGTGCCGTACGGCCGTCGGTAGCGGACAGTCGTCTGCCGCAGCGGACTGGTCACCAGGCTCTTGCTCGCCGCGCCCTTCGGACACAACCGACCCCGCGAGATCGGACTGTCCGGATCACCCTCGATCTGCGTGACCTGCCCGTCGGCGACGTACACCCGCTGACCACACCCCACGGCGCAGTACGGGCAGACGGACCGGGCGACCGAGTCGGCGGTGTCGGTGCGGGCGGTGAGCGTCAGCGACCGGACGGACTTGGCCGCAGCGCCCCGGCCCAACGGGTCGGGGCCGGTGAGCTGGCGATAGAGCGGCCAGCGCTCGACCCAGCGGCGCACCCCCATCGCTGCACCTTCCCGACGAAAGCCACTAAATGTGAACAGTCCGACACTAGATGAGGTGTCGGCCCGGGCGCAGCGGGATCAGCAGAGCGATGCCTCCCCCGGCCACTTTCCGCCGGCCGAGGGAGGCAGGGTGTATGAGGTCGCGATCAGCTCGGCGGTTGCGGGGCGACCAGGCGGTCGCCGAAGGTCCGGTAGCGGTGCAGCTCCCAGAACAGCCAGCCGATGCTGACGATCGCCAGCACGACGAAGATCAGCGAACCGGAGAACGTGTCCCACAGGGTGTGCAGGACGACGACGCCTCCGAAGGTGCCGAGGAACCCGAACAGCCGGCCGACGCTCGGGCTGGCCAGCAGCGCCCACAGCGCTCCGGCGGTGAGCCCGGTCCACGCGGTGTGCCCGGCGGGCGCGGTCAGACCGCGGATGAACAGCGTCTGCTCCACCGCGCCGATGTTGCCGTGCGAGCTCAGCAGCGCGGTGAAGGCGTACCCCATCGTCTCCAGAGCCGCGAAGCCCATGCCGGCCGCCACACCGATGACCAGGCCGTCGGACGGCAGGCGGCGACGGTGCTGCGCCAGGGCCGTGAACAGCAGCACCACGGGGACGATCAGTTTCGCCGACTCCTCGATCAGTGCCACGAACAGCATGGGCAGGGTGCCCAGGCCGCGCAGGGTGTCGTACTCCAGGGTGCCGGCGACCACCGTGCCGATCACCCCGCCGAAGAACGCCGACGTCACCAGCACCGACGCCGGAACCTGCCAACGCCCGGTACGCGCCTGGGCGAACGTGAGGAACGTCAGGGGGGCCAGGGTCGCGCCGAGCAGGATCAGCGCCGGCACGAAGTTCGGATTCTGGGTGCGCACGAGGGTCCGCAGCACCGCCACGTACAGGATCAGCCCGATGACGAGGACCCCGACCCACGCCCACCGGCGAGAACGATCACGCATACCGCGCAGTCTCGCGGATCGGTGTTACGAAGACCAGCCTCGGCGCTGAGATCCCGCGACTGCCGACGTACCTCGCCCATTTCGGGTCGCCGCGTCGGCGGGTCGGACAACCGATGGCGGTGACCGTCGGTCACCTCCGTGGGAGCGGACGCGGCCGTCAGCGGTATACCGCAGAGTCATATTCATACCTCTGCGGTATATCGCTCAACAGCACATCGACACGGCGGGCAGCCAACACGGATGGCCAGCGCCCTTCGCCGCAACCCAACCCCGTCTGGAGTGAGGACCTATTCGTCTAGGCTGGTGGGCCGGAGCAGCCGGAAGCGCTTGGTCACCACCAGGGTGTCGTCGTCGACGGTGAACCGGGGTCGCCCAGCTCGGCGCGCACCTCCGTGCTGTGCCAGAACGACTCGTGCCCCGCTCGCCACTGCGCCACCGACTCGTCGCCCTCCCCCTCGGCAAGGGCGTGTTCCAGGTCCACGTCGGCGAGCCGGACCACCCGCACGTCGGTCACCTCGATCGCCGCCACCCGCCGGCCGTCGGAGTCCACCACCGCGGATCGCTGACCGACCTCGGGCAGCGACTCGTTGGCGTGCTCGTATCCGAGCAGCAGCGCGGACGTGGAGGTCTTCGCGCCGGACAGGACCGCGGCCACCAGCGTGTCCCGCAGCGGCCCGGGAAACCCGAACTCCACCACCGGAAGATCATCCAAACTCATTAACGGAGGGTACGCCCGACCACAGGTGACGAGGGCCGGCGTGGCATGGTCTCGTGGATGGCCACCTACGACGTCGCCCTCGTCCTGCTCGTCGACTCCTGCGGGGCGGTGCTGATGCAGCATCGCGACGAGCACGCTCCCGTCTCGCCGAACCAGTGGAGCCTTCCCGGCGGCCACGTCGAGCCCGGCGAGTCGCCCGAGCAGGCGGCCCGCCGCGAACTGCTGGAGGAGACGGGCCTGAGCGCCGGTGAGCTGCGTCTGCTGTGGAGTGGCCCGCGCCCGTACGAGGCCGGCTTCCCGCACACGGTGACGGTGCACGTCTTCCGTGGCACCACCACCGCGCGACAGGAGGACGTGGTGCTCGGCGAGGGCCAGGCCATGGTGTTCGTCCGGCACGACGAGGTGCGCGATCGTGAACTGGCGGCCTCCACCGTGGTGGCGCTGTCGCTGCACCTCGGGGACTCTTGACATCCGGTGTGGGTGGTTGCCCCGATGGTCCACGCTCAGCGCTCCTGTGCCCGATCGCGCCGCAGCACGGTGAACGCGCCCGCTTCGACGGGTTCCACCACATCGAACCGAAAGTCGGCGGGCGTGCCGGAGGCGAACAGACGGTCGCCCGCGCCGACGATCGTCGGGAACGTGATCAGCCGGTACTCGTCGACGACGTCGGCCGCGGCCAGCAGTCGGACCAGGCTCAGGCTGCCGACCACGACGACGTCGCGCCGGGTGCGTTCGTCGGTGGCCCAGGCGACCGGGTCGCCGTCGATCGGCGCCGAGTTCGGCCAGGCCGCCGCGTCGATGCCGCTGGTGGTGGCCACCCGCTTGGGCACGGTGTTCATCAGCGTGGCGTAGCCCCCGTCGCGACCCGGCCACAGCTTGGCGAAGTGCTCCCAGGTGCGCCGGCCGTAGAGCTGGACGCCCTGCTCCATCCGAGCCCCGAGGCGGAACTTGTCGCCGCTGACCGGCCCCGCCCCGTGCCGGAACGCCCACCCGCCGTGGCCGGTGCCCCAGCGCCCGTCGGGGTCGGAGACCACCCCGTCCAGGGTGGAGAACGAAATGACGATGATGTCGCCCATGCGGATTCCTCTCACCGCGGCGGCCCGCCGTGGACCGCCTGTACCTGACACCTACCGACGCCGCGCGCCGAACTCATCGGTCCATGCGAGGGAATCCTGGCCGCGCCTCGGCGTACGCTCTCCGGCGTGGCCGAGGCGACAGCGCAGGACCGGGACGACCGGTACGAGGCGTACCGTGGCGACCTGCTGGCGCACTGCTACCGGATGCTCGGTTCCCTGCACGAGGCCGAGGACCTGGTGCAGGAGACGCTGCTGCGGGCCTGGCGGGCCGCCGACCAGTACGACCCGGAGCTGTCGTCGTTGCGTACCTGGCTGCACCGCATCGCGACAAACGCCTGCCTCACGGCGTTGGCGGGACGGGCTCGTCGGCCGCTGCCGAGCGGGCTGAACCCGGCCGGTGACCCGTCCGCGCCGCTCATCCCCCGCCTCGACGTTCCCTGGTTGCAACCGTTTCCGGACGCACGGCTCGGCGACCCCGCCGACGCCGTCCAGCAGCGTGCGGGGCTCCGACTCGCCCTGGTCGCGGCGCTGCAACTGCTGCCCGCTCGACAGCGCGCGGCGCTCGTGCTGCGGGAGGTGCTCCAGTTGTCGGCCGTCGAGGTGGCGCAGGCTCTGGACAGCAGCGTGGCCTCGGTGAACAGCAGCCTCCAGCGGGCCCGAGCGACGCTGCGGGCCGCCGGGCCGGTGCTCGACGAGCTGCGCGAGCCCGCCGACCCCGACGAACGCGCCGTGGTCGAGCGCTACCTGGTGGCGTTCGAGGCGGCCGACCTCGCCGGCCTGACCCGGCTGCTCTCCGATGACGTGGTGCTGGAGATGCCCCCGGTGGCGCTCTGGCTCGTCGGCAAAACGCACTACCGCCGGTTCCTGGAACGCGTCTTCGCCATGCGGGGCGCGGGCTGGCGCCTGGTGCCCGTGCGGGCCAACGGCACCACGGCGCTGGCGGCGTACGCACCGGACCCGGATACGGGGGGCGTCCGGGCGCACTCACTCCAGCTCTTCAGCGTGCGGGGTGGCCTGATCCGCTGCTGCGTGACATTCGTCGACCCGGCGATGTTCGACAGGTTCGGACTCCCGGCGACAATCGCGGGCCACGCGCCGGAACTGGTGCCTGCGTCAACGCCCCTGACCAGCCTGCGGCGGACTCAGACGAGCGGCCGGGTGGGATAGCCGTCAGGGCAGGAAGTCGCCGGTCAGGGCGATGAGGGCGCGGGCGGCGGCACCCACCGGGCGGTCCACAGGCGTGGCGAGCGACGCCGTCCAGTCGAGGTCGGCGTCGGTGACGGTAAGCGTGCGTACGCCCTCGGCGTCGCCGACGGCGAAGCGGGGCAGCAGCGCGATGCCGAGGCCGTGCCGCACGTGCTCGGCGCCGGTGCCGATGTCGGGGATCTCGATCGTGACGCGCCGGGACAGCCCGGCGGTGGCGAACGCCCGGTCGGTGACGGCGCGGTTGCCGTACCCGACCGGGGAGTCGATGAAGTCCAGGCCGGCGAGGTCGCCCAGCGTCACCGCCTCGCGGGCCGCCAGCGGATGGTCGTCCGGCACGACGAGGTCGATGACCGAGCGGGCCAGCTCGGTCAGGTGGATCTCCGCCGGCGGTGCGCCGGGCAGGGAGACGAACGCGAGGTCGAGCCGGCGTTCGGTGAGCGCGTCGATGAGCCCCTGGGAGCCGGCGGGGGCGACGCTTGTGTGCAGCAGCACCCCGGGGTGCCGGCGGTGGAACTCGCCGAGCAGTGCCGGCAGGTGCAGGAGCCTGGTCGAGGTCATCGTGCCGATGCGCAGGGTGCCACGGAGGCCGCCGTGCACCTCGGCGACGGCGTCGCGGGCGTCGCGGGCCGCGTCGAGGGCGACGCGGGCGCGGGGCAGCAGCGCCGCGCCGGCGTCGGTCAGGAGTACGCGTTTGGAGTTGCGGTCCAGCAGCGGCGCCCCGAGTTCGCGTTCCAGGGTCTTGACGGCCGCGGAGACGGCGGACTGGACGACGTGCAGGCGGGCGGCGGCGCGGGTGAAGTTCTGCTCCTCGGCCACGGCGACGAAGTACTCGAGTTGGCGGAGTTCCACGCCGCAAGTATCACCGATCGCGATCGTTACTAGCGCCAACTTTCGTTGGACGTGATGATCGAATGGGGTGACAGTGGGTTCATGTCGTTGACCACCCTGTCCTCCCGCCGGCCCGCCACCGCGACCGCCCGCGACGGAGGATCCGCTCGCCGCCATGGCCGGGGCTTCTGGGCGATCGCCCTGGCGTTCCTGACCGCGATGGCGTTCTGCACAGTGCCGTCCCCGCTCTACCCGCTCTACATGGCCCGGGACGGCTTCTCCACGTTCATGGTCACGATCGTGTTCGCGGCGTACGCGGTGGGTGTGGTGATCAGCCTGCTGCTCGCCGGGCACGTGTCCGACTGGGTCGGCCGGAAGAAGATCCTCATTCCGGCGCTGGCGTTGGAGCTGGTCGCCGCCGCGCTGTTCCTGGGCGACGCGTCCCTGCCGGTGCTGCTGGTCGCCCGCCTGGTGAGCGGACTGGGCATCGGCATGATCACCGCGACCGCCACCGCGTACCTGCAGGAACTGCACGCGGCGCACCGACCCGGCGCGTCCCGTCAGCGCTTCGAGGTGGTCTCGACGGCCGCCAACATCGGTGGGCTCGGCGTGGGCGCGTTGGTCGCGGGCGTCCTCGCCCAGTACGTCCACGCGCCGCTGCGCACCCCGTACCTGGTGTTCGCCGTGCTGCTGACCGCCAGCATCGTGGCCGTCGCGGCGACCCCGGAGACCGTCGAGGAGCGTCTGGTCAAGCCGACCTACCGGCCGCAACGGATCAGCGCCGACCACGGCGACCGGCCCGGGTACGTGGCCGCTGCCGCCGCCGGCTTCGCGTCGTTCGCCGTGTTCGGCCTGTTCACCTCCGTCGCTCCGGGCTTCGTCGCGGGCGCCCTGCACCTGCCGTCGCGGGCGCTTGCCGGCGCTGTCGTGTTCGCCGTGTTCGGCGGCGCCGCCGTGGCGCAGACCGTCACCAACCGGCTCCCCGCCCCGACGAAGGTACGGCTCGGGCTGCTGGCGCAGGCGGTAGGCGTGCCCGTCGTGCTGGTGGGCATGCACACCGCCAGCCTGACCGCGTTCCTGGTCGGTGGTGTGGTCGCCGGTGTCGGCGCGGGCGTGCTGTTCAAGGCCGCCGTCGGCACGGTCGCGGCGATGGCCGCGCCCGCCCGGCGCGGCGAGGCCCTTGCCGGGCTGTTCCTCATCGCCTACCTGGGGATGAGCCTGCCGGCCGTCGGCATCGGGACCGCCACCCGAACCGTCAGCACGATCACGGCGATGACCTGGTTCACCGGGCTGCTGCTCGTCCTGCTCGCCGGCGTGAGGGTGTTGTTCCGCCGCAGCTCCGCAGCCCGCTGACCCGGCCGGGGCCGGGCCGACGCGGCCCGACCCCGGCCTCGGCGGTCACTCGGACCACCACGGTTCGAGGACCACCGGGTCCGCGACATAGGCCCGCGCCTGCGTACGCTCCTCCTCGGTCAACGTCAGCGCGCGCAGCCGGGCGCCCCACTCGGGCACCCGATCGGACTTCCCCAGCGCGATCGACAGCTCGATCAGGCCGGCCAGCGCCGTCGCCTGCTCGACCGCCGGGGCGTCCTCGGCGCGACGGCGCATCCCCGAGTCGAGCGCCCGGTAGGCGGCCCGGTCGTCCATCTTGAACTCGCGCAGGATCCGCGCGTTGTCGAGCACCCGGGCCAACCCCTCAAGCTCCGTCGAGCCGCCGTACTCCAGATCCTCCGGCTCGTCGCGCTGGA
This sequence comes from Micromonospora sp. NPDC049274, assembly GCF_040678875.1. NCBI lineage: Bacteria > Bacillati > Actinomycetota > Actinomycetes > Micromonosporales > Micromonosporaceae > Micromonospora > Micromonospora sp. NPDC049274. Next base: position 455,096 of record NZ_JBFAQS010000004.1, read on the forward strand.
TGAAGATGATGGTGTTGCCCGACGGGTCGACGACGCTGAACCGGGACGCCCCGGCACGATAGCGGGTGAGCCGGGGCAGGCCCTTGACCAGCACCTTGCCGTGGGCACGGCGCATCGCCTCGGCGAAGGCGGCGTGGTACGGCGCTACGGCGTCGACCATCACCAGGCAGCCGCCGGTCTGTTCCTTCGCCGGGTCGAGGCCCTGCGGCGCGGGCCCGTAGTGCAGCGCGAACCCGCTGAACTGCACGACCAGGTACACGTACGGCCGCAACTGCTCGTGGGGCACCTCGAAGCCCAACGCACGCCAGAAGGCCAGGGTCTCCTCCGGCGCCGGGCAGGGCAGCAGCGGCACTGTGGTCTCGTTCGGCCGCACACGGTCCGCACTGGTCGTCATGGTCACTCCCGGTCCGCTCGGCAGGCCGGTCATTGTGCCAGCAGTCGCGGTGGGCCGCGCCGGACCCGGCCTCCTACCCAGGGAGGAGGCGCACTCCGACCAGGGGCCGCAACCGGGGCCGGCGGTCGGACGCGACAGGCGGTCACGGCCACGAGCATCTACAGACATGACTACCGTTCTGCGTCGGGCGACACAGTGGAACCGCCCCCTCATGCTCCTCGTCGGCGCGATGGCGGCGCTCGCCGTCGTCGCCGCGGTCGGCATCGTCGTCGACCCACGCGTCCTCACCGGGGCGCCGATCTGGCTCAAGCCGTTCAAGTTCGCGGTGTCCTTCGTGTTGTACGGCGCTACGCTCGCCTGGATGCTCTCCCTGCTGCCCCGGCGTAGTCGGATCGCCGAACGAGCCGTCCTGGTCATCGTCGCGGTGGCGGTCCTGGAGAACATCTGGCTCGTCGGTCAGGTGCTGCGCGGGCAGACCAGCCACTTCAACTCCAGCACCCCGCTGAACACCGCGCTGTTCGCGGTGATGGGCGCGGCGATCACGGTGCTGTTCGTCGCGCACCTCGTCATCGGCATCGTCGTGCTGATCCGGCGGATTCCCGACCGGGTCGCCGCGACCGCCGTCGGGTGGGGGCTCGGCCTGTCCCTGCTGGGGATGCTCGCGGCGGTGCCGATGGCGCTGCCGATGCAGGACCCGGGCATCGAGGGCATCTCCGGGGCGCACAGCGTGGGCGTGGCCGACGGCGGGCCCGGACTGCCAGTTGTCGGCTGGAGCACCACCGGTGGCGACCTGCGGATCGGGCACTTCGTGGGGCTGCACGCGCTACAGGCCCTGCCGATCCTGGCGATCCTGCTGACCCGGTTCGCGACCCGGCTCGACGCGCGCACCCGCATCCGGCTGCTGGTCATCGCGGGCGGCGCGTACGGCGTACTCACGATGGTGTTGACGTGGCAGGCCCTGCGCGGGCAGCCGCTGCTGCGCCCGGACGCCCTCACCCTGGGCGTCGTCGCGGCCCTGGTGGTCGCGACGGCGACCGCCAGTGGTCTGGTCCTGGCCCGCCGACGTCGCCCGGAACTGGCGCTCGCGGCGTGACCGCGACGCTGTTCTCCCTGACGTTCGCGGTGGCCGCGCCGTCCTGGGCGCTGATGATCCTGGTGCCGCGCTGGTCGTGGACCGCCCGGATCATCGGCTCGCCGCTGATCGTGCTGCCGGTCGTGGTGATCTACGCGCTGTTGGTGATCCCGGCGTTCGGTACGGTGCTGCCGGCCGTGACGTCGCCGACCCTGGACGGGGTGCGCGAGCTGCTCGGCACGCCGGACGGCGCCGCGGCAGGGTGGGCGCACATGGTCGCGTTCGATCTGTTCGTGGGCCGCTGGGCGTGGCTGGACAGCCGGGAACGGGGGGTACCGGCGCTGGTCATGGCTCCGGTGCTGGTGCTGACCATCCTGCTCGGACCGCTCGGACTGGCCGCCTACCTGGCCGTACGCACCCGGTGGCGGCGGCCGGCGGTCGCTGCCACCGACCGCGAGCACCTAGGCTGACGACCGTGGGGTGGCTGGGACGACTGTTCGACACGCGGGACGCGCGCGTGCGGATGGCGCTGCTCGACCTCAGCGGGTTGTGTTACCTGCTCGTCGTTCCCCACCCCCAGGTCACGCCGACCGTGACACAGTGGATCCTCGCGGTGGCCGCGTTCGCCGGCGCGCTCGTGACGTATCGCCGGCCGGTGGCCAACCTGGTCCTCCAGACGGCGCTGCTGGCCGTCGCGATCTGCCTCATCGACGACCTCACCATCAACCAGGTGGGGGCGAGCTGGGCTCTGCTCGAGGTCACCATGCTCGCGGGTCGCGCCCGCACCATCTCGCTGGCCGCCGGGCTGCTGGCCGTCGTCGACCTGGCCGACTCCATCGGCGACCCGCTGCGCCAGGCCGCCTCCGGCGTCGTCGGGCTGGGCCTGGAGGTCGGCGTCCCGGTGCTGCTCGGCCTGGTCATCCGGGGCAACCGGGAGCTGGGCCGGCAGGTTGTGGAGCGGGCGCTGGCGGAGCAGCGGCGCCGCGAGTCGGAGAGCCGCGCCGCGCGCGCCGACGAGCGCAGCGCCATCGCCCGCGAGCTGCACGACGTCGTCGCCCACCACGTGGCCTCGATGGTGCTGCGGGTCGGTGTGGCCCGGCACGTCCTCACCGACCTGGACCCCCGGGTGGACGAGGTGTTCGACGACGTGCACGGCACGGGCACCGCGGCCCTCGCGGAGCTGCGCCGGCTGGTCGCGGTGCTGCGCAACCCCGACGGGGTACGCGGCGACGCGGCGCTGACCGCGATCGAGCCCTCGGCGCTCCCCTCGGCGCTCGGCGCCGCCGTCGACCGGGCCCGCCAGGCCGGCATCACCGTGGAGGCCGACATCGACGCGGCGATCGGCTCGCTCGACGCCGTACGTGGTCTGGCGGTGCTGCGGCTGACCCAGGAGGCGCTCACCAACGTGGCGCGGCACGCCGGGCCGTCCGCGCGGGCGCACCTGACGGTCGCCGTGCACGACGCGGCCGTGCACTGGGAGGTCACCGACGACGGGGGCGGCGTCGACAGCGCACCGACGACTGCGGTGCCGGCCGGCGGCGGTCACGGCATCACCGGGATGCGGGAACGCGTCGAGGTCCTCGGCGGCCGGCTGGAGGCGGGCCCGACCGGCACGGGCTGGCGGGTACGGACGGTCCTGCCGAACACGCTCCCCGAGACCGCCGCCGCGACGCCTGTCGGATCGGCGCCCCGAGCCCGCGAGGCCCCGGCCGGGTCACCGACCCCGGAGCCGGCGTGATCCGCGTCCTGCTTGTCGACGACCAGCATCTGATTCGCGCGGGCCTGCGGATGCTGTGCGAGGCGCAGCCCGACATCGAGGTCGTCGGTGAGGCCGACAACGGCCGCGAGGCGGTCATCCTCGCCGCGCGGCTTCTTCCCGACGTCGTCGTCATGGACCTGCGCATGCCCGGCGTCGACGGGATCACCGCGACCGGGCGGATCCTCGCCGAGCGTCCCGCCACGCGGGTGCTGGTGCTGACCACGTTCGGCGACGACGACCACCTCTATCCCGCGCTGAGCGCCGGCGCGTGCGGTTTCCTGCTCAAGGACGCGCCCCCGACCGAGTTGCTGGACGGCATCCGCCGGGCCGCCGCGGGCGACAGCCCGTTCAGCCCCGAGGTGCTGCACCGCCTCGTGCAGCGCGCGGTGCGCGCCCGTGCCGAGCCGCCCCGACAGGTGCAGGGGCTGACCGCCCGCGAGCGGGACGTGCTGACACTTGTCGCCGAGGGCCTGTCCAACACCGAGATCGCCGAACGGCTCCACATCGGTGTCACCACCGTCAAGACCCACATCACGAGCCTCATGACCAAGACCGACAGCCCCAACCGCGTACGCCTCGCGCTGTTCGCACGCGGCGCCTGACCCCCGCCGCTACCGGCCGCAGGCGTAGCCCTGCATGCCCCTCGGGTTCGCCCCGGCGGCGAGCACGCCCGTGGCCGGGTCCCGGGTCACGGCGCAGAGCCGGCCCAGACTCCACGCGTCGGCGAGCCGCACCTCGTGCCCGTACGCCCGCAGGGCCGCCACCACGTCGGCGTCGAGCCGGTCCTCCACCAGCAGGACGCCGGGCTCGAAGTCGCGGGGGTAGAACGACGCCGGCAGGCTCACGCTGTGCCACGCGGGCGCGTCGATGGCCTCCTGCAGGTGCTGGCCCCCGACGAGGTGGCGCAGCAGGAACGGCACCTGCCACTGGTCCTGCTGGTCGCCGCCGGGTGTGCCGCACGCCAGGATCGGCTCCCCGTCGCGGTGCACCATCGTGGGGCTCAACGTGGTGCGCGGTCGACGCCCCGGGGCGAGCGACGAGGCGAGGCCCTCCTCCAACCAGAACATCTGGAGTCGACTGCCCAACGGAAACCCGAGCTGCGGGATCGTGGGCGAACTCTGCAACCAGCCCCCACTGGGCGTCGCCGAGATCATGTTGCCCCACCTGTCGACGACGTCCACGTGGCAGGTGTCGCCCCGGGTCACCCCGTCGGACCGTACCGTCGGCTCGCCCGTCGTGGGGTCCGCCGGATCGCCCCGGTGACCGGCGCCGGATCGGACGTGCGCCGGCAGACGCGGCGGCGTGCCGTCGGGGCGCCCCGGCCGCAGCTCGGTCGACGCGCGGTCACCGATCAGGGCCGCCCGCTCCCGCGCGTACGCCGAGGAGAGCAGCGCCTCGGCGGGCACGTGGGCGCTGTCGCCGTACCACGCCTCGCGATCGCCGAAGGCCAGCTTGAGCGCCTCGACCTGGGCGTGGATGCCGGCGGCGGTCGCCGTCTCGTACGCGCCGGGATCGTCGAGCGCGTCGAGGGCGGCCAGCGTCTCCAGCAGCACCGGGCCCTGGCCCCAGAACCCGGTCTTCGCCACCGAGTAGCCGTGCCAGTCGATTGTGGCCGGGGCCTCCCAGCTCGCCGAGTACGCGGCCAGGTCGTCGCCGGTGACCAGCCCCGCGTGTGCGCGGCCACTGGAGTCGCGGAACGGCTGCCGGCTGAACTCGTCGATCGCCTCGGCCACGAAACCCGTACCCCAGGCTCGGCGAGCTGCCTCGATCTGCGCCTCCCGGTCGGTGCCGGCCGCCTCTCCGGCCTCGACGAGTCGGCGCAGGGTGCGCGCGTACGCCGGGTTGGTGAACCTCTCCCCCGCGGCCGGTGGCCGGCCGTCGCGCAGCCAGAGCTGGGCGGACGTGGGCCAGTGCTCCTCGAACAGCGACTGGACGGCCGCCACTGTCGCACCCACGCTGCCCACCAGGGGATGGCCGGCGGCGGCGTAGCCGATCGCCGGTTCGAGGACGTCGGCGAGGGACATCGTGCCGTGCTCGCGCAGCAGCAGGAGCCACGCGTCGACCGCGCCGGGCACGGCCGCCGCGAGCGGGCCGGCGCCGGGAATGAGATCCATGCCGAGGGACCGGAAGTGGGCGATCGTCGCGCCGGCCGGTGCCGGGCCCTGCCCGCACAGCACCTTCGGGCGGGGGTCCGCAGCGGTCGCCACGATGGCCGGCACCTCGCCCCCCGGGCCGTTGAGGTGCGGCTCGACGACGTGCAGGACGAAGCCTGCGGTGACCGCGGCGTCGAAGGCGTTACCGCCGCGTTCGAGGGTCCCCATCGCGGACTGGCTGGCGAGCCAGTGCGTCGACGACACCATGCCGAAGGTGCCCTGCAACGTCGGTCGGGTCGTGAACGTCATGACAACACCCCTCCGTTCGGCTCGGTGCTGGCCGGACGGACGGCCGCCCCGTGACCGGCTCGGGGAGCCTAGGTCGTCCACGGAGGCGGTCGCAAGGTCATCCGGGACCGGTCGCGTGGCCCGCTACTCCCCCGGCCGCGTCCGCACGCCGTCCAGCGCGACAGTCAACACGTGGTCGCGTTGCTCGGCTCGGGGGAAGTGCCCGGACGCGATGGCGCTGGCGAGCCGCATCACGTCGTCGATCGTCACGTCGTCGCGGACCTCGCGCGCCCGCTGGGCTCGATCCAGCAGCGGCTCGCCGGCCGCGTAGAGGGCCCGTCGACATTCGTCGTACGCGGCGGACTCCCGGTTGAGACCGGCGGCCAGGGGCTGCTTCGCCCCGATGTACTCCACGAAGCGCCGCAGCCACGCGTACAGGCCGTCGCGGGGTGCCTGATCCCCGGCCTCCTCGGCGGCCTCGCACACCGCCTCGACCTCGCTGATGTAGACGTTCTCGATCAGCACCTCCCGGGTCGGGAAGTTGCGGTAGAGCGTCGCGATGCCCACACCGGCACGGCGGGCGATCTCTTCGAGCGGCGCCTCCGCGCCCTGCTCGGCGAAGGAGGTGCGGGCCGCCGTGAGGATCGCGTCGTAGTTGCGTGCCGCGTCCGCCCGGTGCGGACGGGCGGCGCGTAGGTGAGTGAGGGCCGTCACGGTGCCGATGTCTCCCCGGGTTAACAAGTGGAGGCCACCTATCACTAGAGTGATAGTGCGCCTCCATTTATCTGGAGGTTCCCTATCAGTCTAGCTCGGAAGAAGGCCACCCATGTCCCCGACTCCCGCCCCCCGACGCGGGATCGCCCTGGCGCTCATCCTCGGCTCGCAGCTGATGATGACCCTGGACACCTCGATCATCACGACGGCGTTGCCGCACGTGCAACGGCAGTTCGGTTTCACCCAGTCCGGGCTCTCCTGGGTCCAGAACGCCTACGTCCTCGCCTTCGGCGGCCTCCTCCTGCTCGGCGCCCGCGCCGGTGACCTGCTGGGCCGCCGACGCGTGTTCCTGGCCGGCATCGCGATGTTCACCGCCGCGTCGCTCGCCGCCGGCCTGGCGCAGAGTGGCAGTTGGCTGATCATCGCCCGCACCGTGCAGGGCCTCGCCGCCGCGCTCGCCGTGCCCTCCACGCTCGCGCTGCTGGTCGCCGACTATCCGCAGCCGGGCGCCCGCGCCAGGGTGATCGCCCTCTACAGCGCGGTCATCGGTGCGGGCGGCAGCGTCGGCATCGTGATCGGCGGCGTCTTCACCGACCTGCTCTCCTGGCGCTGGGGAATGCTCGTCAACGTCCCGATCGGCATCGCCATCGCGCTGCTCGCGCCACGGTTCCTGGCCGAGACCGAACGCCGCTCCGGCACCTTCGACCTCGGTGGCGCACTGACCTCCACCATTGGCATGACCGCCCTGGTGTACGGCTTCATCCAGGCCGCCGCGGCCGGTTGGAGCGCCCCGAGCACCGTGATCTCGCTGGGCCTCGGTGTCGTCCTCCTGGTCGCTTTCGTGCTGATCGAGCAGCGGGCACCCCAGCCCATCACCCCGTTGCGGCTCTTCCGCAGCGTCGAGCGCTCCGGGTCGTACGCCGGGAGGATCCTCATCGTCGGCGCGACCTTCTCCACCTTCTACTTCCTCAGCCAGTACCTCCAGGAGGTGCTGCACCTCAGCGCCCTGGAGACCGGCTTCGCGTACGTGCCGATCACCGGCATGTTCTTCGCCATGGTGTACGCCATCCGGCCGTTGCAGGACCGCCTCGGCCGCCCCGCGCTGCTGGTGGCGTCCCTCGTCATCGCGCTTGTCGGCATGGCGTGGCTGTCCCGGATCTCGACCGGGTCCAGCTACTTCCCGGACGTGCTGCTGCCGCTGCTGGTGATCGGCATCGGTCAGGGCATCGCCATCATCCTGATGACCCAGGGCGGCGTGGCCGCCGTCGAACCGCAGGACGCCGGCGCCGCGTCGGGCCTCGTCAACGTCGCCCACCAGCTCGGTGGCTCGCTCGGCATCGCGATCCTGACCATCGCGTACGCCCGCGCCAGCACCCCGACCGACCCGACCGCCGGCTTCCACGCGGCCTTCACCGGCGCGGACGTCTTCTTCCTGATCGCCCTGGCCCTGGCCGTCGTCGTGGCCGTCGCCGGCCGCCGCGCCAGCCGGCTCGCCACTCTCCCCGCCACCTGAGGACCCGGGCGGTCAGCTCGTCGGCCCGGGATCGCGACTGTGGTACTCGGGGCGGAGCTTGGCGCTCGCGAACGCCCCCTTCACCGCCGCCGACAGCGCGGCGATGTCGTACGCGCCGTGGTGACGCCGGCCGTTGATGAAGAACGTCGGGGTGCCGGTGACGCCGCTGAGGTCGGCGGAGTCGACGTCCTCGGCGATCCGATCGACGCCCATCCGTTTCGCCAGGTGCTCCCGGAATCCGTCGAGGTCAAGGCCGAGCTGGTCGGCGTAGCCGAGCACGTCCGGGGGATCCAGTGCGTCCTGGTGCGTGAGCAGCAGGTCGTGCATCTCCCAGAACGCGCCCTGCTCGCCGGCCGCCTCGGCGGCCTCGGCGGCGAGTTGGGCGTGCGGGTGGACGTCGGTGAGTGGCAGATGCCGCCAGACGTACCGGATGTTCGCGAAGTCGGCGAGCAGTTCCCGGACCACCGGCTCGGCCTGTCCGCAGTAGGGGCACTCGAAGTCGCCGTACTCCACGACCGTCACCGGCGCGTCGAGCGACCCGCGCAGGTGGTCGCGCTCCGGATCGACAGGCAGCTTCAGGTCGACGATTCCCTCGGTGACGCCCAGCAGGGCGCGCGCACGCCGCGCCGGCGAGAGCCGGGCGACAGCGCGGAACACCAGCCAGGTGACGAGGGACGCGCCCACCGTCGCGACCAGAATGCCGAGCTTCGCCTCGTCCAGGGCGGGGCCGCTCAGGGCGTGGGTGGCGATCAGGAGCGCGACGGTGAATCCGATGCCGGAGACCGTGCCCACCCCGGCAACGGCGAGCCAGCCCACCGGTGGACGGAACCGGTTGCCACTGAGCCGCGCCACAAGCCACGAGGTGACCACGATCCCGGCCGGCTTGCCGACGACGTACGCCACCACGACGCCGAGCGTGACCGGGGAGGTCACGGCCCTGGCCAGCAGGTCACCGTCGAGCACGACCCCCGCGTTCGCCACTGCGAAGAGCGGCACGACAACGTAGCTCGCCCAGGGGTGGTAGAGGGTCTGCAACCGTTCGTTCGGTGAGAGCGCCGAATTGAGTCCGGCCTGGGCCATCCTGGCGAGCTGCGGGGTGGGCTGCTCCCGGAAGAGGCGGAACTGGTCGCTCGCCCGCTGCAACTCGGTGCGACCGGGCGCGTAGGCGTACGTCAGCAAGCCCATCACCAGGCCCACCACGACCGGGTCGACACCGGACTCGGAGACCGCGACCCACGCCGCCACGCCCAGCAGCGCGTAGACCGGCCCGAACCGCACACCCCACGCCCGGACGAGCAGGACGACGGCGAAGATCCCCGCCGCGACGAGCAGCGCGGCCGGCGACGGATGATGCGGGTAGGCGATTGCCAACACCACGATCGCCACCACATCGTCGACGACGGAGACGGTCAGCAGGAAACCCCGCAGCCGATCCGAGAACCGCGGCCCGAAGACGGCCAGCGCACCGAGCGCCAGCGCCGTGTCCGTGGCCATCACCGCACCCCAGCCCACGGCCGTCGTGCGCCCGGCGTTGAACACGAGATAGATCGCGATCGGTACGAGCATGCCGCCGAACCCGGCCAGCATCGGCAACGCCAGCCGACGCCGCTCCCGCAGCTCGCCGATGTCGAACTCACGGCGCAACTCCAGCCCCGCGACCAGGAAGAAGAACGTCATGAGGCCGCTGTTGACCCAGGTCCGCAGGTCGTCTGTCAGGTGCCAGTCGCCAAGCTGAACCGCGAACGACGTACCCCAGACCGACTCGTACGACGACGGGCTCAGGTTGGCCCAGAGGAGGGCCACCACCGCGGCGACCAGCACCACCCGCGCGCCACCGGTCTCGGTCTGCAGGAACGCGCGCAGCGGCGCGTTGAACCGGCCGGACCAGGCCGTTCGCGTGGACCATCCCCGGTGCGGGTTGTCGCTCGTCACCGGGACATCTTCCTCGACGTGATCGTCATCGGCGCGGATTTGGGCACGAGGCGAGCGCCTCTCGCGGGCGGCCCCACGATCAGGGCATGCACGCAGCGCCACTGCTTGGTAGCGTACCGGTGATCTCGCTGGCGGCGGCTGGCGGTGACCCCTGGGGAGGGTGGGCATGTGCGCGGTTGACCTCACCGTCCACGCCACGCAACTGCTCGACGGGGTGCGGCAGCAGCGGTGACGGCCAACCCGCTCGTCGCCGCCGCAGCGGACACTCCACCCAGCCCCTGGGCCGGTGTATGGATCTGCGAGGACATCGAGCTCATCGCCCAGGGCGTCCGCGACGGCAGCTGGATCGACGGCAGCCTCGGTGTGGTGAGTGCCGGCCTCGACGCCCTCGCCTTCGTCTCCGACCCGGTCGGCGCGCTGCTCCAGTACGGGATCGCCTGGCTCATCGAGCACGTCAAGCCGCTCAGCGAGGCGCTGGACTGGCTCGCCGGCGACCCGGCGCAGATCACCGCCCACGCCCAGACCTGGCGCAACGTCGCTACCTCGCTCCGTGAGGAGGCAGCCGAGCTGACCCGCGCTGTCGGCAACGACGTCGCCGGCTGGGGCGGCAGCGCCGGCTCCGCCTATCGCACCTGGGCCGCCGAACAACAGCAGGCGATCACCGGCCTCGCCCAGGGCGCCGACACCATGGCCGCGATCACCGAAGGCACCGCCGGCCTCGTCGCCGCCGTCCGGCTCCTCGTCCGCGACGCCATCGCCACCTGCGTCTCCCGCCTCATCGTGTACGCGGGCGAACTCGTCGTCACCGGCGGACTGGCCACACCACTGGTCGTAGAGCAGGTCACGACGACTGTCGCGTCCTGGGGGGCACGGATCGCACGACTGCTCCGCGGGCTGCTGGTCAGCCTGCGACGGCTGATCCCGGAGATGCGCCGAATCGGCGACTTGGTCGAGAAGCTCAAGCAGGCCCTCGGCCGACTCCAGAATCAGTCACCCGGCCCGCAGCGACCCGACGCTCCCGAACCGACAAAGATTCCGGGCGACCCCGGCGGACCGGACCTCACCAAAGCCGAGATCGACTCGCGGAAAATCACCGTCTACGCCATGAACCCCGACCACCCTGTCGGCAGGAACAAGTACCGCGTGATCAACTCCGCCACCGGCCTCGGGCCGGAGGACGCCGGCGTGATCATGCAGCAGATCCGCGAGGGCGTACTCGCCGGCAAGCCTCTACCAGGAAAGGCAGATGATTACGGCCAGCGGTGGTCCGTCGACCTCCCCCTCACCGGGCCCGGCGGCACGATCACCGTCCGCACTGCCTGGATACTGGAGAACGGGGCGGCTGCACCCCGGATGGTGACCATCTCGTTCCCGCCGAAGGAAGGATGAGATGTTCGAGCTGTACGACGTGGTTGAGCTCCGAGAAGCCATTGAGGACGAGCAACTGCCTGCCGGGGCAGTGGGAACAGTGGTTCATATCTTCAACGGCCCCCCGACGGCCTATGAGGTCGAGTTCGCCGACTCCGACGGCCGCACGGTCGCCATGGTCACGCTCCGGGCCGACCAGATGACGCACCCCGAGGGGTAGTTGATCGCGGGTCGATGTACCCGGTCACCGGCGCAGGCGACGGGAGCACTCGCCGTCGTGGCCGTCGCGCAGAAGGCACCGCCGACCGCCGGGCATCAGCAGGTCGCAGAAGACCCGGTGGCGGACGCACTGCTGGTCCTCTTCGGAGACGGTGGTCTCCCCCGGGTCGGCCATCGGCAGCACGAGCATCCAACGGCCGATGACGCGGGCCAGGCGTTGCGCGGCGGGCAGATCGGTGGCAACGACGGGCAGGTGGATGACGTACCGCTGGCTCATTGGTTGTCGTCCCGCTCGTTGCAGGCGCGGGCCTGGTCGGTCTGGTGGCGGCGCAGCGCGCCCTTGATCCGCGCGTTTTCGCGGCGGCTCTCGGCGAGGGCGGCGTAGACGGCGGCCATGTCGACGGCGACCCGGTCGAGGAAGGCGTATACGTCGTCGGGGTTCAGACCGCGACGTCGGAGCCCGGTCGGTGCGAAGCGGCGCTCACGCACCTGCCACGGCAGCAAACTGGTGTACGCGGCAGAGCGATAGGTCGCGCCACCACTCGCCGTCCCTGGTCGCTCGTTCCTGGCGTTCATGTCTGCCTGCCTTCCTGACGCGGGGGCGAGGGTGCTCGGGGAACACGGCGGCCGTTGGGGCTACCGGCCGCTCCCGCGCTGTTATCAGCCTGCGACAGTCCGCAGTGGAAACGCAACGTTCTAAACCGCAATTTCGCCGTTGTGCATTGACTTTCTTTGCTGCAACCCCTATGAGTTGCAGGAGCACGTAACGCAGTGTTGCGTCACGGAACCAGGGAGTGTGCGGATGCCCGAGGACATCGGATCGACAGTGCCGCGCCGGCAGCTCGGCCGGCTGCTGCGGCAGTTCCGCAACGAGGCCGGGGTGACGCTCGACGCCGCAGCCGAAGCCCTCGAATACAGCCGCCAGAAGATCTGGCGCCTCGAATGCGGCCAGGGCTCGGTCCGGGTGCTCGACGTCAAGGCGATGTGCGAGCTGTACGGGGTGTCCCCCGAGATGACCGAGGCGATGCGCGGGCTGGCCGTGGAAACCAAGTCGAAGGGCTGGTGGCACGCCTACGGCGATGCGGTGCCGAACTGGTTCGAGCTGTACGTCGGCCTGGAATCCGCCGCCTCACGTCTCCGCCGTTACGACGAGTCGCTCATCCCTGGGATCCTGCAGACCAGGGAGTACGCCCACGCGCTCTACCGCCTTGGCGGGGTGCTGAGCGAAGAGGATCGCGAACGAGCGGTACAGGTTCGGCTTCAACGGCAGGCATTGCTCTTTCGGCGGCTGCCGGCTGCCCCCAGGCTGGAGGCCGTGCTGTCTGAAGCGGTGCTTCGCCGGGGCCTCGGGGGCTCGATGGTCATGACCGCACAGCTCGATCACCTAACCAAGCTCTCCGAGCTGCCGAATGTCGGTGTCAGGGTGTTGCCATTGGTGGCGGGGCCGCAGCCCGGCGCGGTTGCAGGGTCGTTTGTGATCCTCGATTTTCCACGGACCAAGGGCGGTCGCGCCGCGCCGGAACCGTCCGTGGTCTACAGCGAATCGTTGACCGGGGCGCTCTACCTCGACAAGCCTGACGAGTTGGCCGCCTATGAACGTGTCTGGCGCGGACTGGATGCACTAGCCCTCGGCGAGGCAGAATCGACTGACATGATCAAGCGGATCGCTGGGGAGATGCGGCATGACTGACCTGAGCGGCGCCATCTGGCGCAAGAGCACCCGCAGCGGCGACAACGGCGGCGACTGCGTCGAGGTTGCCACCAACGTCCCAGGCCTCGTCGCCATCCGCGACTCCAAAGACCACACTGGCCCTGCTCTCGCCTTCAGCTCGGAGAACTGGTCCACCTTCGTAACTGCCACCAAGAGGCATCAACTCGCCCGCTGAGTAGGAACTACGGCAAGCCGACACCGTCCCCTCAGGTCACTAACGCCGGCGGAAACTCGAACCAGTACGCCTCCGGTGACCACACATCGTCATCCTGACGTGCGCTCAGGCTTCGGGCGGCGCACCTGACTCCATGAGCGCGCGCGCCGGTGCCTCGGTGCGTTACCGAGCGCTACGGACAAGCCTGCAGCGCGCAGACAGCGGCAGAAAAGTATGTCGACGGCTCCACACTCTCGCGGCCGCTTGTGATCAGTGTGCAACGACGACAGTGCGTACGACGCCATCAGCAGGTCTCGGATGCTCGGTCCAAAGCCTAACCAGATCACACGCGGTAGTACTGCACGACGCAGAACTCGTTGTCCTCCGGGTCGGTCATGACGAGGACTGCGCCCTCCTGGTAGTCATGCCGTTCACCTGTCCACCGCCCGCCCAACATCCCGATCCGATCGACCGCTTCGTCAACGTCCGTAACGGCGATGTCGAGGTGTAGTCGCGTCTTGCCGGCCTTGGGCTCCGGGACCGGCTGGAATGTCAGCACCGGGCCGCCCCCGGCGACAGTGACACGCCGCCAACCCGGAAGAGACTCCGTCACGCGTCCTCCAAGCACCACGGACCAGAAGTCAGCCAATCGCTGCGGATCCCGGCAGTCGACCGTGACTCCGGCAAGTCGGCCCAGTGCCTCCACGACACCGACCATAGCGACGATGTGCAGCCCACTTCCACTGGAGCGCTCTCATCTCGGCAGATCCGGATGCCGACGCTAGCCCGCTCTGGCTACCGTGCGTGACGCGCCCCGACAGCAGCCGCCCATGGAGGATGAATTCGCGTCGAACGCATACGCGCTCCTTCCAGTCCACGGTGGCAGGTCTCCTCCGACGCAGTCCTCGCCGCGGTGGCCGAACGAGGTGGAGCGCCGGGAGTGGCCGCGCGCTTCGGCCTGTGCCCGCGGCTAACGGCCCTTCGGGTCGGTGGCATCTGATCAAGGCGGGTTACGCTGCTGCGATGCTATTTGAGCCGGGAAAGATCATTAATCGTCGCTATTTGCGTGGACGTTGGTGCACGTGGGTGCAGCCGATGCGCGTCATCGCCGACAACGAGGATGGGCTGCTGCTCTGGCATCCAGCTGGCAGTGACTTCGCCCGGCTTGTCGATGCGGACGGCAGTACTCAACACGAGGTCACCGTCGATCAGATGCGCGACCCGAAGCTGACGGTCCTGACCTGGAAGACGTACGACATTCTGGTGCTCATGCCGCCGCAGGCCGCCTACTCGGTGTGGTGGTTCTTCCGCGATGGCGCCTTCACTGGCTGGTATGTCAACCTCGAAACGCCCTGTCATCGGCAACCCAACGGCGTGGACACCACTGACCTCATCCTCGACATCGTCGTGACCCCAGACCGGCGGTGGGAGTGGAAGGACGTCGACGAGTTCGACGGGCGCATCGGAAACCCCCTCTACTTCGACAGGGCTACGGCCGACGCCGTCCGCGCCGAGGGAGAGCGGCTCATCAAGCTGATCGCGGCAGGCGACTTTCCCTTCGACGGCACCTACACCGACTTCCGTCCGGACCAGCACTGGCCAGTGCTGGGGCTCCCGGCGGCCCTCGACACCCGGCCAGGCGTAGCCGAATAGCAGGTCGCCCAGGGCTGGCCCGCAGCTTCATCTGATGAAGGATCCCGTCCTTTGATGAAAGGCACAGCGCGTGGTCCTGCATGGGTCACGGGAGCAGAGCCCAGGCTCATGGGCGGCATCGTGGCCTATACCATCGGCGAGTCACCCGTTGTCAGCAGCGGTGAATGCCCACAGTGGCAGGCTCTCGGCCCGGACCGGAGGGGTGGACGATCCGATGGTTGACCTACGCGCCGGGCTCCTGGCGGCGGCGCTCGTCATCGCCCCCGCCGGGTGCACCGACAGTGCCCCCGATGACGGGCCGCCGGACAGGACCGCCAGTGCCAGCCCGGCACCGGTACGGACCGACAGAGACCCGATCGCCGAACGGTTTCCACGCCTCGGCACCTTCATCGACGTCCATTGGCAAACGGCACCGGCCGGGCCTGACAGCCGCGTCACCGTGCCGGGTCCGACCGACACGCGCATCGAGGCCCTGGTCGTGCTGCGACCCGACACCATTGCCGCGACCATCAAGGCGTACGAGTGGCAGCCCGCTCCGCCCGGGTGGGACGCGTCGTTGAGCGCCGAGCTGCGTCCCTTCCTGCCCACCGGTGGCACCTGGCAGGTAAGCGAGAAGTTCGCCGCGGACGTGCGGACGGCACAGTACGGCGGCACCGTCTATCTCGACGCCGGCAGCGGCACGGTCTTCCTGCGCGTCATCGACAGTTGACCGACCCGATGGTGACGCGCCACTCGTACGGGTAGGGTCCCGATCATGGCGATTCCCCACCTGACGGCCGCCGACGGCACCTCCCTGCCGGCGATCGGGCTCGGCACGTACCGGCTGAGCGGCGCGGCGGGCGTCGACGCGATCGGTCAGGCGATCCGGGCGGGTTACCGGCTGATCGACTCGGCGGTCAACTACGAGAACGAGGGCGCGGTCGGTCGGGCCGCTCGTGCTGCGGACGGTGTACGCGGCGAGCTGGTCGTCACGTCGAAGCTGCCGGGCCGGCACCACAGCTTCGACGAGGCGCTGACCACCATCGAGGAGAGTGTCTACCGCACCGGCCTGGACCGGATCGATCTCTACCTGATCCACTGGCCGAACCCCAAGGTCGACCTTTATGTGCAGGCGTGGCGGGCGCTGATCGAGGCACGGGAGCGCGGGCTGGTCCGGCACATCGGCCTGTCCAACTTCCTGCCCGAGCACATCGACCGGCTGGTGGCCGAGACCGGTGTCGCGCCGGTGGTGAACCAGATCGAGGTGCACCCGTACTTCCCGCAGCAGGAGGCGATCGACTACCACCGGGAGCACGGGATCCTCGTGCAGGGCTGGAGCCCGCTCGGCCACGGTAACGACCTCCAGCGGCACCCGACGATCGTGGAGATCGCCGCCGCCCACGGCATCAGCCCGGCGCAGGCCATCCTCGCCTGGCACGTGGCCCGCCAGGTGATCCCGCTGCCCAAGGCCGCCTCCCCGCAGCGCCAGATCGAGAACCTGGACGTCTTCGACAGCAAGCTCACCGATGCGGAGATCGAGGCCATCACCGCGCTGGGCCGCCCGGACGGCCGGCTCGCGGACCAGGACCCGGCGGTGTACGAGGAGTTCTGACCGTCGCGTCGCCGGTCGTCGCGGGCTGAGGGGCGCCGCGCACCGACGGAATCGCGTATCCGCTGCGAAGCGTGACCTCCGGACGAGTGGGTGTCACGACGAGCGGTATGACTCAGAGGAATATTTATACCTGTGAGTCATACCGCTCGACGAGACATCCGCCCCCGACCAGCGAACGTCCGGGTTGCGCGGCGAGGCAGCGGGCGGACGTGCGTCACCCGGGCCGGAACGGCCCGGGTGACCGCGACGTCGCTCAGACGAGCCCGCCGAGGGCCGGGTCGCTGATGCTGTCCTTGCCGTTCTCGACATGACCGGCATAGCGGTACGCGAAGCCGGCGTCACCGGCGACGGTAAGAGTCAGGTCGTACCAGCCGTGGGTGCGGGTGAGCGCCCACGTCGCCCGCTCGGTCTCGCCGGGCCGCAGCGACAGCGTGACCGGCCGGGAGTGGTACCCGTCCCGGACCGTCACCTCTACCCGCTTCGCGCCCCGGTTGCCCAGCGTGAGGACGACCTTGTGGTGGTGCTCGTCGTACGAGGCGGTGACGTCGAGCTGCGACCGGCCGCCGGTGAAGCGGCGGTAGAAGCCGTTCGGCCCGTGCACCGACAGGTCGTAGGAAGACTCGACCGCCCAGGTGTCGGTGAGACGCTTGCCCGGTTCGACCGTGTAGCTGCGCGGGGCCGCCGTGCTGCCGGCCTGACGGACCTGGAAGACCGCGGCAGCGCCGCCGGTGTTGCGGAAGTCGATCCGGAACGCGCCGTCGGCGACGTGGCCGTCGGCGTGCAGGGTGTACGGGATGGCCCGCGCCGGACGTACGCCGCGCTCCTGCCGGGGCAACCGCTGATCGACCGGAGGCACCGGCACCTCGTCGGGGTGCCGGACCAGGTCGTCGGGCTTGAAGTCGTCGGTGTCCGGCAGCCTGACCTCGCGCGACCGGTTCGGGTGCCGGAAGTCGAAGGCCGTGGTCAGGTCGCCGACGACGGCCCGTCGCCACGGGGTGATGTTCTGCTCGATCAGGTCCGGTCGGCCGTGCCCGAACCGCGTCTCCAGGAACTTGATCAGCGAGGTGTGGTCGAAGACCTGGGAGTTGACGTAGCCACCGCGCGTCCACGGCGACACGATGACCATCGGTACGCGGACGCCGAGGCCGTACGGCCCGGCCGGGTGGTCGGCGTCGCCGGGGAAGATCTCGTTGGTGGTCGGCACTGTCGACTGTCCGTGCTCGCGGGTCTGCGGAGGCGTCGGCGGGACCACGTGGTCGAAGAAGCCGCCCTCCTCGTCGTACGTGATGAAGAGGGCCATCTTGCTCCACACCTCGGGGTGCGCGGCGAGGATGTCGATGACCTGCGAGATGTACCAGGCGCCGAACGCCGGTCCCCAGTTCGGGTGCTCGGTGTACGCCTCGGGCGCGGTGATCCAGGAGACCTGCGGCAGGCGTCCCGCCTCGACGTCGGCGCGGAAGTCGGCGAGCAGCGCCTCCGGGTCGCGGCCCTGGGTGCGGATCTCGGTGCCGGTCTTGGCGCGATCAGCGAGGGGCGTTCCCGGCTGCGCGTTCTGGTACTGGTGGAAGTAGAGCAGCGAGTTGTCGCCGTAGTTGCCGATGTAGGGATCGTTCGTCCAGCCCCAGGAGCCGGCGGCGTTCAGGCCGGTGCCGACGTCCTGGTAGATCTTCCAGGAGATGCCGTTGCGCTCCAGCCGCTCCGGGTACGTCGACCAGTCGTAGCCGGCCTCCGCATTGGTGATGACCGGGCCGCCGCCTCTGCCGTCGTTGCCGACCCAGCCGCTCCACATGTGGTAGCGGTTCGGGTCGGTCGGGCCCATCAGCGAGCAGTGGTAGCTGTCGCAGACGGTGAAGGCGTCGGCCAGGGCGTAGTGGTAGGGCAGGTCCTGGCGGGTGTGGTAGGTCATCGCGGTGACGCCCTTGTTGGGCACCCACCCGTCGAACCGACCGTCGTTCCAGGCGGCGTGCCCGTCGTTCCAGCCGTGCGGCGGGTCCGGCAGGAAGGTCTGGCCGAGGTCCTTCACCTCGGGGCGGAAGGGCAGCAGCTCGTCGGTGCCGTTGGGCTGATGCCACACGTCCTTGCCGGACGGCAGTGTCGCCGGATGCGGGTCACCGAATCCGCGTACGCCCCGCATGCTGCCGAAGTAGTGGTCGAACGATCGATTCTCCTGCATGAGGATGATCACGTGCTCGACGTCGTTGATCGAGCCGGTCCGGTTGTTCGCCGGAATGGCGAGCGCCTTGCTGAGATCCAGCGGGAGCGCCGCGCCGATCGCGGGAACTCCCATTGCCTTGAGGAACGTACGGCGATCCACCGTGCCCATAACTCACCCTTTGTGCGGTCTGGTCGAGAAGCTGGCGATCTGACGCTACCGAGGACTGGTTGACGGCAGATGGCCATAATTCGGCCGGGCGGAAGCACCCCGACGTACCGTGAGGTCGTGCCGACGAGAGACGTACTCACCAAGGCTGACCTCGCCGAATTCCGCCGCTCGGCGCTCGGGACGGCCGACCCGCTCGGCGTCGCCGCCGACATCGCCGAGGCGGTCGGGCAGGGCCGGCTGGAGGATCCGGACGACGCCGGGGACGCGCTGACCCTGGCCGCCGAGATCGCCCAGATCCGGGCCCGGCCCGATGCCGCGCTGCGGTACGCGGACCAGGCGCTGGCGGCGTACCCGTCCGCCGACGATCCCCGGGCCGGAGTCGCCCGCGCGCTGCGGGCCCGGGTGATGTTCCAGGCCGGCGACCGGGACGACGAGGCGATGGCGGAGCTGACCGCGCTGCGCCCGTTGCTGCTCACGCAGCCCGACGCGCCCGCCTACGTCAGCGCGGCGCTGGACGCCGCGGGCCGCTCGGCGATCGCCGAGCGCTGGCTCAGCGAGGCGGTCGACTCCCTGCTCGGCGAGCGCGCCACCGCCGCCGGGCAGGCGCCGGCCGATCCGGAGGTCGGTCCGCCGGACGCGCCAGGTGTGCTCTTCCTCCTGCTGCAACAGCGCCATCGGGTACGCCGGGATCTCAACCTGCCGCACGACCGGCAGGACGATCTGGCCGACCGCCTGGAGAACCAGCTCGTCCGCCGGGCCGCGGAGCGGCAGGGCGGCGGAACGGATCTGCTGCTCTGGCCCCGGCCGGAGTTCGACCGTCTGCTCGCCGAGCACCCCGAGCTGACCGACGTGTACGGGCCGGACTGGGACGCGCACCGGGCCCGCCTGGAGAAGGAGCTGGTGCGGCTGACGGGCGCCGGCCGGAGCGGGCTGGGCGTGTTCCGCGCGAGCGTGGCCGGTCTGGACGCGTTCGCCGGTCGACGCGACGGTGGCCCGGCCGACGCGGCGGTCCGGGCCGGCTACGCCGCCGAGGTGTCGGCGCGACCCAGCGCGCGGGTCCCGTGGCCACCGGAGCGCAACGACACGTGCTGGTGCGGCTCCGGTCTGAAGTACAAGAAGGACTGCCTGCCGCGCTCGCGCAGTTGAGCGTTGGCTCTGGGCACGCTCAGTCGGTACCGATAGCCTCCATGCCTGGATCATCGCGATCCGCCATGGCCGGAGGAGTCGCCGAATGTTCGAGGAGTTCATGGGCATCCCCGCCCACCCGCTCGTGCTGCACGCCGCGGTCGTGTTCGTGCCGCTGCTGGCTCTCCTGACGATCGCGTACGCGCTCGTCCCGCTGGTCCGACCGCACACACGCTGGGTGCTGGGTCTGCTCGCCGTGGGCGCCCCGCTGTGCGCGCTGCTGGCGAAGTTCTCCGGCGACGCCTTCTTCGAGCGCCTGCGCTCGGCCAACCGGGTCACGCCCGAGTTCCTCCCGAAGCTGGAGGCGCATCAGCACTTCGGTGACCTCACCCTGTACGCGGCGATCGGGCTGGCGGTCGTGGCGCTCGCCCTGGTGTGGTTCGTCCCGCCGCGAGCGGCCGAGGGTGGACGGCCCCGGGCGCTGACCCTGGCGTTGCAGGTGTTGTCGCTGGTGGCCGCCGGCATCGCCGTCTACTACGTGGTCCGCACCGGTGACTCCGGCGCGAAGGCGGTCTGGGAGGGCCAGTAACGCACGCGGGTGCGGCCCGGCCGGAGCCTGACCGCACCCGCGCTTCGACTCGTCAGCCGGCGTGGTACGCCCGGATGATGGTCTGGTCGATACCGCTACCGCCGTTGGCGGCGGCCTTCACGCGCAGCGAGACGGCCTGCCCGGACGCGGCCTTCGGCAGGTCGATCCGGTAGGTGTCGCCGCTGCCGGTGACCCGGGCGGCCTTCCAGGTGGCACCGTCGTCGGTCGAGGTCCAGACCTGCATCGACGTCACCCTCTGCGCCTTGACACCGTGCGCCTGCCGGACGGCCAGCTCCGCCGTTCCACCACCCACCGGGTGGTTGTTGGTGTCCATCGGCAGGGCGTAGTCGAGGGCGAGCAGGGGCAACGGCACGCTCGCGGTCCCGTCCGGCCCGGCGGACCGGAACGTCCACGAGGTGGTGACCCTTGTCGAGATCGGCAGGATCAGGCTCGTGTCGACGTCGAGGCTGACCCGGTAGTCGGCCATCGTCTGCCCGACTGTGAAGTCGCCGAACGGGCCGCTGCGCTCGTCGAGCAGCTTGCCGTTGCGGTACAGCGACAGGGTGCGCTTCACGCCGATCGCCTCGCCGTACAGGCAGTCGGCGCGCTGGTGCTTGTCGGTGAGCGTCACCAGGTCGATGTGCAGGTTGCCCCGGGTCCGCGACGGCGGGGTGGCGCAGCTCCAGCCGGCGCCGGCCGGGTCGTCGTACCAACCGGAGTGCAGGGGCTGACGCGCCCACACCTTGCTCTGCCGACTACCGGGCTGGTAGCTGCGGGGCGCCTCGTCGGCCCCCAGGCCCCCGTAGACGCCCTGGTCGGCCCAGAGGATGTCGGGCGAGAGGTAGTCGGTCCGGTACGGCGGCAGGTTCCCCTCGTGAGTCTGGGTCACCGGCACACCGTCGCGGGTGAGGCCGGTGCGGACCAGCCCGGTGAACATCTCCGGCGAGTCCGCCTGGTGGAACCGCTCGTCGATCCGGGCCAGCGTGGCCTGCTCGGACCGGCCCACCCGGTACGCCGGGTCGGTCGGCACACCGCCCGCGTACTCGTGCACGAGGTTGTAGCGGTACGGCGCGGCGGTGCCGGCCGGCGAGTCCAGGTTGGCCGCCACCCAGGTGCGCAGCGACCCGATGCCGGGCTTCGGCAGCGCGGTGCTGCGGACCGTCGTGGCCCTCCCGTACCCGCTGATCTGGTGCCACCAGGACAGACCGTTCACCGAGGTCTGGACGTTTGTGAAGTCGACTCGGGTGGGCGTGGTGGGCGCACCGTCGACGGTGACAGTCACCGGCCTGGCCCGCGCCGGGTCGAGCGTCACGCTCCGGGCGCCGCGTACGTCCAGGTCGGTCTCGCCGGCGAGCGTCGTCTCCAGCACGTCGCTGTCGACGTAGTAGGCGACGGAGGCGCCGAAGACCGCGTACCGGCCGGCCGGAACCCGCAGGGTGAAGGTGTCACCGGGCGTGCCGCCGGCCCCGTCGCGGTAGACGAGGGGGTCGGTGAGGTTGGTGACCGTGAGGTTGATCCAGCTCTCCGCGCCGTCGCGCAGGCCGGGCAGCGGCTTCGTGTGGATCGTCAGGTCATAGCTGGGCTGCTCGACGTAGAAGCTCACCGGGGTGACGGCCACCAGCTTGTGCCCGGTGCGGGCGGTGACGGTGGCCAGGTAGAGGCCCGGCCGGCTGGCCAGCGCCGCGCGGTTGATCCGCAGCGTCGCGTCGGCCGTGGCGCCGCGCTTGAGCGTCACCCGGCCCGTCGACAGCGACGCCGCGCCCCGGGGCACCGGCTGACCGTCGTGGTTGACGATCGACACGTCGAGGTCGAGGACCGTCGTGGCCGGGGTGGACCCGCCGGTCCAGCTCAGCGTCGTGTCGCTGCGGCCGGACTGCGGGTACGCGAAGGTGCCGAGGTTGACCACCGGCTGGTTGCTGGTCGGGCCGCCGAGGGCCCGGGCCGCGTTGAGCCGGCCGGCCCCGACGGCGTACGCGTCGACGCCGGTCAGCGGGTCGGCCGCGCCGACGAGGGCGGCCTTGAGCCGGTCGCCGGTCCAGTCCGGGTGCCGCTGGGCGAGCAGCGCGGCGGCGCCGGCCACGTGCGGGCTGGCCATCGAGGTGCCGCTGAGGCCCTCGTAGTACCTGTCGATCGGGTCCTGGAGGTTGGTGCCGGCGGCACGGGCGGCGACGATGTCGACGCCGGGCGCGACCAGCTCCGGCTTGGCCACGTGGCTGGTGACCAGCGGGCCCCGGCTGGAGAAGTCGGCGAGCTTGTCGTCGCGGTCGACGGCGCCGACGGTGAGCGCGCTGCTGGCGGAGCCGGGCGAGGAGATCTCGGCGCCGCTGTTGCCGGCGGCGATGACGAAGAGCGCGCCGGTGGACTTGCTCAGGCCGTCCACCGCGAGCGAGAGCGGGTCGCTGCCGTCGTCCGGGGCGCCGCCACCGAGGCTCATGTTGATGACGTCGGCGCGGGCGGCTGCCCACTCCATGCCGGCGATGATGCCGGAGTCGGCGCCGGAGCCGTGGTCGTCGAGGACCTTGCCGATCACCAGCTTGGCGTCCGGCGCCACGCCGCGACGCTGGCCGTGGGCTGCCGCCCCGGTTCCGGCGATGGTCGACGCGACGTGCGTACCGTGGCCGTTGTGGTCGACGGCGTCACCGCCCTCGGCGGTGAAGTCGGCCCGCTCGACGACCCGGCCGGCCAGGTCGGGGTGGGTGTAGTCGGCGCCGGTGTCGAGCACCGCCACCCGCACGCCCGTGCCGGTGTAGCCGGCCTTCCACGCCTCCGGCGCGGCGATCTGACCCAGGTTGGGGTCCAGCTTTCCGCGCTGGTCGGCCCCGGTCAGGGCGGTGGCGCGGACCTTGCGGTCGAGCCAGACCTTCTTCGCGCCGGCGAGCAGCGAGGTGGTCGCGAGCTTCGCGCCGGCCGGGCTCTTCTTGGGTACGTGGCCGGCCACCGCGCCGATGCTGGGCAGGGACCGCACGTCGCCGAGCGCGGCCACGCGGGCCGACGCGGTGGCGGGCTGCACGATGACCGGCAGGTTTGCGGTGGTCTCGTCGTCGTACCCGTCGGCGATCAGCGCGGTGACGTCGAAGAGGTCGGGGTCGAGGATCGAGCCGATCTGGGACTCGACGCGTGCGGGCAGGACGTGCAGGTGGCCGTCCGGGCCGCAGGTCTGACGGATCACGGCGTTCGCGTCGACCGGCCGCACCGTGGCCTGCGGGCATCCCGAGCCGGTGCTCCGGACGGTCACCACGTCCCCGGTGAGCAGGGTGACGGTGTGGGTCGTGGGGCTGGCGGAGGTGGCGGGTGTGCCCGTCGGGGCGCCTCCGCCGGGACCGGCTGTGGCGGTGCCGCCGGGCACGGCGGTCAGCGCCGTGGCCGTGACGGCGACGGCCAGCAGCCAGCGTGTCTTCCTGAGCATCTAGTTTCCTGTCTCATGTGGACAAATGCGCCTCTTGGGCGTCTTTTGCAAGATCATAGGGCCGTCTACCTGATCTTCAAGGGTTCGCGACGGAGCAATTTGTCGCGGAGTTGAGCGGGATTTCCGGCTCGTGTCGCCGCCGGTGCCGATTCGATGTCGGTTCGATTACCGCCACCCGATCCCGACCTTCCAATGTGAACGAAAGCCGCATGCCCGTCCGAAGGGATCGACGCGACGCTTACTCGCACCTAGCATGGCGACGAATGGATCTTCGTGATTGGCCCGTGCCGAGACCCGGCAACCAGCCCGACCGAAGGGAGACGCGCATGCGTCGACCCCGCCATCTGGCACTTCTCAGCGTCGGCGTGTCCGGCGCCCTGGTGCTGAGCGCCGCACCGACCGCGGCGGCCGCCCCGCCCGCAGCCACCACCCCCACCGGCATCGTGGTGGCCGACGG
The DNA here is from genome assembly GCF_040678875.1 of Micromonospora sp. NPDC049274. Lineage (NCBI taxonomy): Bacteria > Bacillati > Actinomycetota > Actinomycetes > Micromonosporales > Micromonosporaceae > Micromonospora > Micromonospora sp. NPDC049274. Next base: position 479,457 of record NZ_JBFAQS010000004.1, read on the forward strand.
CATGACCCAACCGGTGTTCTCCCTCGCCGACGCCATCGAGGAGCGGGTGTTCGTCCAGACCCCGGTGGACACCGACCACGACGGCCGTCCCGACCGGGTGGCGATCGACATCTCCCGACCCCGGGAGACCGCCACCCAGGGCTTCAAGGTGCCTGTCATCTTCGAGCACAGCCCATACCGCAAGGACACCTGGGGTGACGTGCCGTACCCGAGCGTGCTCGTCGACGACCTGCCGCAGAACGGCCGGACCGACCGCTCCGGGCGTCGCGCGCTCGACGCCGGCACGCAGCGGGCGCAGGCGAAGGCCAACCTGCCCGGCTCGCTCGACGACTACTACGTGCCGCGCGGGTACGCGGTGGTGCTGGGCCAGAGCGTCGGCACCGGCGACTCGGACGGCTGCCCGACCAGCGGCGACCAGGCCGAGACGCTCGGCACCAAGGCCGTCATCGACTGGCTCAACGGCCGGGCCAAGGGGTACGACGCCAGCGGCGCCCCGGTCACCGCCGGGTGGACCACCGGCGCGGTCGGCATGACAGGCGTCTCCTACAACGGGACGCTTCCCAACCAGGTGGCCACCACCGGGGTCAAGGGCCTGAAGACCATCGTGCCGGTCTCGGCGATCAGCAGCTGGTACGACTACTACCGGGCCAACGGCCTGGTAGTGGCGCCCGGCACCTTCCAGGGCGAGGACCTCGACATCCTGGCCCAGTACACGGCCGGACAGGCGCGGGCCGAGGGCCCCTGCGCCGACGAGCTCGCGACGATCACCGCGAAGCAGGACCGGGTCACCGGCGACTACTCGAAGTTCTGGCAGGATCGCGACTACCTCGACGCCCGCGACGTCAAGGCGAGCGTCTTCGTCGTGCACGGCCTCAACGACTGGAACGTGAAGACCGAGCACTTCGCCGGCTGGTGGGACGAGCTGGCGAAGCGCGACGTGCCGCGCAAGATCTGGCTGCACCAGGGCGGGCACGGCGGCCCGGGCAGCAACGCCTCGGTGACCCTGCCCAGCGGCCAGACGTGGACCTACAAGCAGACCGAGAACCGCTGGTTCGACTTCTGGCTGTGGAACGTGCGCAACGGCATCATGGACGAGCCGACCGCGGTCCTCCAGCGCGAGGACCGGGCCTACACCACGTACGCCAACTGGCCCGACCCGGCGGCACGCGAGGTCGGGCTGCGCTTCGCCGCCACCGACGCCACCACCCCGGGCACGCTCACCACGGGTAAGCCGCCGAAGGCCAAGGTCGAGCAGAGCTTCGTCGACGAGGGGCGGACCATCCACCCGGACACCCTGGTGGCCGACCCGGACACGGCCAGCGCCAACCGCCTCGCCTACCGCTCCCCCGCGCTGACCCAGAGCGTGCGCATCTCCGGCCGTCCGGAGATGCGGCTACGGATGGCGATCGACAACAAGCCGGACGCGAACCTCACCGCGTACCTGGTGGACTACGGCCCGGCCGGGTCGAGCGCCGCGCCGACAGTCGTGACGCGCGGCTGGATGGACCCGCAGAACCGTAAGAGCGCCGCGCGCACCGAGCCGGTCAAGCAGGGCAAGCTGTACGACTACCGGTGGACCATGGAGCCGAAGGACTACATCTTCCCGGCCGGGCACCGCATCGGCGTGGTCGTCTTCTCCAGCGACCAGGAGTACACGCTGCTGCCGCTGGGCGGCACCGAGCTGCGGGTCGCTCCGAACGACAGTGAGCTGCGACTGCCCGTGGTCGGTGGGCGGGCCGTCCTCGGCTTCTGACCTCGACGCGGCTCGGGTGGGGCGGTCCGACACGTTCGGGCCGCCCCACCCGTGTCATGCGTGCGGCTGCACCCGGCGCGCCGCCCCGGTCAAGCCGATGATCGACTCGGGTTCCATGAAGTCGCGGTGTCCAACGCGTCCGGACACCCCGGTTTCACCGAACCCGAGTCGATCACCCCGGCCGGGGGGCGGATGCTCGTTTCCGGCTGGGTGATTTGTCCGGTACCGGCCGTCGCGTCCCGTGGTCGGTGCCACCCGGGCGGCGGAATCGTGGGCCGGGCGGGGTCGTTATACCTGGCATGCCGCCGCGACCCCCGGGCCGTGGCGCACGGCAGCCGCCGGGAACACCCGACCGGCCGCCACGGTTACATCCCCCGCACGGCCGAGCACCACTGGCCGGCCCTGCGTGGCAGCCGCCGGGAACACCCGACCGGCCGCCACGGTTACATCCCCCGCACGGCCGAGCAGCACCACTGGCCGGCCCGTGCGGCAGCCGCCGGGAACACCCGACCGGCCGCCACGGTTACACCCCCCGGACACCCGAGCAGGCCCAGCCGCCGGGTAGATCCCCTTGAGACTTCCCGCCCGGCACACACCCCCCGCGACATTCGTGTGCCGAGGCGCTTTCCCCCGATGCAGAGGAGCACGCCATCATGCGTACCGATCTGATCCGTCAGACCGCTCTGACCGCTGCCGGCCTCGCCTTCACCGCAGGCGCCAT